>JBOHZO010000021.1:0-10175 GCA_050738555.1 Steroidobacteraceae bacterium | reverse complement strand
GGCGAAGGCGATGCCGGCGATCGAGATCACGTTCAGCGAGTGGCCGGTCACCAGCATCACGAGAACCGTCGCAAGCACGCTGACCGGGATCGCGACGCCGACCAGGAGCGTCGAGCGGAACTGCCGCAGGAACAGCCACAGGACCACGACCGCCAGGATCACGCCCGCAAGCAGGTTGCCGCCGACCAGGCCGATCGCCTGGTTGATGAATACCGAGGGATCGAAGGACTGCTCGATTGCGAGACCCGTGTCCGCAAGCGGACCTTCGCGGAGTTCCGCGATCTCCGCCCTCACCGCCTTGAGCGTCGCCAGCACGTCGGCGCCCGATTCCTTGATGATCTGCACCGCGATCGCCGGGTTGTTGTTCTGCACGGAGAGCGTGCTGCGATCGCCGCGCTGGACCGAGATGGTCGCGACATCGGCGAGCCGCACCGGGCGGCCGTCGCGCCAGTCGAGCACCAGCTCGCCGAGATCCGCGGGCCGGTAGCGCCCCGCGAAGCGCAGCGTGTACTGGCGCCGGCCGAGCTCGGCGAAGCCGCCCGACACGTCGTCCGCGCTGCCGGCGACACCGGCGATCGCGGGAATAGGGATGCCAAGCTCGGCCGCCCGGTAAGCGTCGAACTCGATGCGAAGCTCGTCCGGGGCGCCAGCGAAGAGATTGATCGTGCCGACGCCCGGTATCGATTCGACCCGCGAGCGCAGGAGATCCTCGACTTCGCGCCGGTAATTCTCAACCGGTCCGGGCGAGCCGGGCTTCAACTGCACGAAGAACCAGGAGAGGGTTTCGTTCGGGCTGCCGCCGAAGTCTGCGCCGAGCGAAATGCGCGGCGCATCGGCATCGCGCGGCAGCGGTGGGAGCTGGTTCATGCGCGCGATCACGTCGATCAGCGTCCGGCCCATGTCCGTGCCGATCGCGAACTCGAGATTGATGAAGGCTCCGCCCGCATTGGCGAAGGACTGGATTTCCTGCAACCCGGGCAGGCCGCGGAGCGCCTGCTCCTGGGGCTCGATCAGCTCGGACTCGACTTCGGTCGGCGCGGCCGCGCGCCAGCCCGTAAAAATCGTGATCACCGGCTCTTCGATGTCCGGAAAGAGCTGCACCGGCAGCTTCACGAGGCTGACGATGCCGAGCACGATGATGAGCCCGACGCCGACCGCGACCCCGATGGGGCTCTTCAGCGATTTTTCGGTCAGGTTCACGCGGACTCCCTTGACGTCATTGATGCGGGAAAAGGGAAAAGAGTTGCGTCGCCTTTTCAGCGCAGGGTCATTCTAGGAACTGGCGGCTGCCGGCGGCCGGCGAGCGGCAACGCCCCGGCGCGACCCGCGTCCGCTTCGTCGCAGCAGTCCCATGAAGGGTAAAATTCGTCGATGAACGATGTGTTACCGCGTTCGGATGAGATCGTGAGCGCCGAAGAGGTGCAGGCGGCGCTCGACCGCCTGGCCGGCGAAATCACGGCGCGACTCGCCGGCAGTCATCCTCTGGTGGTGACGGTCATGAACGGCGGACAGGTTTTCGCCGGGCAACTGCTGCCGAGGCTCGCGTTCTCGCTCGATTGCAGTTACGTGCACGTGCGCCGCTACGGGCGCGAGACGACCGGCGGCGAGCTCGTGTGGATCGCGGGGCCGCACGAACCAGTGACCGATCGCATCGTGCTGCTGCTCGACGACATCCTCGACGAAGGCCGCACGCTCGCGGCGATTTACGCGCGCTTCCTCGAGCTGGGAGCCCGCGAGGTGCTGTTGGCCGCGTTTGCGGTAAAACAGCGCGCTGTGCCTGCGCAGGTCAAGGCGGATTTCGTTGGCGTCGGCGTGCCGGACCGGTTCGTGTTCGGTTTCGGAATGGACATCGCGGGCGCCTGGCGGAATCTCCCGTCGATCCGCGCGCTCGCGGAAACGGCGGACGAGGACTAGAAGATCAGCCGCCGACCGCGTGCGGCTCGATCCAGCCCAGCTTCCAGGTCAGCCACAGCAGGATGAAGAGCGTGATCGACAGGCCGATGCGGACGCTGAGCGCCCTCACCATGCCCCGTGATTCGCCCCGGTGGTCACGCACGAGACTCAGCATGGCCGACACCAGGCTGAGGATGATTGCGAAGAAGATGACGAGCACCAGCCACTTGACGCCTGTCATGGGTCGGTCCCGATGGTTCGGATGCGCGAGTATAGCCCGGTGCTGAACCGGGGCCGATCGCGATTTGCGCCGCGGCCGGTTGCAACGGTCGCGACCGTCGCAGCCGTCGTCCTGTTTGCCGCGCTGGGCGACTGGCAGCTCGGGCGAGCGACGGAGAAACGCGCGCTCGTCGCCGAATTCGCGCGTGCGGGCCCCGCGCTCGAGTGGCGGCAACTCCCCGGCGAGGCGCCCCGCTTCCAGCGCGTGTCGGCCCGCGGCCGTTACGATACGGACCGCCAGTTCCTCCTCGACAACATGAGCCATGCCGGGCGGCCGGGCGTGCAGGTGCTGACACCGCTCCTGCTCGCCGATGGAAGCGCCGTGCTCGTCAATCGCGGCTGGCTCCCCTTCGGCGCGACCCGCGAGAATCTGCCCGAAGTCCCGGTCGGCGGCGAGCTCCGCGCGATCACCGGCCGCATCGATGAATTGCCGCGCCCGCCGATCGAACTTGCGGCTGAGGCGCCCGCCGGCTGGCCGAAGCTCGTGCAGTATCCGCGGATGGAGGAATTATCCGACCTGCTCGATCGCGACCTCGATCCGCGCGTGGTCCTGCTCGATCCGGCGGAGCCCGAGGGCTTCGTCCGCGCATGGACCGTACCGGGCACGCCGCCGGCGCGCCACCTCGCCTACGCCGTGCAGTGGTTTGCCTTCGCCGCGCTCGCCGTTGCGATCTGGCTCGTGTCGAGCCTGCGACGGACCGGAGACATGACGTGACCGCGCCCGCGCGCCGCCGTTCCGGCCGGCGACAGCTCTTGCTCATGGCTTCACTGTTCCTCGTTCCGCTCGGGGCGGCGGCCTGGCTCTACTTTTCTTCGGGCTGGCGGCCGACCGCGGACGTGCGTGGCGAGCTGATCCATCCCCCGCGCCCGCTTCCTGCGGAGCTGCTGCGCGGCCGCTGGTTCCTCGTGCACGTCGTGCAGGGCGCTTGCGACGATCGCTGCGTCGCGGTGCTGGCGGAGCTCGGCCAAGTGCGGCTTGCGCTCGACAAAGACGCGGCGCGCGTCCGGCGCGTGCTGCTGCACGGGGGCGAATGTTGTGCAGCCGATTTCCCGCTGCGGGACGAGGATCTCCTGCTGCTCGCTGCGACCGGCGGCGAAGGCGAAGCGCTCCGTGCGCAGTTTCCGCCCGCCGTCGATGGCGGCGCCGGCATTTATATAGTGGACCCCCATGGCAATCTGATGATGAGTTACCCTGCCACCGGCTCGGCGCGCGGACTGCTCGCGGATCTCGAACGCCTGCTGCGCCTTTCGACCATTGGATAGGGAGTCGAAATGCCAGAAACCCGGCGCTTGACCTGGTTTCGCCGCGCGGCGCTCGTCGCGACCGTGTTCTGCGCGATCGTGGTCGTGGTCGGAGCCTGGGTGAGGTTGACGAACGCAGGCCTCGGCTGCCCGGACTGGCCCGGCTGTTACGGAAACTTCCATCCCGCGCTGGCGGCCGATCGTGTCGCCGAGATCAATGCGGAGAATCCGGACCGGCTCTTCGATTACCAGAAAGCGCTCAACGAGATGGTGCATCGCTATATCGTCGGCGCCCTCGCCCTGCTCGTTCTCGGCCTCGCGGCGCTTTCGGTCAGGAACCGGCGCGACCCGGCGCAGCCGCGTGTCCTGCCATGGATGGCCGTCATCCTGCTCGTGCTGCAGGCCCTGCTCGGCATGTGGACCGTCACCCTGCTGCTGAAGCCCCTGATCGTGACGCTGCATCTGCTGGGCGGGATCACGATGCTCGCGCTGCTCTGGTGGCTCGCGCTGCCGCCGCAACGCCGCGACCTGAAAGCCTCGGAGCGTCCGGTGCGACGACTCGCAATCGCGGGCGCGGCTGTCCTGGCCGCGCAGGTCTCGCTCGGCGGCTGGACCAGCTCCAATTACGCCGCCGCCGCCTGCCCGGATTTCCCCACCTGCCAGGGCTCGTTCTGGCCGGACATGGATTTCAAGAATGGTTTCGTGCTCTGGCGGGGCCTCGGCATCGATTACGAGGGTGGCGTGCTCGACGCCCCCGCGCGCGTCGCGATCCACTACACGCATCGGCTCGGCGCCTACCTGACCGCTGTTCTGTTCGCGCTCCTCGTCATCGGCGCCTGGCGGCGCGGGCAGACCACCGCCGCGCGCGTGGCCGCGACCGCAGTTGCGATTGCCCTCGTTCTTCAAACCGCAATCGGGATCAACCTGATCTGGAAGGGGTGGCCGCTCTCGCTCGGCACCGCGCACAACGCCGGCGCCGCCTTGCTCGTGCTCGCGACCGTCGCGCTGCTCCGCTACCTCAGCCCGCGGTCGGAAGTCGGCCGTTACCGGCCGTCGTTCCGCTAGCCTCAGAGGTACTGGATCAGGACCGGCAAACCCGCGACGACGAGCGCGAAGCAGACCGCCATGGCCGAACGATTGAAAAGAAACATGCCGTCTCCTGGGCTGCCGTTCGCATGAATGCGGTGGACACGATACGTCTGGCTACTGATCTAATAAACCACTCAATATTGACTTTATTGTTCACTATATCTATCTAATAGAGACTTGGAAGCCTTCCAGGCCATGCAAGCCTTCAGCCGGGTGGCCGAACTCGGCTCCTTCACCCGTGCAGCCACTGAACTGGGACTGTCGCGCGCGATGGTCAGCAACCATGTGCGCCGGCTGGAACAGCGCTTCGGACTGAAACTCCTGAACCGCACCACGCGCAAGGTCGCCATCACCCCGGCGGGGGCGGATTACCTGGGGCATTGCCGGCGGGTGTTCGCCGAACTCGCCGCCGCCGAGGAGACGCTCAGGCAGAGCAAGGAACAACCCACCGGACGCCTGCGCGTGGACGTGCCCGGGTCCTTCGGCCGGCACATCCTGTTGCCCGCGCTCCCCGATTTCCTCGCGCGCTATCCGGGCATCGACCTCGACCTGCGCTTCAACGAGCGCGTGGTGGATCTCGTGCGCGAGGGAGTCGACCTCGCGGTCCGCGCCGGCACAGTCACCGACCCGAACCTCGTCGCGAGGAGGATTTCCGGCTCGCGCTGGATCACCTGTGCTTCACCCGGCTATCTCGCGAAGCACGGCCGACCGCAGCGCATCGAAGACCTCGCCGGCCACGTGCTGATCGGCTCGCTGCCGGCGGACGGCGCGCAACCGCGTCCCTGGCTGTTCGCGACCGATCCCGTGCCACCGTTCCGGCCACGTTTCCGGATGACGGTGAACGAGGCGGAAGCCGTGATGCTCGCGGCCGCCGACGGCGCCGGCATCACGCAGACGATGGATCTGCTCGCGGCCCGCGCGCTCGTGGACGGGCGGCTCGTCATCGTGCTGCCCGAACACACGATGCGGGGGCCGCCGCTGTCCATCGTGCATACGCCCGCCGCCGAACGGCTTGCGCGCGTGAGGGTCTTTGCCGGCTTCCTGCGCACGCTGCTCGACGAAGTGGTGCGCCGGGCCGCCGCCGCGACCGGCCTCCCGGCGGAGCCCTGAGCTTGCCGTGATAGCATCACCGGCTTCATGACTGCCCGCGATGCAGAAACCCTCAGGACGGCCGGCAGAGGCTGGGCGAAGGCGCGCGATTACTTCCAGCTCACCAAGCCGAAGGTCGTGTCGCTCATCATGTTCACGGCCATCGTCGGCATGTTCCTGGCCGTGCCCGGCTTCCCGCCCGCGGGCGCGCTCGTCTGGGGCACGATCGGCATCGCGCTCGCGGCCTCGTCGGCTGCCGCGATCAATCACGTGCTCGACGCGCGCATCGACGCCGAAATGGCGCGCACCCGCATGCGGCCACTGCCGCGCGGCACGGTGTCCGAAGCCTATGCGCTCTCCTTCGCGTTCGTGCTGGGCGCGGGCTCGATGCTCGTGCTCGCGCTCCTCGTCAACGCGCTGACCGCGATCCTGACCTTCGTCTCCATCATCGGCTACGCGATCGTCTACACGGTCTGGCTCAAGCGCGCGACGCCGCAGAACATCGTGATCGGCGGCGCTGCCGGCGCGGCGCCCCCGGTGCTCGGCTGGACAGCCGTCACCGGCGCCGTCGATGCCGATGCGCTGCTCCTGTTCCTGATCATCTTCGCGTGGACGCCGCCGCATTTCTGGGCGCTTGCGATCGCGCGGCGCGACGAATACGCGCGCGTGGGCATCCCGATGCTGCCGGTCACCCACGGCATCGCCTATACCAAGCAATTCATCTGGTATTACACGGTGCTGCTCTCGGTCGTCACGATGCTGCCTTTCCTGACCGGGATGTCCGGGTATTTCTACCTGGCCGCTGCGCTCGTCCTCGATGCGCACTTCCTGCGCCATGCCTGGCAGCTCCGGCAATCGGATCGCCCCGACCTGCCGATGCGCACCTTCCGGTTTTCGGTCAATTACCTCGCGCTGCTGTTCGCGGCATTCCTCGTCGATCACTACCTGCCGCGACCCTTCATCTGAATTAGACTTTCCGCGGAGGAATCGCCATGCGCTGGCAAGGACGCAGGCAGAGCCAGAACATCGAAGACCGGCGCGGCATGCGCGTCAGCCGCGGGCTGGTCGGCGGCGGAATCGGCACGGTCGCCCTCGTGCTGCTTGCGATGTACTTCGGGATCGATCCGACGGTCTTGATGCAGGGCGTCGGCACGACCACGCAGCAGGCGACCGACGAGCCCTACGTCGAATCGCCCAACGAGGCGGAATGGCGCCAGCAGATCGCCGTCGCGCTCGCCGAGACCGAGGACGCCTGGAAAGCGGTGTTCGCCGATCTCGGCGGCGACTATCGCGAGCCCACGCTCGTGCTCTTCAATGGGGCGGTCGAATCCGGTTGCGGCTACGCTCAGGCGGCGGTCGGTCCTTTCTACTGCCCGCCGGATGAAGACCTGTACATCGACCTCGGCTTCTTCGACCAGCTCGACGCCCAGCTCGGCGCGCGTGGCGACTTTGCGCGGGCATATGTCGTCGCGCACGAGGTCGGTCATCACGTGCAGAACCTCAGGGGTATCTCGAGCCGCGTGCAGGAGTTGCGGCAGCGAGTCGGTGAAATCGAGGGGAACCAGTTGAGCGTGCGGCTCGAGCTGCAGGCCGATTGCTATGCCGGGCTCTGGGCGCATCGTGCCGACAAGTACGCCGGCATCCTCGAACCCGGCGACATCGAGGAGGCGCTGAATGCCGCGAGTGCCGTCGGCGACGATCGCCTGCGGAAGAGCGCCGGCGGCGCGGTCGTGCCCGATACCTTCACGCACGGGACCTCGGAGCAGCGCCAGCGCTGGTTCAGGCGCGGACACGAGACGGGCACGCTCGAAGCCTGCGACACGTTCAAGGCCGCCGACGTCTGATCGAATCGCCGCGGACCCGATGACCGTCCACAAACACCCGGTTCCGAAGGCATTCGCGGCGAAAGCGGCCGTGAAAGCCGCGGACTATCGGGCCCTGTATGAAGAATCGGTCCGCGATCCGGAAGCCTTCTGGGCGCGCATCGCGAAACGCATCGACTGGATGCGTTTCCCGGCTCGCATCAAGGACGTGTCCTTCGATCCGGCGGACTTCCGCCTGCGCTGGTACGAGGACGGCGAGCTCAACGTCGCGGTGAACTGCCTCGACCGGCAGCTCGCGAAACGCGCCGACAAGACCGCGCTCCTGTTCGAGGGCGACGATCCATCGGTGTCGAGGCGGGTCAGCTATCGCGAGCTCCACGAACAGGTCTGCCGTTTTGGCAATGCGCTGCGCAAGCTCGGCGTGAAGAAAGGCCACCGCGTCACGATTTACATGCCCATGATCCCGGAGTCGGCGGTCGCGATGCTCGCCTGCGCGCGGATTGGCGCCATCCACTCGGTGGTGTTCGGTGGCTTCTCGCCCGAGTCGCTCGCGGGCCGCATCGAGGATTGCGCGTCCACGATCGTGATCACGGCAGACGAGGGCGTGCGCGGCGGCAAGAAGATCCCGCTGAAGGCAAACGTGGACGCTGCGATCGCTTCCCGGAAGCTGCCGGTCAGGAATGTCGTCGTCGTGAGCCGCACCGGCGCCGAGGTCGCCTGGCTGGCAGGACGCGACCTGCGCTACGAGGAGATCACCGCCGCGGAGCCCGCGGCCTGCGAACCCGAGCGGATGAACGCGGAGGATCCGCTCTTCATCCTTTATACGTCCGGATCGACCGGCAAGCCGAAGGGCGTACTGCACACGAGCGGCGGCTATCTGGTGTTCGTGAATTTCACCTTTGCCTCCGTGTTCGATTACCGCGAGGAAGACATCTTCTGGTGCACCGCCGACGTCGGCTGGGTCACCGGCCACAGCTACATCGTCTACGGACCCCTGTCGAACGGCGCGACGAGTCTCATGTTCGAAAGTGTTCCGAACTACCCTGACACCTCGCGCTTCTGGCGCGTCGTGGACAAGCACAAAGTCACCATCTTCTACACGGCGCCGACCGCGATCCGCGCGCTGATGCGCGACGGCGACGCGCCGGTCAAGGCAACGTCCCGCGCGAGTCTCCGGCTGCTCGGCACCGTCGGCGAGCCGATCAATCCCGAGGCCTGGGAGTGGTATCACCGCGTCGTGGGCGACAGCCGCTGCCCGATCGTCGACACCTGGTGGCAGACGGAGACCGGAGGCATCCTCATTTCGCCGCTGCCAGGCGCGACGGATCTCAAGGCCGGCTCGGCAACCCTGCCGCTGCCCGGCGTGCGCCCGGCGCTCGTCGACAACGAAGGCCGCATCCTCGAGGGCGCGACCGACGGCAACCTGGTGCTGCTCGACAGCTGGCCCGGCCAGATGCGCACGGTCTACGGTGATCACGAGCGCTTCATCGACACCTACTTCACGACCTACCGCGGCAAGTATTTCACCGGCGACGGCGCGCGCCGCGACGAGGACGGCTACTGGTGGATCACGGGCCGCGTGGACGACGTCATCAATGTGTCAGGCCACCGCATCGGCACGGCCGAGGTCGAGAGCGCGCTTGTCGCGCATTCGAAGGTGGCCGAGTCGGCCGTCGTCGGCTTCCCGCACGAGATCAAGGGCCAGGGCATTTACGCCTATGTCACGCTGAATAGCGGCGAAGCGGCGACGGATGCGCTCCGCATGGAGCTTGCCCAATGGGTGCGCAAGGAGATCGGCCCGATCGCACAGCCGGATCACATCCAGTGGGCGCCGGGGCTTCCCAAGACGCGTTCCGGGAAGATCATGCGGCGCATCCTGCGGAAGATCGCGGCCAACGAGCACGACCAGCTCGGGGACACTTCGACGCTCGCCGATCCAGCGGTCGTCGCGGACCTCGTTGCGAACCGCCGCCAGGCCGACAAGTGATGCGGCTCGTCGCGGCTTGCGCCGCCCTGGTGACCGCCGCCGGGGCATCGGCCGCCGAGCGCCTCACGCTCGCGACCTGGAACCTGGAATGGCTGATGACGCCGCGAACCTTCGATTCACTCGCGTCATCCTGCATCGAATCCGGCCGGCGCACCGCCGGCAGCGAGCGCGCGATTCCCTGTGACCTCATCCCGAAAGGGCGGTGGAGCGAAGACGACCTGCAGCGGCTTCGCGCATTTGCGGAGACGCTCCGCGCCGATATCTTCGCCCTGCAGGAGATCGACGGCCGCGATGCGGCGGCGCAGATCTTCCCCGGCCACGAATTCTGCTTCACCAGGCGCCGGCACGTGCAGAACGTCGGCTTCGCGATCCGGCGCGGAATACCGTTTCGCTGCAACCGCGATTACCGCGCGCTCGGGCTGCCGGGTAACGAGGTTCGCTGGGGTGCGGATGTGACGATCCATCCGGGCACGCCGCAGGAGCTGCGCCTCCTCGCCGTGCACCTGAAGTCTGCCTGTCATCGCGACCCGCTGACCGCCGACCGGCCGGACTGCCACGTCCTGCAGCGGCAGGTGCCCGTGCTCGAAGACTGGATCGACCGGCGCGCGCGGGCGGGCGATGCTTTCGCGGTGCTCGGGGATTTCAATCGCCGTTTCGACCGCGAGCGCAAGGCGCCGCGCGACGAGACCGGCGCGATCGTCGCAATGTGGCCGCAGATCGACGACGGCGAGCCCGCGGGCGCGGACCTCATGAACCCCGGCGTCGAGCACGGC
>JBOHZO010000020.1:0-13571 GCA_050738555.1 Steroidobacteraceae bacterium | reverse complement strand
CTCCTCGCTCGTTCACCCGGAACTTTATTCACTCGCGAGGAGCCCGACCCGCCGGTCGTCCTCACGCCTTAGCTCGCCGCCGGAACGTCCTTATCGCGTTCGATTCGGGCATAGGCCGAATGGTTGTGGATGGACTCGAAGTTTTCGGCCTCGATCACATAGGCCAGGATTCGTGCGTCGGAATTCAGGCGCGTGGCGATGTCCCGTACGATGTCCTCGACAAACTTGGGATTGTCATAGGCACGCTCGGTCACGAACTTTTCGTCGGGACGCTTGAGTATGCCGTAGAGTTCGGAGCTTCCCTCTTCCTCCGCGATATCGATCAGCTCCTCGATCCAGACATGCTCGGAAATCTTCGCGGAAATCGTGAGGTGCGAGCGCTGGTTGTGGGCGCCGTAATCGGAGATCTGCTTGGAGCACGGGCACAGGCTCGTCACCGGGACGAGCACCTTGAGCCAGGTCTCGACGATACCTGCCTTGAGTTCGGCCGCGAGCGTGGCGCGGTAGTCGAGCAGGCTCGGCACGCCGGTCACCGGCGCTTTCTTCATGATGAAATAGGGGAAGGTCATCTCGAGGTGGCCGGCCTCGGAATCCAGGCGCGTGGTCATCTCGGCCAGCATCTGGTTGAAGGACTCGACCGAAATTTCCCGCTCGTGCTCGTTCAGGATTTCGACGAAACGCGACATGTGCGTGCCTTTGAAGTTGTGCGGCAGGTGCACGTACATGTTGAAGTTCGCGATCGTGTGCTGTTCGCCGCCCGAGCGGTCCTTCACGCGCACCGGGTGAAAGATGTCCTTGATGCCCACGCGGTCGATCGGAATCCGCCGCGTGTCGGGGCGGCCCTGGACGTCGTCGATGATCGGCGTGACCGTGAAACTGGCTGATTTCGCGTTCATGGCGAAATCATACCATGCCGGTCCTGATTAACCCGCGGGCACTGCGCGAACGATGCCGTGGCCGCGCCAGAAGCGCTCGACCGCGGTCCGGACCGACGCGGGATCGAGGCCGGCCGCGGCGAGGTTGTCCTCGCGCGAGCCGTGCTCGACGAAACCGTCTGGCACCCCGACCTGGAGCACGGGAATCGGACTCCCGAGGCGCTGGAGGAATTCCAGCACGGCAGAGCCCGCGCCCCCCGCCACCGCGTTCTCCTCGAGCGTGACGATCGCGCGGTGGCTCGCCGCGATCGACGCGACCAGCTCCTCGTCGAGCGGCTTGACAAAGCGCATGTTGACGAGCGTCGCGTCGAGCGCGTCCGCGGCCGCCGCGGCTGCCGCCACCATCGTGCCGAAGGCGAGGAGTGCGAGCCCGCTGCCGCCGGTCCTGCGGGTATCGGCGCGGCCGAGCGGCAGTGCCTGCATCGTGCGTTGCACGGCGACGCCGGGCCCGCGCCCGCGCGGATAACGAACGGCCGTCGGTTGGTCGAGCGAACCGGCGGTGTAGAGCATCTGTCGGCACTCGTTCTCGTCCGCGGGCGCCATCACGACCATGTTCGGCACGCAACGCAGATACGAAAGGTCGAACACGCCCTGGTGCGTCGCCCCATCGCCGCCGACGAGGCCCGCGCGGTCGATCGCGAACATGACCGGTAGCCGCTGCAACGCCACGTCGTGGATCAACTGGTCGTAGGCGCGCTGGAGAAAAGTGGAATAGATGGCGACCACCGGCCGCATGCCGTCGCAGGCGAGTCCGGCCGCCAGCGTGACGGCGTGTTGTTCCGCGATCGCGACATCGAAGTACCGGTCCGGAAACCGCTTTTCGAACTCGACCATGCCGGATCCTTCGCGCATCGCCGGCGTGACGCCGACGAAGCGCGAATCCTGCGCGGCGATGTCGCAAAGCCACTCGCCGAACACCTGCGAGTAGGTCGGGCCCGCAGCCTGCTCCTTGAAGAGCGTTCCGCTCGCCGGATCGTAGGGGCCGGGGCCGTGCCACTTGATCGGGTCGGCCTCGGCCGGCGCGTAACCCTTGCCTTTCTGCGTCACGACGTGCAGGAACTGCGGACCCGGGAGCGTCCGCATGTTGCCGAGCGTCGTGACGAGCGCGTCGACGTCGTGCCCGTCCACCGGGCCGATGTAGTTGAATCCCATTTCCTCGAAAAGGGTTCCGGGCAACACCATGCCCTTGGCATGCACTTCCGAGCGCCGCGCAAGCTCCCAGGCGGAAGGCATCGACCGCAGGACCTTCTTCCCGCCTGCGCGCAGGTGCGCATACATGCGCCCCGAGAGCAGTCGCGCGAAATAATTGGACAGCGCGCCGACATTCTCCGAGATCGACATGTCGTTGTCGTTCAGCACGACGAGCAGGTCGACGTCCTCGCCGCCGGCATGGTTCAGCGCCTCCCACGCGAGGCCGGCGCTCATCGCGCCGTCCCCGATCACGGCGACGATGCGCCGGTCGCTGCCGGTGATGCGATTCGCGATCGCCATCCCGAGGGCCGCGCTGATCGAGGTGCTCGAATGGCCGACGCCGAAGCTGTCGTAGACGCTTTCCGAACGCGTCGGGAAAGGCGCGAGCCCGCCGCGCTGCTTGATGCTTCCGAGCCGCCGGCGGCGGCCGGTCAGCACCTTGTGCGGGTAGGCCTGGTGACCGACGTCCCAGATGAGACGGTCGTAGGGTGTGTCGAAAACATAGTGCAGCGCGACCGCGAGCTCGACCGTGCCGAGGCCCGCGGCGAGATGCCCGCCCATCTGGCCGACGGTCTGGATCAGGCACTGGCGGAGCTCGTTCGCCAGGCCGCCGAGCTCATTGCGCGGGAGCGCCCGCAGATCGGCCGGCGTTTCGATCGTCGCGAGCAGACCGACCGGCTTTCCGTCACTCATTGCGGCAGTTTACGTGAGCCGGGAGGGCCGGCATACGGCGCAGCGCGCTCAACGGCCCCGCAGGACGAGATCGCCCGCGAACTCGCGCAGCTGTCCGGCCTCCGGGCCGAAGGCGCTGAGGGCCGCGATGCCGTCCCCGGCAAGCTCTGCGGCGCGCGCGCGCGCGGCGGCGACACCCGCGATCGCCGGATAAGTCGGCTTGCCGCGCAGCGCGTCGGAACCGGCGCCCTTGCCGGTGACCGCCGGATCGCCGAGCACGTCGAGCAGGTCGTCGACGATCTGGAACGACAAACCGATCGCGCGGCCATAGCGATCGAGCGCGTCGCGCCTTTCTGCCGGGAGCTTCGCGTTCGCGGCGCAGGCGATCAGCACGGCTGCGCGGATCAGGGCGCCGGTTTTCAGGGCATGCATCTCCTCGATCTGCCGCGGCTCGAGTCGGCGCCCGGTCGCCGCGAGATCCATGGCCTGGCCGCCCGCCATGCCCTGGGTGCCGCTCGCGCGGGAGAGGAGGCCGATCATCGCGGCTCGGCCCGCGGCATCGACCGCCGGCATCGGCTCATTGGCCAGGATGTCGAATGCGAGCACCTGCAAGGCATCGCCGGCAAGTATCGCCGTCGCCTCGTCGAAGGCGCGATGGGTCGTCGGCCGGCCGCGGCGCAGGTCGTCGTCGTCCATTGCGGGCAGGTCATCGTGCACGAGCGAATAAGCGTGGATCAGCTCGACCGCGGCCGCGGGCGCGTCGAGCGATTCCGGCGCCGCGCCGATGGCGGTGCCCGTTGCGTAGACGAGGAGCGGACGAATCCGCTTGCCTTCGCCGAGCGCGGCATAGCGCATGGCGCGGTGCAGCCGCGCGGGTTCGGAGCCTTCCGGTGGCAGGATTCGCAGGAGAACCGCTTCGACGCGCTCGCGGTAAATCGTCTGCCAGCTTCCGGCAATGGGTTCGGCCCGCATCAGGAACCGTTCAGCTTGCGTCCTCTGCGTCGAAATCCTGCTCGCTGACCTCGCCGTCGCCGCTCTTGGCGAGCACGCGGATTTTCTGCTCCGCCTGCCGCAAGGCCTTCTGGCAGCTACGGGTCAGCACGACACCGCGCTCGAACTGGCGCAGCGACTCCTCGAGCGACAGCTTGCCCTGCTCGAGCCGGTGGACGATTTCCTCGAGTTCCGCGAGGGCGGCCTCGAAATCGGGAATGGCCGGTTTCGGTCGGGTCACGCGTTCCGTCCACGGGGTGGGTTGGGGCCGGAAGTTTCACAGCCGGGCCGGGTGCGGTCAACGAGCGGGCGGTGTTAGAATCTGTCTAAATGGCCGCCCAGCGCGGCCGGAGCCGACGAGGAGAGCATCGTGAACCTGAAGGGCAGCAAGACGGAAGGCAATCTGAAAGCGGCCTTTGCCGGCGAGTCCCAGGCCAATCGCCGCTACCTTTATTTCGCGCAGAAGGCGGACGTCGAGGGCTACAACGACGTGTCGGCCGTATTTCGCTCGACGGCCGAAGGCGAGACCGGCCATGCGCACGGCCATCTCGAATACCTCGAACAGGTCGGCGATCCGGTGACCGGTCTGCCGATCGGCGGCACTTCGGACAACCTGAAGGCGGCGATCGCGGGCGAGACGCACGAATACACGGATATGTACCCGGGCATGTCGAAGACCGCGCGCGCCGAGGGTTTCGCCGAGATAGCAGACTGGTTCGAGACGCTCGCGAAAGCCGAGCGCTCACACGCCAACCGGTTCCAGAAGGCACTGGACCAGCTCTGAAGCGCATGCCGCGCTTGGAGCGGCGCGCGTGAACGAGCGCCCGGCCGGCACTGCCCGCGAGGGCAGCCTCGAGGCGCCGACCCGGCACGCGCTCGACTGGAAGAATCCGGATTTCTGGGACCATTCCTCACTCGAGCGGGAGCTCGAGCGGGTGTTCGACATCTGCCACGGCTGCCGGCGCTGTTTCAGCCTGTGCAATGCATTTCCCGTTCTCTTCGGGCGCGTGGACGAATCGCCGACCGGCGAGGTCGCCGCGCTGCCTGCAGCGGCGCGGTGGGAGGTAGTGGACCATTGCTACCTCTGCGACATGTGCTTCGTGAGCAAGTGTCCCTACGTTCCGCCCCATCCCTGGAACGTGGACTTTCCGCACTTGATGCTGCGCGCGAAGGCGCGGCGGCTCGAGGACCGGGGCGCATCGTTTCGCGACCGCATGCTGTCATCGACCGATGTCGTGGGCCGCATTGCGGGCATTCCGGTGGTGCGCGAGATCGTCAATGCGGCGAACCGCAGCGCAGCCTCCCGGCGGCTGCTCGCCGGCATGCTGGGCGTGCATCCCGAAGCGCCGCTCCCGGAATTCCCGTCCGACACGTTCCGCAAGCGGGAGCAGAGGCGCGCGAAGCCCGCCCTCGAGGCCATGCCGGCCGGCGGCACGACCGGCCGCGTCGCCGTGTTCGCGACCTGTTACGGGAATCGCCACGAGCCGAATATCGTCGAAGACCTGGTGGCGGTCCTCGAGCACAACGGCATTCCGGTTGCGCTCGCGGCGGAGGAGCGCTGCTGCGGCATGCCGAAGCTCGAGCTCGGCGATCTCGGCGCGATCGAGAAGCTCAAGGCGCGGAACATCCCGGCGCTCGTCGAACTGGTTGCGGCCGGCCATGACGTGATCGCAGCCGTCCCATCCTGCGTCCTGATGTTCAAGCTCGAGCTGCCGCTTCTCTTCCCCGGGGACGAGGACGTGCAGGCGGTCGCGCGCCGCACATTCGATCCCTTCGAGTACCTGATGTTGCGACACGCGGAAGGGAAGCTCCGGACGGATTTCCGGGCGCCGCTGGGAAAGGTCGCTTATCACGTTCCCTGTCATCTGCGCGTGCAGAAGATCGGGCAGAAGACGCGCGAATTGCTTTCGCTCGTGCCGGGCACGACGCTCACGACGATCGAGCGCTGCTCCGGGCACGACGGCACCTACGCCGTGAAGCGGGAGTACCGCGAGGTCTCCCTGAAGATCGCAAAGCCCGTCGTGGAGCGCGTTGCAGCCTCGGAACCCACGCACTTCGCGAGCGACTGCCCGATGGCCGGAACGCAGATTGCCTCGGGCCTTGGCGGCACGATAATTGCCGAGCATCCCCTGCACCTGCTGCGCCTCGCCTATGGCATCTGAGGAGCCGCCGATGAAGCACGGCGAGCGCGCCCTCACCGCATCCGACTTGATGAGTCTCGAACGCTACGCAATCGAGCGCGAATCGTTTCGCGCATCGGTGCTCGATCACAAGCGGGCGCGCGCGGTGGCGATCGGACCCCACATGACCTGGGTATTCGAGGATCGCCTGACGATCCAGTACCAGGTGCAGGAGATGCTCCGCATCGAGCGCATCTTCGAGCCGGCGGGCATTCGCGACGAGCTCGACGCCTACAACCCGCTGATTCCCGACGGCGGCAACTGGAAAGCGACCATGATGATCGAGTACCCCGACCCGAACGAACGCGAGGTCGCGCTCGTCATGCTGCGGGGATTGGAGAATCAGTGCTTCGTGCAAGTGGAGGGATTCAAACGCGTCACCGCGATCGCGGATGAGGATCTCGAGCGCGAGAATGACGAGAAGACCTCCGCAGTCCACTGGCTGCGATTCGAGCTGCCGGCGGATGTGCGCGACGCGATCCGCCGCGGTGCGGCGGTGAGCGCCGGCACGGATCATCCGCGCTATCGCCATGCGACGCGTCTCTCCGCGGCGACAGTCGAGTCACTCCTGCGCGATCTGGCCTGACTTGACTGCGCCGGCCGACTCTCGGCTGCTAGAATCGTCGCCCGCATGACCCAGTCGTACACCGCCTCGGACATCGAGGTCCTGAAAGGCCTCGAACCGGTTCGCCGCCGCCCGGGCATGTACACCGACACGCGGAATCCCAATCACCTCGTCCATGAGGTGGTGGACAACAGCGTGGACGAGGCGCTCTCGGGCCACTGCGAGGTCATCGCCGTCACCGTGCACAAGGACGGATCGGTTTCGGTCGACGACGACGGCCGCGGCATGCCGGTCGACATTCACCCGAAGGAGAAGGTCAGCGGCGTCGAGCTGATCCTGACCCGGCTGCACGCCGGCGGGAAATTCTCGGACCGGAGTTACGAGCACGCGGGCGGGCTGCACGGCGTCGGCGTTTCGGTCGTCAACGCGCTCTCGAAGCACCTCGAGTGCCACGTGCGCCGTGACGGCCGCGAATGGAACATCGGGTGCCGCGACGGAAGGGTCGTGTCCAAGCTCGAGGCCGTCGGCCAGGCCAAGCGCGGCCAGACCGGAACCTCGCTGAGATTCTGGCCCGACCCGGCGTTTTTCGACTCGCCGAGCATTTCGGTGCCGCGGCTGAAGCACGTGCTGAAGGCCAAGGCAGTCCTTTGCCCGGGGCTGCGCATGAAGCTCAAAGTCGAGGCGAGCGGCGAGTCCGAGGAGTGGTACTTCACCGGCGACCTGGGCGCGTATCTCGTCGAGCAATTGGGCGATGCGGAACGCCTGCCGGACGAGCCGTACGCGGGCCACGTCAAAGGCGGAAACGAAACGGCGGATTGGGCGTTCTGCTGGGCGCCGGAGGCCGCGGCGCCGGTTGCCGAAAGCTACGTCAACCTGATTCCGACGCCGCAGGGCGGCACCCACGTCAATGGTCTGCGATCAGGCGTCACCGAAGCGGTACGCGAGTTCTGCGAATTCCGGAACCTCGTGCCGCGCGGGTTGAAACTCGCGCCCGAGGACGTCTGGCAGGGCATCGCTTTCGTCCTTTCGGTGCGCATGCAGGATCCGCAGTTCGCCGGCCAGATCAAGGAGAAACTGTCCTCGCGCGAGTCCGCCGCCTTCGTCGGCGGCGTCGTGAAGGACGCATTCGCGCTCTGGCTCAACCAGCATCCGGAAGCGGGTGAAAAGATCGCGCAGTTCGCGATCGGCAACGCGCAGGAGCGCACGAAGGCCGCTGCCCGGGTCACGCGCAAGCGCATCACGAGCGGTCCCGCGCTGCCCGGCAAGCTGGCCGACTGCACGCTGCAGGAGCCGGAGCGCTGCGAGCTCTTCCTGGTCGAGGGCGACTCGGCAGGAGGCTCTGCCAAGCAGGCGCGCGACCGCTCGTTCCAGGCTGTCATGCCGCTCCGCGGCAAGATCCTGAACACCTGGGAAGTGGAGGCCGCAGACGTCCTCGCATCGCAGGAAGTGCACGACATCACCACCGCATTGGGCGTCGACGCGGGCTCCGCCGATCTCTCGGGGCTCCGCTATCACAAGATCTGCATCCTGGCGGACGCCGATTCGGACGGCGCGCACATCGCCACCCTGCTTTGCGCCCTGTTCCTGCGTCATTTCCGGCCGCTCGTGCTGGCTGGGCACGTCTTCGTCGCGATGCCGCCGCTGTTTCGCATCGACGTCGGCAAGAACGTCTACTACGCCCTCGGCGAGCACGACAAGAACGGCACGCTCGACATGATCCAGGCCGAGGGAATCCGCGGCAAGCCGGTGATCACGCGCTTCAAGGGCCTCGGCGAAATGAGTCCCCTGCAGCTCCGCGAGACGACGATGGCGCCCGACACTCGCCGCCTCGTGCAGCTCACCGTGGACGCCAAGGACGGCGCCGACCAGGTGCTCGACATGCTGCTCGCGAAAAAGCGCGCGGCCGACCGCCGCGAATGGCTCGAGAGCAAGGGCAACCTGGCGGCGGTCTGATGAAAGCGCAGGCACTCGACTTCGAAGGCATCGAGCGGCAACCGCTCCGCACATTCACCGAGAAAGCGTACCTCGACTATTCGATGTACGTGATCCTCGACCGCGCGCTGCCGCAGCTCGCGGACGGACTGAAGCCCGTGCAGCGGCGGATCATCTACGCGATGAGCGAGCTCAGCCTGTCGGCGGGCGCAAAACACAAAAAATCCGCGCGCACGGTCGGCGACGTCATCGGCAAGTACCATCCGCACGGCGACAGCGCCTGCTACGAGGCAATGGTGCTGATGGCGCAGGATTTCTCCTACCGCTATCCGATCGTGGACGGCCAGGGCAACTGGGGATCGACCGACGACCCCAAGTCCTTTGCCGCCATGCGCTACACGGAATCGCGGCTCAGACCCTACGCGCAGGTGCTCCTGTCCGAGCTTGGCCAGGGCACGGCCGCCTGGGCGCCGAACTTCGACGGGACGCTCGAAGAACCGAAACTCCTGCCCGCGCGCCTGCCGAACGTGCTCCTGAACGGAACGCAGGGCATCGCGGTCGGCATGGCGACCGACATCCCGCCGCACAACTTGCGCGAGGTCGCCGCGGCCTGCGTGCACCTGCTCGACGAGCCGGATGCGACCGCCGCCGAGCTCGGCAAACACGTGCAGGGTCCGGATTTTCCGACCGGCGCCGAGATCGTCACGCCGAAGAGCGAGCTGCGCGCCATCTACAAGACGGGCAATGGCACGTTCCGCGCCCGCGCCGTGTACGAGATCGAGGACGGCGAAGTCGTCGTGACGGCGTTGCCATACCAAGTGTCCGGAGCGCGTGTCCTCGAGCAGATCGCGGGTCAGATGCGCGCCAAGAAGCTGCCGTTGGTCGAAGACCTCCGCGACGAGAGCGACCACGAGCACCCGACGCGCCTCGTGATCACGCCGCGCTCGAATCGCGTCGACGTCGAACAGCTCATGACCCACTTGTTCGCGACCACGGATCTTGAGCGAAGCTATCGCGTGAACATCAATGTCATCGCCCTCGATGGCCGGCCACGCGTGTTCGGCCTCAAGGACCTCCTGACCGAGTGGCTCGGCTACCGGAAGGAAACGGTGAAGCGCCGGTTGCGCTACCGGCTCGACAAAGTCACGGCGCGCCTGCACATCCTGGACGGCCTGCTGATCGCCTTCCTCAATCTCGACGAAGTGATCCGCATCGTGCGGCGCGAAGACGAGCCGAAACCTGTCCTCATGAAGCGCTTCAAGCTCACGGACGAGCAGGCCGAGGCAATCCTCGAGACGAAGCTCCGGCATCTCGCGAAACTCGAGGAGATGAAGATCCGCGGCGAGCAGAAGGAGCTCGCGGCCGAGCAGGAGCTGCTCGAAAAGACATTGAAGAGTTCCGCGAAGCTCACGCGGCTCGTCCGCGACGAGCTCGTCGCCGACGCCGCCGAGTTCGGCGATGCGCGACGCACCCGCATCGTCGAGCGCGCGGCTGCCCAGGCGATCGACGAAACCGAGCTCGTGACCTCGGAGCCGGTGACGGTCGTCCTCTCGACGCTCGGTTGGGTCCGTCAGGCCCGCGGCCACGATCTCGCGCCGGACCAGCTTTCGTACAAGACGGGCGACGCCTTCCAGGCGGCGGCGCGCGGGCGCAGCACGCAGCAGGCGGTATTCGTGGACTCGACCGGGCGGGCCTACTCGCTGCCGGCTCACGGCCTGCCGTCGGCGCGCGGGCAGGGCGAGCCGCTGTCAGGCCGCCTCGATCCGCCGGAGGGCGCAACCTTCGCCGCGGTGCTGATCGGCGAGCCCGCGGACCACTGGCTCCTCGCCTGCGACGCGGGCCACGGCTTCATCGCGAAACTCGAGTCGCTCACGGGCCGCAACCGCGCCGGCAAGCTCGTCTTCCGGCTGCCGGAGAACGCCAAGGTGCTGGCTGCCGCGCCGGTGCCGGCGGAAGAGCGCGCACTCGTCGCGTCCGTCAATAGCGACGGACGCATGCTCGCGTTTCCGGTGTCTGAGCTGCCGGAAATGGAAAAAGGTCGCGGCAACCTGATTTTCGGCATTCCGGGCAAGAAAGCGCGCACCGGCGAAGAACTCATGATCGGCGCGATCGTCGTCGCGCCGAATCAATCCGTCGCCGTCCACTGCGGCGACCGCAAGATGACACTCTCCTGGAAGGATCTATCGCACTACCGCGGCTCCCGCGGCCAGCGCGGCGCGGTTCTTCCGCGCGGCTGGCGGAAAGTCGACCGGCTCAGCACCGAATGACGCGAACCCGCCCGGGTCGCGCGGGCTGGAGTGACTCGGCCTTCAGCCGAGCACAATTTCCTCGGGCGCGTTGACGAAATAGCCCTGGATGAACTCGACCCCGAGCTGCCACAGCACGGCCATCGTGTTGGCGTCCTGCACGCGCTCACCGATGGTGACCGCCTTGCACTTGCGGGCAAGCTCGACCATCGACTTCACCCGCGCCTGCTTGTCTTGATCAGCCGACAAGCCTTGCATCAGCGCACCGTGGATTTTCACGAAATCCGGTTTGAGGTGGCCGAGCAGCCGTTCCGTGTCGCGGCCGAGACCGAAGCCCTCGAGGGCGAATCGGAAACCGCGCTGGCGCAGCACCGTGTGCAGCGCGACCGCGTCCTTGACCTGCTGCGCCGCGACTTCCTCGCGGATTTGGAACACGATGCGCGCGGGCTCGATGCGCGTGGACTTCAGCTGGATTGCGAGCCAGTCCGGCCAGGAAGGATCCGAAAGCGTTTCCTGGGACAGGCGGACGAAGAGGGCGCCGGGCTTCCGGGCCGCGCAAAACGACATCGCCGCGCCGACGACCCAGCGATCGACGTTCTTCATGAGATCGTTACGCTCTGCCGCAGGTATGAATACCGACGGCAGTACTTCCTGGCCCTGCTCGTCGAGCATGCGCACGAGCACGTCGTACATCCCGAGGTCCTCGCCGACCAGGCTCGCGATTGGCTGCTGCACGAGCCGGAACCGGTTCTCCATCAGCGCGGCCTTGATCTGCTTGACCCAGAGGCGGTCCTGGTCCTGCAGCCGGAGCATCGCGCCCGTGTGCTCGAGGAGCTGCACGCGGTTGCCGCCCACCTCCCGGCCCTGGCGGTGCGCCAGGTAGGCGTCGTTCGCGGGCCCTTCGGGCGTCCGCACCTCCGCGGGCACCGGGCCGAGGCCGACCGTGCAGGTCGTCGACAAGGACTTGGCGCCTGCCTGGAACACCTCGGTTGCCACCTTGTGCACGACGTGCTCGGACCAGGCCTCGACGTCCTGCGTGTTGCCGCGCTCGAGCAGCAGCATGAAGCCGTGACCGCCGAAGCGGCCCGCGAGATCGCCCGGCTGCACCTGCTCCCGCAGGAGGCGCGCGAAATCGGAGAGGAAATCCTCGCCGTCCAGCACGCCGATTTCCTCGTGCACGGCTTCGTACTTGTCTGGCTCGATATAGGCGAGGCAGCGCACGCCGGCCTTGACGGGTTCGGCGAGGCGCGCGCGGAGCTTCTCGATGAAATAGCGCCGGTGCATGAACCCGGTCGCGGGATCGCTCTGCATCGCTTCCTCGAGCTTGCGCTCGTACTCGCCGGCATCCGCGACCCTCGCCGGCACGCAGATCTGGACGCAGGGCTCGCCGTCGAACTCGGCGCGGGCGAGCTGGAATTCGAGCGAAGGCATGTGGCCGCTGACGACGAGCGCGGATGCGTGCAGCGTGTGCCCCGACCACTTGCCCTGCATGCAGGCGACGAGCGCGCCCTTGATCGCTGCGTGATCGTCGGAATCGAACGCGTCCATCAGCGGCGTGCCGACGACCTCTTCGGGATTCGAGTAGCCGAACAGCGCGAGCCACGCCGGATTGGCGTCGACGATGATGCCTTCCTGGATCTCCGCGATCGCATCGGTCGAGCCTTCGACGATGTTCTGCAACTGCTTCTTGTACTCGCGCGCCGAGGCGAGCGTCGTCGAAAGCGCACGATCCAGGCGATAGGTGCGAAGCTCGCGCCCGACGACGAGCTGGAGCCGGGGCACGTTGCCGAGTGTCACCGCGTCCTGGGCGCCGAGCGCGAGCGCCTCTGCGATCACCTCCTCGTCGAGCTTCTCGCGCACGATCAGGACCGGAACGTCCGGCGCAAAGCGCGCGCGAAAGTCCATGGCACTCGCGAGATCGACGATGCCTTCGTCGGCGAACAGCATCAGCATTTCGGCGGAAGCCTGCGTCAGCGCGTCGCCCAGGTCGCGCGCGTCGGGAAGCCAGGTGACGTGGACCGGGTGGCCCGCGTTTCTGAGCGCCTTGTTGATCGCCTCGACATTGTCCTGACTGCGCGTCAGCGCAATCATCGGAACGGCGACGGGTGACTTCAATTCCGGCTCCGTGGCGTCCTGCCAGCGATTGGAGCCCGGATACTAGCACCCTGAAATGGCTCAATTTCGCGACCGGCGTCATGCTCCCGCACGGGGTGGCCGGTCGACCGGGCAGCCGCTATGATACGCGGCCTTTTAGGTGCACCGCCCGGCCCGCCCGGGCCGCCACGGCGAAATCCGATGTCCAGCTACAACACCAGCGAATTCCGTTCGGGTCTCAAGATTCTGCTCGACAACGATCCCTGCGCAATCGTCGAGAACGAGTTCGTGAAGCCCGGCAAGGGCCAGGCCTTCAACCGCGTGCGCATCCGCAATCTGCGCACGGGGCGCGTCATCGAGCGCACATTCAAGTCGGGCGAATCGGTCGAGGCTGCGGACGTCGTCGACGTCGACATGCAATATCTCTACAGCGACGGCCAGTTCTGGCATTTCATGCAGCCGGAGTCGTTCGAGCAGTTCGCCGCGGGCGAGACCGCCGTCGGCGACGCGGCGCAATGGCTGAAGGATGGCACGGTCTGCATCGTGACCTTGTGGAATGGCCAGCCGCTCACCGTTACTCCGCCCGCGCACGTGGAACTCAAGATCGTCGAAACGGATCCCGGCATGCGCGGCGACACCGTGACCGGCGGCACCAAGATCGCAAAGCTGGAGACCGGCGCGGTCGTCAAGGTTCCGCTCTTCGTCAACCAGGGCGAAACGGTCCGCGTCGACACGCGCAGCGCCGCCTACATCGCGCGCGCGAAGT
>JBOHZO010000019.1:0-4611 GCA_050738555.1 Steroidobacteraceae bacterium | reverse complement strand
TGGGTGTGCAGTGCGGCGGTGAGGTCGCGGAAGGGGTGCGTCCCCTCCGTGCCCTAATCTGGCGTTGGCGTCAGGGTGCGGTCGAAGAAGTCGAGGATCGTCTTCCAGCCGTGGATGCCGGTGTCGCGGAAGGTCAGCGCGCCGTGGCGGCTGCCCGGGTAAGGCACGAGTTCGAATGGCTGGCCGTTCGCGACCAACGCCGGGATCAGGAGCGTCGTGTTCGTGAAGAGCACGTTGTCGTCGGCCATGCCGTGCATCAGCAGCAACCGATCGCGCAGCGCGCCTGCGTGGGTCAGCACGTTCGACAGCCTGTATCCATCCGGATTCTCCTGTGGCGTGCCGAGGTAACGCTCCGTGTAATGCGTGTCGTAAAGGCGGAAATCGGTCACCGGCGCGCCGGCGACCCCCGCCTTGAATGTTCCCGGTGACTGCGAGAGCAGCATCAAGGTCATGTACCCGCCGTAACTCCATCCATACACGCCGACCCGCGCCGGATCCACGAATGGCTGCCGCTTCAGCCATTCGATGCCGGCAAGCTGGTCCACGACTTCGACGCCGCCCAGGCGCCGGTAGAGCGCCTCGGTGAACTTCTGGCCCCGGCTGCCGGAGCCGCGATTGTCGATTGCGAACACGACGTAACCGCGCTGCGTAAAGAGCTGCGCCGTCTGGCTGCCGCGGCGCTCGCCCCAGATGCGTCCGACCGTCTGCACCGTGGGTCCGCCGTAAACCGCGAGCACCGCCGGATAGCGCTTGCCCGGTTCGAAACCCGCCGGCTTGTAGAGCAGCCAGTAAAGCGGCGTGCCGTCGGCGGCCGGCAGCGTGCCGAATTCCGGCTGCACGTGGCGATCGAGATACGGTGCATACGGATGATCGGCGTCGAGCCGGTTTTCCTCGAGCCAGGCGAGACGCTTGCCGGTGGAATCGTGCAGCGAGATCCGGGGTGGCTGCGCCGGGTCGCTGTAGGTCAACAGGAAGCGGCGCGCATCGCGCGACATCGTGACCGCGTGCCAGCCGTCCTGCGCCGTCAGGGCGAGCGGTTCGCGCCCGGGACCGGCGTCGAGATCGGCGACATAGAGATGGCGCTCGAGCGGCGTCTTGCGGTTCGCCATGAAGTAGACGCGGCTGCGCCGTTCGTCGATGCCGCGCACGGCTGCGAGCCCGTCACCCGTCAGATCCCAGTCGCCCGCCGTCACCGCGCTCTTGAGAAAGCCGTCGTAGTCATAGAGATAAAGATGGTTGTGGCCGCTCCGCTGGGAGGCCCAGAGGAATTCGCGCCGTTCCGGCAGGAAGTACAAGTCTTCGTGCAGCTCAACCCAGGTGTCGCTGCGCTCCGAGAAGAGATGACGTCCTTCGCCGCCGGTGACCGGATACGAGAGCAGGTCCAGGCGTTTCTGGTCGCGCGACTGCCGCTGCAACAGCAGGCGGTCGCCTTCGGGGAACCAGGCGACGCGCGCGAGATAGAAATCCTTTGCGCCGAGATCGACCGAGGCCGGTTCGCCGCCCGCGAGCGCGAGAATCACGAGGCGCACGTCGGCATTCGCCTCGCCGGTCGCCGGATAACGCTGCCGCAGCACGCGGATGCCCTCGGCTCCAATCTCGAAGCGCTCGACTTCGGCGACCGGCGACTCGTCGACGCGCGTGTAGGCGATGTAGCGCTCGTCCGGCGACCACCAGTAGCCGGTATCCCGATTCATCTCTTCCTGGGCGATGAACTCGGCCACGCCATGGCTGATGAGGCCGCCACCGCCGGTCGTGAGACGACGTTCCACGCCGCTCGCCACTTCCACTGCGTACAGGTCCTGTTCGCGGATGAAGCTGACGTAACGTCCGCGCGGCGAGTACTTCGGGTCCGTTTCATAGGCCTCACTTTCCGTCAGGCGCCGCAGGGCCGTCGCGCCGCGCCCGCGCAGGTCGTAGTGATAAAGATCGCCGTCGAGCGGGAACAGGAGCGCTTTCGAGTCGGGCGACCAGTGGTAGTCGACGATGCCGCGGAGCGCCGCAATCCGCTGGCGCTCGCGGCGCGCCTCTTCTTCCGCAGAAAGCTCTTCTTCCGAAGGTGCAAGCGCCCGTGAATCCACCAGCAGTCGATGACTGCCGGAGGCGATTTCGTAGGCCCAGAGGTCGAACACCGTCGGCGCGTCGTCGCGGGCCCGGAGGTAGCTCACGAACCTGCCGTCCGGCGAAAATCGCTTCTGGCGGAGCGAAGGCCCCTGCAAATCCGGCGCGTCGAACAGTCGTTCGACCGGCAGGTCGCCGGCTATCGCCGGGGCGAGGAAAAGTGCCGCCGTGAATCCTGTCACGAGTGAACGCATCGCCGCTCCGTCCTGTCGCAGTCTGGAATGGACAGGCTGAGCGGTTTGCTAGACTGCGCGCCTGATCCGGACTGGAGTGTAAGCACGGTGCATCGGTATGTCATATCCGGTCTTGCTACGGCCCTGCTCGCCGCGGTTCCCAGCATGAGCGTCGCGAACGATTCGCCCGGCGCGACTGCGGTCCTTCACTATCCAGCCACCGCTCGCGTCCCGGCGGTCGAGGCGCATCACGGCACCGAGATTGCCGATCCGTATCGCTGGATGGAGACGGCATCCCCGGAGGTAAGCGCGTGGGTCGCGGCGCAGAACGAACTGTCGCAGCCTTATCTGGATTCGATCCCGGCGCGCGGGCCCATCCAGAAGCGCCTGGCCGAGCTTTGGGACTACGAGCAATACGGTTACAGCTGGCTCGACGACAAATCGCGCATGCCGGTAAAGCGCGGCGGGCGATACTTCTACGTCGAGAAGAGCGGCAGCCAGAACCAGGGCGTGCTGTATTGGGCGGAGTCGCGGGATGCCGCGCCGCGCGTGCTCGTCGATCCGAACACGCTTTCCGAGGATGCGACCGTCTCGCTCGCCGACTATTCGATCAGCCCGGACGGCCGTTACGTTGCCTACGCGGTTTCCGAAGGCGGCACCGACTGGGACACCTGGCACGTGCGAGAGGTGGATAGCGGGCGCGACCTGCCGGACCAGATCGGCGACACCAAGTTCACGGGCGTGTCGTGGCTTCCGGACGCGAGTGCCTTTTACTACTCGCGTTATCCGAAAGGCGCGCACGGGAAGGGCGACGACCAGCAGCAGGTGAGCGTCTATCGTCACCGGCTAGGGACGGCGCAGGCCGACGACGAGCATGTCTATTCGGTCAGCGACAATCCGCGCTACAACCCCTACGGCACCGTGTCCGAAGACGGGCGCTGGCTCGTGTTCGCGATCTCCTACGGCTTCGACAAGAACGCGATCCACCTGCGCGACCTGTCGAAGCCGGACGCGGAGGTCGTGAGGCTCCTCGATCGATGGGACGGCAACTACGAGTTTCTCGGCGCCATGGACGACCGGCTCTATTTCAAGACGACGCAAGGCGCGGCACGCGGCCGCGTGATCGCGATCGACCCGGCCTCGCCCGCGCCGGTCGAGGTCGTGCCGGAGGCGCAGGCGACGCTGTACCAGGCGAGCCTGGTCGGCGGTCACGTGATCGCAAGCTACCTCGAGGACGCGCGCTCGCATCTCGTCGTCTACGGAAAGGACGGCAAGCGGCTTCGAGACGTCCGCCTGCCCGGCAACGGAACGGCGATCGGCTTCCGGGACTCGCCTTCGGTGAGCGAAACCTTCTTCGCCTACACCGACTACCTGACGCCGCTCGCGCTCTATCGCTTTGACGTCGTGAAGGACGAGGTCCGGCCCTACCGCAAGCCGACGGTGTCATTCGACGGCAGCCCCTACGTCACGGAGCAGGTCTTCTACAAGAGCAAGGACGGCACGCGCGTGCCGATGTTCATCACGCGCCGCCGCGATGCGAAGCAGGACGGCAGCAATCCGACGCTCCTCTACGGCTACGGCGGCTTCGACGTTTCGCTGACGCCTGCCTACAGCGCGGCGGTCGCGGGCTGGCTCGAGCTCGGCGGCATCTACGCGGTTGCCAACCTGCGCGGCGGCGGCGAGTACGGCGCCGACTGGCACGACGCCGGCACCAAGACGAAGAAGCAGAATGTCTTTGACGATTTCATCGCCGCGGCGGAGTGGCTGATCGCGAACCGTTACACGTCGCCTCCGAAGCTGGCGATCCACGGCCGCAGCAACGGCGGGCTCCTGGTGGGCGCGGTCATGGCGCAGCGGCCGGAGCTGTTTGGCGCGACGCTGCCCGGCGTCGGCGTAATGGACATGCTGCGCTACCACACGGCGAGCGCGAACGCCTACGCCTGGTCGAGCGATTACGGTACGGTCGAGGACGCAGAGCAGTTCCGCGCACTCGCTGCGTATTCGCCGGTCCACAGCCTGAGACCCGGACGCTGCTATCCGCCGACGCTCGTGACCACCGCCGATCACGACGACCGCGTCGTGCCCTGGCACAGCTACAAGTTCACGGCCGCGCTCCAGCACGCCCAGGCCTGCCCCAATCCGGTCATCGTGCGCATCGAAACCCGCGCCGGCCATGGCGCTGGAAAGCCAACCTGGATGGTGGTGGAAGACTGGGCCAACCAGTGGGCCTTCCTGGCCAAACACCTCGACATGCCGGGAGGTAGATAGCCCGAAGCATTAAAGGGGACGTTCACATTAAAGGGGACGTTCACCTTTGCCC
>JBOHZO010000018.1:0-27064 GCA_050738555.1 Steroidobacteraceae bacterium | reverse complement strand
GTTCGCGGCGTCAACCTGCTCGCGAACGCCGTCAAGGCGACGCTCGGCCCGAAAGGCCGTAATGCCGTGCTCGAGAAGAGCTTCGGCGCGCCGACCATCACCAAAGATGGCGTCTCGGTCGCGAAGGAGATCGAGCTCAAGGACAAGTTCGAGAACATGGGCGCGCAGATGGTCAAGGAAGTCGCTTCGTCGACTTCCGACGAGGCCGGTGACGGCACGACCACCGCGACCGTGCTCGCACAGGCGATCATCCGCGAGGGTATGAAAGCGGTCGCTTCGGGCATCAACCCGATGGACGTCAAGCGTGGCATCGACCTGGCCGTGATTGCGGCAGTCGAGGAGCTGAAGAAGCTCTCCAAGCCCTGCAAGGACTCGAAGGCCATCGCCCAGGTCGGCACGATCTCGGCGAACAGTGACGAGTCGATCGGTAAGAAGATCGCGGAGGCGATGGAAAAGGTCGGCAAGGAAGGCGTGATCACGGTCGAGGAAGGCTCGGGCCTCGAAAATGAGCTCGAGGTCGTCGAGGGCATGCAGTTCGACCGCGGCTACCTGTCGCCGTACTTCATCAACAGCGCCCAGAACCAGACCTGCGAGCTCGAGAGCCCGTACATCCTGCTGTACGACAAAAAGGTTTCAAATATCCGCGAGATGCTGCCGCTGCTCGAAACCATCGCGAAGGCCGGCAAACCCCTGCTGGTTGTCGCAGAGGACGTCGAAGGCGAGGCGCTCGCGACGCTCGTGGTCAACACCATCCGCGGCATCGTCAAGGTCTGCGCGGTCAAGGCCCCGGGCTTCGGCGACCGCCGCAAGGAAATGCTGAAAGACATCGCGATCCTGACGGGTGGCACCGTGATCGCCGAGGAAGTCGGCCTGTCACTCGAGAAAGCGACACTCAATGATCTCGGCAAGGCCAAGAAGATCGTCGCCGACAAGGAAAACACGACGATCATCGACGGCGCCGGCAAGGCGACCGACATCAAGGGCCGGATCGAGCAGATCCGCCGGCAGATCGAGGACGCCACCTCCGACTACGACAAGGAGAAGCTGCAGGAGCGCGTTGCGAAGCTCTCCGGCGGTGTCGCCGTGATCAAGGTTGGCGCGGCCACCGAGATTGAGATGAAGGAGAAGAAGGCTCGCCTCGAGGACGCGTTGCACGCGACCCGCGCGGCGGTCGAGGAAGGCGTTGTGCCGGGTGGTGGCGTCGCGTTTGTCCGCGTGCAGAGGACGCTCGACAAGCTCAGCGGCGCGAACGAGGACCAGAATGTCGGCATCCGCATCCTGACGCGTTCCATCGAGGAACCGCTGCGCCTGATCGTGCAGAATGCCGGTGAGGACGGTTCGGTGGTGCTCGCCAAGGTGCGCGACGGCAAGGGCAGCTTCGGCTACAACGCATGGACCGGCGAGTACGGCGACCTGATCGAGATGGGGATCCTGGATCCGACCAAGGTGACGCGCCTGGCGCTCCAGAATGCGGCGTCCATCGCGGGTCTGCTGCTCACCACCGAGGTAATGGTCGCCGAGGCTCCGAAGGAGGAGCACGAGCATGCAATGCCGGGCGGCGGCATGGGCGGCATGGGCGGCATGGACATGTAAGGTCGCGAGACTTTACGGTTCGATTGCGAAGGCCCGGGAGGTGACCCCCGGGCCTTTTCATTATGGGCGTATGGGATGGGCGCAGTAGCCGCACGCGGCCGGTGCGCCGACAGGGGTTTCTGCTGGTATCCAGCCAATTTGCAAAGCCCGCTGTGGCGCATCGCGGCATAGTCTGTTCCGTCCCCACCCGTCGTCGGGACGCCCGCAACGTCCGTCGCCGCTCGTGCGCGGCGACCGCGCGCGCCGCCATTCATCGATCCACCCAATTATGCGCGCCACCGGCCCGAGGAGACGTTGCTCTACCGGATCGTGGAGCGGCACTACCCCGAGTTCATCGCCACGCGCGAAGCGGTCGGCCGACCTCTGCCGAAGTACGTACAGGAGGAGTTCGAGGCGTATCTGAAATGCGGCCGCCTCGAGCATGGATTTCTGCGTGTCCGCTGCGAGGACTGCCATGCCGAGAAGCTGGTCGCATTCAGCTGCAAGCGACGGGGGTTCTGTCCGAGCTGCGGTTCCCGGCGGATGGCGGAGAACGCGGCCCTGTTGGCCGACGAAGTGTTGCCGCAGAGGCCGCTGTGCCAATGGGTACTCTCGCTGCCGTTCGCGTTGCGGTTCCTGCTCGCCACCGCCCCCGGGGCGCTGACGCAGGTGCTCGGAGTCGTCTACCGGACGATTTCGGCATATGTTCTAAACAGGGCTCGGCTGACGCACGCGACGGGCGAGACCGGCGCGGGAGCATGGGAACCGGATAGGTGTGGTGCAGTATGCGGGGTTTTCGCTGCATGCGGGCCTCGGCGTGGAGGCCGAGCAGCGGGACAAGCTGGAGCGTCTGGTCCGCTACGTGAGCCGCCCGCCGGCGGGGCGAGGGCCGGGGGCGCGCCGCCTGCAGCGTGTATTCGGCATCGAGATTGAGCAGTGCCTGCGCTGCGGTGGGCGGCTGAAAGTGATCGCGAGTATCGAGGAGCCGGAGCTGATTGAACGGATTCTCGCGCACCGGCGCGAGCCGGGTGAGGAGGACGCGCCGGTTGCGCCGCTCGGGGCGCGGGCGCCGCCGCAAGCGTCGCTATTCTGATTCCCACGATCAGCGATGTGCTCGTGCTCTTGCAGCAGGGCGCGCCGGGGCCATGCTGCGCGCGCTGCTGCCGGGAACGACCATCGGCCCGGCGCGAGCGAGAAGACGCCGGCGTGAAGAGCGTTCTTGCAGTTCGCAGCCGAGGAATACTGGTCGGCCTACTCCAGGTTCGTCGTCCGGCGCCACACTTGGCATAAACACCAGGCCCCTTATACGAACTATCCGCCGGACCGATCGGGTAGCGGCAGCTGACATCGAACGCGGGCAGTGGTTCAATGTGCTTCGCAATACGGTGACACACGAGATCCTCGCGACGTACCGGATGGGAGAGCCGCGGCCGCCCTCAACCTGAGCGCTGGTCAGCTCCGATCCGGCACCAGCCCGTCGGCGCGCATGCGTACGACTTTTTTTCGTTCGCGCGCTTCCATGGCGCGGAAGTTCGCCAGCAGCTCCCGAAAGTCTTCATTCGCCCTCAGTGAATTGAACGCGGGCTCGTCGTCAATCACGATTCGCCATTCGTGACTGCCGAACCCCAGTCGTATCTGGCGTTGAAGCATCGCTATGGCCTCTTGTGGCCGGTCGAGCAGGGCGAGTGCGATGGCCCGGCTGCCATTGCGCCAGATCTCGCCACGGCCATAGCGATTGATCTGCAAGTCGCTATCAGCCAGCAGCTCTTCGAGCAGTATTCGAGCTCGGTCGTGCTGACCGGTGGCCATCAACATGTCGGCAAGTCCGGCGACGCCGTATCCGAGGTCGAGTTGCACTTGCAACACCGGCTCGTTTTCGTCCCAGGTGACGGAAGCCCAGTTTTCCAGGGTCTCGATCGCGCGCGGATAGTCGCCCGTCACTCTCGCGTGCCTGCGTATCGCAAGGGCAACGAGGGCCTCGTTCTGGAAATACGTTGGCCCAAGCGCGAGCAGCGCGTAGGCTGCCTCGCCGGCCTTGCGCCACTCCTTCCCGTACACATGCCGCCATAGTGAGCCGTTGGGCACGTGATCGGCGGTTCGACGGCTTGCGGCATCCGCGGCGGCCGGTTCAGCGACCGAATCATAGCTTCCCATCAGCTGCCGCCAGGCGTGGTCGTTTCCTGCATCGAGTGCCACCGCCTGCTCGCCTAGAGCAATCGATTCCGCAAGCTTGCCGCGAATCCAGCGTACGTCGGCGAGCCGCGCCAGTGCCGGGACGAACAGGGGTTCGCGCACGAGCACAGTCTTCAGAATCTCATCTGCCTGCGCGAGATCACCAGGACCCCACTCCAGATACGTAGCCTTGATCACATCCAGACGCGGCTCCAGCGGATCGAGCCTGCGCGCCATTTCGATCATCGCGAGCGCTTCGCGTCGTCGCGCGACACTCTGAAACAGCACCGCCGCGAGTCCCTCATAGCCGCGCGCATAGTTGGGTGCGAGCTCAAGGCCGCGCCTTAGATCTGTATCCGCCGCGGCCACGTCGAAATACAGTTTCAAATAGCCTCGCTCGACATACGCCTCGCCGCTCAGCGGATACAGCTCGATTGCCTTGTCGAGCAATCCCATTGCGTTCTCGACCGCCCGCGGAAAATTATCCTGCGTACCACCGGTCGGGCTCTGCTCGGCCTGCAAAATATTGGCCCGCGCCAGCAGAACGTAGGCTGGCGCGAAATTGGGATCATGCCGTATCGCCTCGGTCAACGCGTTGATTGCCGCGGGCAGTTCGGCCACGCGTACGCTCGCGAGTAATGCTCGCCCGCGCAGGAACGCGAAATACGCTTCATAGTTATCAGTTCCGCTGCGCCGAATATCAGCTGTGGAGCCGGCGGCAGAATCGAGCGTCAATTGCAGCTCACGCGCCACTTCGAGCGCGATTTCATCCTGCACGGCGAATACATTTTGCAGCGCCGGATTGAACTGCTTGGACCATACGCTCTCGCCGGTTTGTGTATCAATCAGGCTCGACGTGACACGCAGGCGGTCGCCCGCAGCCTGCACGCTGCCCTCCAGCAGGTAACGCACGTTGAGCTTGCGGCCGATGACACGCATGTCTTCATCGCGGTCCCGGAACGCGAACGAGGACCCACGCGCGATCACCGTCAGGCCCTTCATCAGCGCCAGTTGATGCATGACGGTTTCCGGAATTCCTTCGGCGAGGATGTCGGTTCCGGTCGAGCCGCCCCGATCCTCGAATGCGAGCACGGCCACGCTGCGCGAAGGCAATTCCGTCGTTGCGAGCGACGGGTCGGACGCCGGCGTTGCCGCATCGCGCTGTTCCCGGAGGTACAAACCGTACGCGAGGAATACTGCAGCGATAACCGCGGCAGCCACCGCGCTTCGGCGCACGGCGCGCGACTTGAGGCGCGCGCGAAACCCCGAGCGCCATCCCTCGGCGCCGGGCACGTCGATGGGCAGGACGACGAACGCCTTCACGGGCTCGGCAATATTCTTGACCTGGTGCGCGCCCGCGCCGATGAACCGTGCCGCGAGCTTGTTTCCGACCTGGTCGTGCACCGAAGCCGAGACCAGGATGCCGCCCGGCTTCGCGAGTGACTGCAGTCTCGCGGCAACGTTGACGGCATCACCAAAAGCGCTGCCGTGCTCCTCGATGACATCACCGAGATTGACGCCGATCCGCAGATGCATGCGTCGCTCCGGCGGAAGCGATGCGTTCTCTTTCGCCATGCGCTGCTGGATGGCCTGCGCGCACCGTACGGCATTGACGACGCTCGGGAACTCCGCCATCAGGCTGTCGCCGACGCTGCCGAACTCGTGGCCGCCGCACTCGGCGACGAGCCGATCGAAAATCGAGCGACGGAGCTTCAGCCCGGCGAGCGTGGATTCCTCATCGACGCCCATCAGCCGCGCGTAATCGACCACATCGGCGGCGAGAATCGCGGCGATTCTTCGATTGGGTATCTCGCTAACTACCCGGTTTTCCACGGTTTCCGGCGGATCGTGCGACTGCATGGGGCCTTGCTTGACTCGCTTCCCAGCCCGAGCGCAGTCTACTGCATAGGAACAGGGGGGCAGCCATGGTCGCAAAGCAACTCGGCACCGCGGCGCTCGCCGCAATCGTGTGCGCGATAACGCTTGCAGGCACGGCTCGGGCCTGCGGTGACAAGCTGGTCGCCCTGGGCGGCGGCGTCGGTTTCCAGCGGGTCATGGTGAGCCGCAATCCTGGCCACGTTATGATGTTGCTCGAGCCCGCGACGGGACTTGCTGCGGCGAACGACCGGTTCAATCTCGTGGCGTCGCTGTCACTCGCCGGTCATGAGGTCTCCGTCGTCAAGAATGCCGATGAGTTGCGTGCGAAGCGCGACGCGGTCGCGCCGGATCTGATACTGGTGGATGCGACGCGTGCGACGCAGCTTCAATCCCAGCCTGCTGCGGGCGGCAAGGCTCCCATGATTATGCCGGTCGCGTACTCGGCCGGTGCCGGTGAGCTGACGCCAACGCAACGGCCGATCGATTGCGTCACGGTCGTCGGAGGCCGCAAAGGCGCACAACTGCTGAAGGCCGTGGAACACGCGCTCAAGCTTCGGAGCCGCGGCCTGCCGATGCCTTGCGACAAGAGTACCGACAGCCACCAGGCATGAATCAGGTCCGCACCGGCGCGGCCCTTCTTGGGCTCGCACTTGCGCCGTTCGCTGCGCACGCACAGGCCTGGCTTCCGGAAAAAGGCAGCATGAGCCTGTCGCTCGATTACACCGAGCTCTTGCACAAGAAGCACTACCTCTTCACCGGGGCGGAGATTGACATCGGCCACACATCGACCGAGATCCTGAACGTTTCGGCGACCTACAGCCCGTCCGATCGCGTGATGATCCAGGCCTCGCTGCCCTATGTGAAATCGCGGTACCGCGGGGAATTCCATCATCCGACCGTCGTGGACGATGGCCGCTGGCACAGCACCGTGACCGACCTGCTGCTCACCGCGCATTTTCAGTGGATCGACGGCCCGATCGGGTTCGCCCCCTATGTCGGGGCGGTCATTCCGACGCAGGATTACGTGGTGCTCGGGCACGCGGCGCCAGGCCGCGGACTGGAGGAATACTGGGTCGGCTTCTACACCGCCACGAGCCTCAACGACTGGGTGCCGAGAACCTACCTGCAGTTTCGCGGCAACTATGCATTCGTCGAGAAAGTCGCGGATGTCACACATGACCGCACCAATGCGACTCTGGAGATCGGCCATTTCCTGAGCGAGTCCTGGAGTGCTCGCGTCATCGCCTCCAAGCAGTGGACCCACGGCGGCGTCAACATACCGGTCCCCGCTGGCGATCCGCTATTTCCATTTCACGATCAGCTCGCCGAGGATGAATTCGTGAACGTCGGGGCCGGCGCTACCTGGGCCGCGAATGAGCGGATGAGCTTTTATGCGCTCTACATGCAATCGATCGACGGCAGGAACTCGCACAAAGTCGATCACCGTGTTTCGGTCGGCGTGAGCTACGGCGCCGGCCGCGCCTATTGAACGGCCAGTTTCTTGCTACGCCCGCGCGAGCAGCACGTCGAGCGGGGTGTTGGAAGTGGTCGGCAGTTCCTCCATGCCGATGCTCATGGAGAGCCGCATCGACCGGACAGCCTCTGAATTGAAATGGGCATCCTGGACCCGACCAAGGTCACGCGCCTGGCGCTCCAGAATGCGGCATCGGTCGCTGGCCTCCTGCTCACCACCGAAGTGATGGGCGCCGAGGCTCCGAAGGAGGAGCACGACCATCCGATGCCGGGCGGCGGCATGGGCGGCATGGGCGGCATGGACATGTAAGTCCAAGGGCCCGGGAGGAAACTCCCGGGCTTTTTTTAGACTCAACGCATCTCGGTTTGGGCGATGACGCCGGCCCGCTCGAGCCGCTCGAGATCTGCCTGCAAGGCCGAGCGGTCGACGCCCGCCTGCCGCGCGAGCGCGTCGTCCACCGAGAACATGCGCTGCTTCAGGATCCATTCCAGGGTCGGGTAGGTCTCGCCCACCGGGATCTCGCCGCCCTCGAAGACGACGGCGTAGCCCTGATCGCGGCGCACGACCTGTGCGCGGCGCGTGACCGAATACCAGGCCGGCGGCCGTTGCGACGGCAATTCGTAATCGGCGGGCGCGCGCGACAGGTCGCGCTGGTGATTGAGCACCTCGATCGCAAAGGCCGGAGAAGTCATCGCCACCTTGATCCGCTCGGCGAGCTTCGCCAGCCGCTCGCGCAGTTCCGTTTCCGAGCGCGCATCCGGCAGATAGGCGCGGAACTCGCTCTCGCGGGTCAATGCGCTCTCGAGCAGCTTGAAGACCGCGAGACCGGTCGCGGGCGCGACGCCGAAGCTCACATGCAGCGACGCCTGCGCGCCGGTCAAGGCGTCGTGATACTGGCCGCGCGGAAGATAGAGAATGTCGCCGGGCTTCATCTGCGCTTCGAACAGCAGGCGCCCGCGGGACTCCGTCAGCCACTTCTCGACTTCATCGCCCGGCGGCAGCGGCACGACGGGTGAATCCGCCCGCGCCTCGTAGATGCGCCAGGTCTTCTCGCCTTCCGCCTGGACGGCGAATACGTCGTGCAGGTCGTAGTGGGTCTGGAACGCCTGCACGCCCTTGAAGGAGCAGTAGACATTCGCAAACGCGCGGGCGGCGAACTCGCGCTCGAGCATCGTGACGACTGCTGCCACTTCCGGGCACACGCGGTGCAGTTGATTGGCGACGAGGCTCGCGCCGAGCCCCATGAGCGCCTTGACTTTCGCGGGATTCACGGGCGCGCTCATCCCCGCGCGCAGGTCGGCCGTGTCGCAGTAGTTCTCCCTGAGCGCCGCGCGGCTCTTGAAGAAGACCTTCAACGAGTCCTCGTTCCAGTACGGCGTGAGCGCGAGCACTTCGTTGAAGCGCGACCAGGGCAGCAGGCTTCCGCGCCCATCGGCTTTCTTCTGCATGTGGACGGGACGCTTGCCGAAGTACTGCGAGCGAAACGTCGCGGCATCGAAGGGCGCGATGAAATCGGCGAATTCCATGGCGCGGCGACGTTAGCATTGACAATCCGGTCCTGTCGAGGAAACCTGTCTGGATGCATCAGACGCAAGGGGACTGGCTGCCCGCGCGCGCAGCCCTTCACCCGGCCGGCCTGTATTTCTCGCTCCGCGAAATCGAACCCGCCGAACTCCAGGACGCATTCATGCAGGAAACGATCGCGCGCCTGCCGGCGCGCGAGACGATCGTCCAGATCGATCGGGAGGACGTCGGCAAGGACGTCGCGGGATCCGCGCCCGCGGGACTCATATTCCATGTCGCGCGCTGCGGCTCGACGCTGATTTCGCAGCTGCTCAAGCAACATGACGGGCTCGTCGTCTATGCCGAGCCGCTGCCGGTGAATGAAATCCTGCTGCCGCCGCACAAGTGGCTGCGCGGCGAGCTGGTCGCCGCGTTGAGGTCGCTCGGCGCGGCGTTCGCGCGCCATGCGCGCAGGCCCTATGTCCTGAAGTTCACGAGCTGGAACACGCTCTTCTGCGACATCGTGGCCGAGGCGTTTCCGGAATCGCCGTGGATTCTCAACTTCCGCGACCCGGTCGAGGTCGGCGTGTCCTTGCTTCGCCTGCCAGCCGGATGGATCTGGGACTCCGGCAAGCCCGCGGCGCATTTTTCGCCGTTCGTCGATCCGCAAGATGCCGCGAATTCGCGGGAAGAGTATGTCGCCCGGCTGTACGGCGCTTTCTGCCGGGCGGCGGCTCGTCTCGATCCACGGCGCGGCCGGCTCGTGCCGTACGAGTCGCTGCCGGCGGCGGCATGGGACGTCGTCGCTCCGCACTTTTCCCTGTCGATCGACAGCCGGCAGCGGGACCGGATGGCGCATGCCGCGGCCAGGAATGCCAAGGCCCCCTTCGGCAAGGATTCAACGTTCGTCAGCGACGTGGCGGAGAAGCAGGCGGCGGCGTCAGGCGCCTTGCGGGGCGCCATCGACGAATTCGCCCGTCCGCGACTGAAGGAACTCGAGAGGCTTCACGGGTCATGAAACGCGCGCAGGCGCTGCTGGCCCGCTGGCGCGATGCCGGCGGCGACGCATCGCGGCTGCCGCCGGCGGCCGCGGCGCGAATCGAGCAGGTGTTCGCGGCAAGTGAATTCGTGGCCGAAGCCGCAACTCGCGAACCGGCTCTGATCGCAGAACTGGCGGAAACGGGCGAACTCGCCCGGGCGCGAAGTCCGGGCGAGATCGACCGCCGGGCCGAGGCGCTGATCGCCGGAGACGTTGACGAAGCGGCGTTCATGGATGGATTGCGCCGCCTGCGCCGGCGTGAACTCGTGCGGATCGCGTGGCGCGATCTCGCCGGGCAGGCAGCGCTGCCGGAAGTGCTCGGCGAGCTGACCGCGCTGGCGGACGCCGCCATTGCCGCGGCGCTTGGGTACGCGGCGCGCGCGCTCGGCGCACGCTACGGAACGCCGCGATCGCCGAATGGCGACCTGCAGGAGCTTCTCGTGATCGGCATGGGCAAGCTCGGCGGTGGCGAGCTGAATTTCTCGTCGGACATCGATCTCGTATTCCTGTTTCAGGAGGGAGGCGAAACTGACGGCCCGCGCGCGATCGCCAACGAGGACTATTTCACGAGGCTGGGGCAGTCGCTGATCCGCCTGCTCGACAACCGCACCGCCGAAGGCTTCGTGTTCCGGGTCGACATGCGCCTGCGGCCGCTCGGGGAATCCGGGCCGCTCGTCATGAACTTCGGCGCGTTCGAGGATTACCTCCAGAAGCACGGCCGCGACTGGGAGCGCTATGCCTGGGTGAAGGCCCGTGCCGTCACCGGCGCCGACCGCTACCGGGAGCTCTACGACGCCGTCGTGCGCCCGTTCGTCTATCGCCGCTATCTCGATTTCGGCGTGTACGAGAGCCTGCGGGAGATGAAGTCGATGATTGCGCGCGAAGTCGCGCGCCGCGAACTCCAGGACAACATCAAGCTCGGGCCCGGCGGAATCCGCGAGATCGAATTCATCGTGCAGGCCCAGCAACTCATCCGCGGCGGCGCCGAGCCGGGGCTCCAGACCACGTCGTTGCAGGCCGCGCTGCCGCGCCTCGCCGGCGCGAAACTCCTGACTGCCGCCACCGTCGCCGGTCTTCAGGAAGCCTACGTGTTGCTGCGCCGCGTCGAGAATCGGCTCCAGATGGTCGGCGACGAGCAGATCCATGCGCTGCCCGCCGACGCGTACGGCCGCGATCGGCTGGCCGCGGCAATGGCTTACGGGTCCTGGGAGGAATTCGCCGCCAGGCTCGAGACGACGCGCCGGACGGTCGCCGCGCACTTCGCCGATGTCGTGCTGGGCCGCGGCGGGCCGAGCGAGCCTGCGCCGGCCGTCCTGCTGGCCACTTTGTGGACCGACGAACCCGCGCTCGAGCGGGTCGCGCAGGACGTGAAGCAATGCGGGTTCGAGGATGCGGATGCCGCCGCGCGCGTGCTGCTCGAGCTCCGCCAGTCCGCGTACTACCAGCGGCTCGACGAATTCGGACGGCGGCGCCTCGCGACCCTGCTGCCGCGCCTCGTGACCGAGATCGTCCGCACGGCCGCAGGGACGAAAACCGGCGGCCAGGCGGTCCTGACCCGGCTGCTGCGGATCGTCGAGGCGATCGGCGGGCGCACGGCTTATCTCGCGCTCCTCAACGAGAACGCCGAGGCGCTGGCGCGGCTGGTGCGCATCTGCGGCATGGGCGACTACCTTGCGCGCCAGGTCGCCGCGCATCCGCTGCTCCTCGACGAGCTGCTCGACTCGCGTGTTTTCGAGTCGTTGCCGGATCGCGTGCAATTCGAGCACGAACTCGCCGCGCGGCTCGAGCACGCGGGCAAGGACGAAGAGCAAAGCGTGGACGCCCTGCGCCAGTTCCGCCGCGCGGCGATGTTTCGCGTGGCGATGCACGATCTGACCGGCCGGCTGCCCCTGATGCAGGTCAGCGATCGCCTGACCGATGTGGCGGAGCTCATCCTCGAGCAGGCGCTCGCGCTCGCCTGGCGGCACACGGTTGCGCTGTATGGCAAGCCGCGCTGCGAGCCCGGCGGCGTGTCGCGCAGCGCGCGCGTCGCCATAGCGGGCTACGGCAAACTCGGCGGCATGGAGCTCGGATACGGCTCCGACCTCGATCTCGTCTTTCTCCACGACTCCACGGGCGAGCGGCAACAGACCGCGGGTCCGAAGGTCGTCGACAATGAGGTGTTCTTCCTGCGGCTCGCACAGCGGCTCGTGCACCTCCTGACTGTCCACACGGCCGCCGGCCGGCTGTACGAGGTCGACGTGCGGCTGCGGCCCTCCGGCAAAGGCGGGCTCGCCTTCACGCAGATCGACGCGTTCGAGGAGTATCAGCGTCGCGAAGCCTGGACCTGGGAGCACCAGGCGCTCCTGCATTCGCGCTGGGTCGCGGGCGAGCCCGAGCTCGGCGCGGCGTATGCGCGCGTCCGAAAACAGGTCCTGATCGAAGCGGTGAAGCGCGAGACGCTGCGCGCGGACGTCGTTGCCATGCGCGAGCGCATGCGCGCGGGCCACGGCAAGACGCGCGACGGTTTTTTCGATCTCAAGCAGGATCGCGGCGGCATCGCGGACATCGAGTTTCTCGCCCAGTACTGGGTGCTGCGCGACGTCCGCGAGCACCCGCCGCTCGCCGAGTTTGCCGACACGATCCGGCATCTCGAGTCGGTCGGCTCGGCTGCGCTGGTCGACCACCGGCTGATCGACAGGCTGGTGAACGCCTACCGGGTTTATCGCGAGGCGGCGCATCACCTGTCGCTGGAACAGCAGCCCGCGATCGTCGACGCCGCCGCTTATGCGCCGATGCGGGCGGAGGTCGCGGCAATCTGGGAGCAGGTCATGGTCGCGGGTACCGGCCCGGCGCCCGTATAATCGCAGCGTGCCCTTCCAAAGCAAGCTGCTGCAGCCGAATGCCTGCGCACGTTATGAAGTGACGGCGGCCGATCTGCCGCTTGCCTGCCCGATGCCCTCGATGTCGCTCTGGAACAGCCATCCACGGGTGTATCTGCCCATCGAGGCGACGGGCTGGGCGAAATGCCCGTATTGCAGCGCCGAGTACGTGCTGTCCCGCTGATACCCGATGTTCCAGCGGCTCGCAATCGACCGCGGCGCGATCCTGTTTGATGCCGAGCGTGTCGCCACACCCGGCGCGCAGTTGTTCGAGCGGGAGCACTGGAGCGCCCGCGGCGCGCTGACCGAGCAGGCAGGCGGGCGCGGCTCCATCCATTTCATTGAATGCGAGGGACATCGCTGGGTCATGCGCCGCTACCTGCGCGGCGGGATGGCGGCGTTCTTCGCCCGCGACCGCTATCTGTTTCTCGGCGAGGAACAGACTCGGTCATTCCGCGAGCTTCGGCTGCTGGGGGCGCTCCGGCAGCGCGGGCTTCCGGTGCCGGCGCCCGTCGCGGCCTGCTACCGGCGTGCGCTCCTCACGTACACCGCCGCGCTCATCACCCAAAGGCTCCCCGGTGTGCGCTCGCTCTCCGAGACGCTGGCGGCCGGGAACATGGACGACGCGCGCTGGGCCGCGATCGGCCGCTGCCTGCGCTGCTTTCACGACGCCGGCGTGCAGCACGCCGACCTCAACGCGCACAACATCATGCTGGGGGAGAAACGGGAGGTCTGGCTGCTCGACTTCGATCGCGGGCGCCTGCGTGAGCCGGGCTCCTGGCGGGAGCGCTCGCTGAACAGATTGGCACGCAGTCTCGCGAAGACCAGCGATGGACACGGCGAGTGGCAGAGCGGCTTTGCGCTGCTTCGGCTCGCGCACGATTCCTGAGCCGCGATGAGCTACATCTACAACGTGCTGACCTATCTCGCGGCGCCGATCGCGATCCTGGTTCAGCTCTGGCGCGGCCTGCGCGATCCCAGCTATCGCGAACGGGTCGGCGAGCGCTTTGGTTTCGGCGCGCCGGTTTCGGGCCCGACGATCTGGATTCACGCGGTGTCGGTCGGCGAGGTGCAGGCGGCGCAGCCACTCGTCGTGCAGCTTCGCAAACGGCATCCGCGCTACAAGCTGTTGCTCACGACGGTCACGCCGACCGGCGCGGCCCGCGCCCGGCTCCTGTTCGGCGACCAGGTCGAGCTCCGCTATGTGCCCTTCGACCTGCCGGGTTCGGTCAAGCGCTTTTTCGACCGCGTGCAGCCGCGCCTCGCGATGATCCTCGAAACCGAGCTGTGGCCGAATCTCTACGCCGAGTGCGGGCGCCGCAGCGTGCCACTCGTGCTCGCGAGCGCGCGCGTGTCGCCGCGTTCGGTGAGCAAGTACCGGAGGCTCGTGCCGCTCTTCCGGAAGGCGCTCTCGCACGGAATCGTCATCGCGGCGCAGAGCGAGACCGACGCCGAAAGATTCCGCTCGATCGGCGCCACGCCCGACCGCACGCACGTCACGGGGAACATCAAGTTCGATTTCCAGCCGCCCGCGGGCATCGAGGCGCAGGGACTGCGGTGGCGCGAGCAGAATGCGCCGGGCCGGCCGATCTGGGTGGCCGGCAGCACCCATGAAGGCGAAGAGACGATCGTCCTCGACGCGCACCGCCGCGTGCTGGAGCGGTTTCCGAACGCGCTGCTGGTGCTCGTGCCGCGCCATCCGCAGCGATTCGACTCCGTGCGCGAATTGCTCGCGAAACGCAACGACCGCTCGGCCAATCGCTCGTCCGGATCCGCCATATCCCCCAGGACGAGCGTGATGCTCGGCGATACGATGGGCGAGCTGATGATGTTCTACGCGGCCGCGGACGTCGCCTTCGTGGCAGGCAGTCTCGTCCCGATCGGCGGCCACAACCTGCTGGAACCCGCCTCCGTCGGGCGCCCGGTGCTGACCGGCCCGCACAATTTCAACAGCGAGGAAATCGCGCAGTTGCTGATGGACGCCGGCGCCGCTTTCATCGTGTCGGATACGGAGCAGCTCGCACATGCGATTTCGGGGCTGCTCGACACTGCGGAGCTGCGCTCGGTCATGGGAGCAGCCGGCAAGGCGGTGCTCGACGCGAACCGCGGCGCGCTCGATCGCCTGCTGACGTTGGTCGATCCACTGCTCGAATGACGGGGTTCCGGCATTGAAAACCGACGTGCGGCTCGCGGCGCCCTATGCCGCGGACGCGCTCCAGGCGCTGGTCGTGCGCTTCGGATCACCTTTGTTCGTGATCGATTGCGACATGCTGCGCCGGCAATACCATTCGCTTGCGGCAGCCTTGCCGGATGTGGATCTGCATTACGCCCTGAAGCCGCTGCCGGACGCGACCGTGGTGCAGGTGCTGGCGCGCGAGGGCTCCTGGTTCGATCTCGCGACCAACGGGGAGGTCGATCTCGTGCGGAATGCCGGCATCGGTGCCGAACGATGCATTCATACGCATCCGATCAAGCGCGATTCGGACATTCGCCATGCGCTCGATTACGGTATCACCACCTTCGTCGTCGACAATCCCGACGAGCTTGCAAAGTTCCTGATTTACCGCGACCGCGTGCGCCTGCTGCTTCGGGTTTCGTTCCGAAACCCGCAGGCGATCATCGACCTGTCGCGCAAGTTCGGTTGCGACGCGAGCGCCGCGATCGGGCTCATCGAGCACGCGATCACGGGTGGCATGCGTATCGTTGGCCTTTCTTTCCACGTCGGGTCGCAGGTGGCGAGCCCCGACAAGTACGTCGAGGCGATTGACACCTGCGGAGCAATCATCGCGGACGCGCATCACCGCGGCCTGCCGCCGCTCGAGGAGCTGGATATCGGCGGCGGATTCGCGATCGATTACCTCGAACCGGTGCCCGCGATCGACGGCTTTTGCGCGCCCATTCGTTCGGCGCTCGGCCGCCTGCCGAAGGGCATTCGAGTGATCGCGGAACCGGGCCGGTTCATCTGCGGCCCGGCGGCCATCGACCTTTCCACGGTCATGGGGCGCGCCAGGCGCGAGGGCCGCTGGTGGTATTACCTGGATGATGGCATCTATGGCACGTTCAGCGGGCAGCAGTACGACAAGATGCGATTCCCCGTAGAACCGGTTCACGGCCGCGACCGGCCACGTCACCCCTGCGTGATTTCGGGACCGACCTGCGACAGCCTGGACGTCATCGCCGAAGACATGCCCATGCCGGAACTCGAAATCGGCGAACTGCTCATCGCGCGCCAGATCGGCGCCTACACGGTGTCCACGTCGACCGATTTCAATTTCTTCCCGCGGGCCAAGGTGATCGCCGTCAATGTCGAGCCGTAGGCTGCGCAGGCGGGTGGTGCAGGGAATCCTGGGCGGGTTTGCCGCATGCGCCATTGCGCTGCCCACGCTGGCGGCGGAGACGGACCCGCGTCGGCTCGTGTTGATCAATACGCACACCGGCGAAGTGCTGGACACCATTTACTGGGCGAACGGCAGCTACCTGCCCGCCGAGTTAGGCCGGCTCGATTGGATCTTCCGTGATCACCGCACGTCCGATGTCCTGGCGATCGATTCGAGGCTGTTTGATCTCCTGCACGATCTGGCGGAAACGGCAGGGCTCGAGCCGCGCTACCATGTCATTTCCGGCTATCGTTCACCTGCAACAAATTCGATGCTCGCCGCGAAGAGCGACGGCGTTTCGTCACGGAGCCTCCACATGGAAGGGAAAGCGATCGACGTCCGGCTGGAAGGACTGCCGCTCGCGACGTTGCGCGATCTTGCGCTTGCGAGGCGCGCGGGCGGCGTAGGCTATTATCCGGACTCGGACTTCGTGCACCTGGACGTCGGGCGCTTGCGCAACTGGTAATGAGCACTTCCATTCATCGGCGCGTCGATGCCCTGCGCGCGGGAAAGGATCCGACATTCGTCGCAAGATTGACGTCGGGCTGGGCAGTGCTTGGCGAGCGGCAGGTGCTGCCCGGCTACTGCCTGTTGCTGCCGGATCCTGTCGTGCCGGCGCTCAATGCGCTGAAAGGCGCCGCCCGCGCTGCATTCCTTGCGGACATGGCGGCGCTTGGCGATGCGGTGCTCGCGGTGACGCGCGCGGCGCGCATCAACTATGCGATCTTCGGCAATCTGGATCCGGCGTTGCATGCGCATGTGATCCCGCGGTATCAGCACGAGCCCGCCGAGTACGCGACCGCGCAGCCCTGGGCGTACGACTGGAGCACCGCGCCTGTGTTCGATTCCAATGAGCATCGCGAGCTGCGAGACCGCATCCATGCGGCCATGGGAGCTCAATCGGAGGCAAGATGACCATACGGGAACTGCGCTACCTGATCGCGCTGGCAGACTGCCTGAATTTCTCCCGCGCAGCGGAGCGATGCGCCGTCACGCAATCGACGTTGAGCATCCAGCTCCGGAAACTCGAGGACTATCTCGGCATAACGCTGTTCAAGCGCGACCGTTCGCACGTGGCCTTGACGCCGGAAGGGGGCGAAGTGCTCCGCCTGGCGCGCACCGCGGTCGCTGCCGCGGATGACATCCTGCGGTTCAGCCGCGATTGCGCCCGCAAGCGGCGGACCGCGCGCGCTACTCTTATTGATGACGTCAATTACGGAAATCGTTGACCCGGCTAGACTGAGTCTTAGATCGGATCTAAGGCGCGATATCGTGCGCACGAAGGGGAGGTTCAGTCATGTCACTCTGCCGCTCCGCTGCACTCGCGTGCTTCAGCATGCTCGCCAGTTTTGCGCTTGCCGAGGAGTCGCTACCGCCCTAGACCCAGGCGTCTCCCGCTGAGGATTTCTCCTCGCTAGTCAAGCGCTTACAGCGCGAGAAACCCGCCTTCTCGAAACGGCAGCAGGATCTGCTGAACGAGCGATACGACCTGGCCGATCGCCCGGTCGAGGGTGTGACGATGTCCAAGGGCAAGCCGGTCCAGGCGGGCGTGCGGGTGAAGCTGCCGGCAGGCGCGACCTGGGAACAATTGGCCAGCCTGGCGCCGCAACAGATCAAGGACCGTGCTCTCTGGCCCGCGGGATTCCATCCTCTGCCGCACCCGCACCACGAAGCGGGCGGCATGATCTTTCCGCAACCTCTCATCGATGAGACGAAAAAGCAGACCGGGCGCGACCTGACGCGATTCGATCTCGATTACGACCTGCCGCAACACCTGTTGCCGGAGTTTCCGGCGCCGATTTACCTGACGACGCGACCCGATCTCGGTGATGTCTCCGGGGGACAGCTCGTCACGTTCGCCAATTTCCACGAGTTGTTCAAGGACATCCTGAATCCCAAGCAGCTGGAGGGGCTCAGATTGCTGGTGACGCCATTTCCACAGGCGCAGTTCAACGCGACCGAGGACCGGCGCGCGCTGACGGCATTCCAGGGCGTGGCCTGTCTCGATTGTCACGCCAACGGGCATACCAATGCGGCCACGCATACAGTGGGCGACATCCGCCCCAACGAGCACCGGCACCGCATCGACACGCCGTCGTTGCGTGGCGTGAACATCCAGCGCCTGTTCGGCTCGCAGCGCGCGCTCAAGAGCGTGGAGGACTTCACCGAGTTCGAGCAGCGCGCGGCCTACTTCGACGGCGATCCGGTGCAGGCGCAGAAGAAGGGAGTCAACATCCTGGAGCGCGGCAGCCAGGTGCACTTCATGGCTGAGATGCAGTCGCTGTTCGATTTCCCGCCGGCACCGAAGCTCAACGTGCTCAGCAGGCTCAATTCGGCCAAGGCGTCGCCCGAGGAGTTGCGCGGCGAGAGGCTGTTCTTCGGCAAGGGCCAGTGTTCGGGCTGTCACGTGCCGCCTTTTTACACCGATAACCTGATGCACAACCTGCAGGTCGAGCGGTTCTTCAAGGAAGTCACGATCAATGGCCGCAAGGCCTCCGCCGACGGCCCGATCAAGACCTTTCCCTTGCGCGGCATCAAGGATTCCCCGCCTTACCTGCACGATGATCGCTTGTTGACGCTCGACGACACGGTGGAGTTCTTCAACCTCGTGCTCGGGAGCAGGCTGAGCGCGCAGGAAAAGTAGGACCTGGTGGCTTTCATGCGGACACTCTAGGAATGCGCGCATGACGGCCTGCATTACACTGTGCAGATGGCCGTCAGCGACGAGTTCCGGGAGTTCGTGCTCGAGCAACTGCGGTCGTCCGGCCGGGTCGCATCGCGGCCGATGTTCGGCGGGGTCGGCCTCTATCTCGACGGCCTGTTCTTCGCGCTGATCGACGACGACACGCTCTATTTCAAGACCGACGATTCGAATCGGGCGCGCTACGAACGGGCGGGTTCGAAGCCATTCTGTCCGTTTCCGGGCCGGCCGGAGCAGCCGATGGCCTACTGGCAGGTGCCCGCCGAGGTCCTGGAGGACGGCGATGAACTCGCCCAATGGGCGCGCGAGGCGATGGCCGTCGCGCTCGCCGCTCGAACGAGAAGGCCGGCACGCCGTCGTTCGCGACCGCGTCATCGTCCGGAGCCGCGGCGTTGAGCGCGAACCCCGTCGATGCGCTCGGGCACCTTCGTCGCGAGTGGGAGCCGCGATTCAGGCAGTTCATCGCGGGCCAGCCGGGCGCCGATCCGGGCCACGGCCTCGCACACCTGGAGCGAGTCGTCGCGACCGCGCTCCGTCTTGGGACGGAGGAGAATGCGCGATCGGAAATCGTGCTGCCCGCCGCCTGGCTGCACGATTGCGTGCACGTCGCCAAGGATTCGCCGGAGCGCGCCGGCGCATCGCAGCTTGCGGCGGACTTTGCCGCTGGATTTCTTCGGAGCGCCGGCTATCCCGAGCAATTCCTGCCGGACATCCGGCATGCGATCGAAGCGCATAGTTACTCGGCGGGAATCAGGCCGCGGACGATCGAGGCGAAGGTCGTCCAGGATGCGGACCGGCTCGACGCACTCGGCGCCATCGGCGTCGCGCGCTGCATTGCCGTCGGCGCCGCGCTCGGTCGGCCGCTCTATGAGCGCGAGGATCCGTTCTGTTCCGCGCGCGTGCCGGATGACGACGGCGCGTCGGTCGATCATTTCTACTCGAAGCTGCTGCGGCTCGCGGGAACGATGCAGACGGGTGCCGGCAGGCAGGAGGCCGAACGCCGGACCGCGTTCGTCCGGGCATTCATCGCGCAGTTGAAGACCGAGATCGGCCCTTGAGCCGCGGAGTCACGGCGGCGGCAGCATTGCAGAAGCTCCGCGACGGCAATGCGCGTTTTGCCGCCCATGCGCGCGGTACCGGCACACTCCTGACGGCCGCGCGACGCGCGAAGCTGACCGCCGCGCAGAAGCCCTTCGCGATCGTGCTCGGCTGCTCGGACTCCCGTGTCCCGGTGGAGATCGTCTTCAACCAGGGCCCGGGGGACCTGTTCGTCATACGCGTCGCCGGCAACATCGTCGCGCCGTCGCTGGTCGGCAGCGTCGAGTTCGCGGCGGATCGCTTCGGCACCCGCCTGGTCGTCGTGCTGGGACATTCCTCCTGCGGCGCGATCGCCGCGACGATCGAGGAGCTCCACCGTCCGACCATGAATCAGTCGCCCAACCAGAAGGCGATCGTGGACCGGATCCGTCCGGGCGTCGAAAGGCTGGTGGCGAGCAAGGAAGCCGAAGGCGCGCCCGCGGTGGAACACGCGGCGATGACGGCAAACGTCGCGGCCTCGGTCGATCAGCTGCGCCACGGCTCCACGATCATCGAGGGCCTGATCGAATCCGAAGGGCTCGTCGTCATCGGAGCCTGGTACTCGCTCGAGACCGGCAAGGTCGAGTTTCTGGAGGAAACGCTACCGGGTTAACGCCGCGGCGAATGTCGCGGGATCGACATTGCCGCCGCCCACGACGATCGCCGTCGTACGGCCGTGCAGCGGCAGCCTGCCGGCGAGGACCGCCGCGAGTGCGACCGCGCCGCCCGGCTCGATGACGAGCCGCAGGTAGCGGAATGCCCAGGCCATCGCGGACTCCACTTCGGCATCGCTGACGGCGACGCCACCCGCCAGCAATTCGCGCATGAGCGCGAAGTTCAGCACGCCCGGCGATGGGGACATCAACGCGTCGCAGATAGTTCGCTTGCCCGGCGCGTTCGATTGGCGATTGCCTGCCTCGAGCGAGCGACGCGTGTCGTCGAATCCCTCGGGCTCGACGCAAAGCACTTCGGTCGTGGGGGAAAGTGCCCGGATCGCGAGCGCCGAGCCGCTCGCGAGCCCGCCGCCGCTGCAACCGATCAGCACCTGGTCCGGAGCGAGACCCAGCTCGCCCGACTGCTGCATCAGCTCGAGACCCACCGTGCCCTGGCCCGCGATGATGTGCGGGTCGTCGAAGGCCGGGACGAGCGTCGCACCACGCTTCGCCGCAAGCCCGGCCGCGATCTCCTCGCGGCTCTCGCGATCGCGGTCGTACGGCACGATCTCCGCGCCGAGCGCGCGCGTGCCTTCGATCTTTGCGCGCGGTGCATCCGAAGGCATGACGATCGTCGCATGCACGCCGAGCATCTTCGCGGCCGCGGCGACGCCCTGGGCGTGATTGCCCGAGGAGAATGCGACAACTCCACTGCGGCGTTCGTCGTCGTCGAGCTGCACCAGCCGGTTGTACGCGCCGCGGAACTTGAACGAGCCGGTGTGCTGCAGCGACTCGAGCTTTACGAGCAAGCGACCGCCCGTCAGCTCATCGAGCGGCGTCGAAGCGAGGAGTGGAGTGCGCCGGGCGATGCCCGCGAGCCTTTCCGCGGCGGCGAGAACATCGTCGAAGCCGGGCAGCGCGCGGGATTCGTATTCCGCATTCATCGAATGCTATGTTACGCCGCATGGAAGGCGCATTGCGCTTGGCGCAGCCGCATGAGTGAACTCGAGGGCCATTGTCTCTGCGGCGCGGTGAAGTTTGCGGTTACGCCGCCCACGCTGTTCTTCGCTCACTGCCATTGCCGCTATTGCCGCGACGCGCACGGAGCCGCCTTCGTGAGCTGGGCCGGCGTCGCCGAAGCGCGGTTTCACTACCTGCATGGCTCCGCGGAACCGAAGTGGTATCAATCGTCGCAGCAAAGCCGGCGCGGCTTCTGTGTACAGTGCGGCACCACGATGTTTTTCACTTCGACCCTCTGTCCCGGCGAGATTCACATCGCTCGGCCGGCGATCCAGGGTCCGATCGACCGCGAGCCGCAGTGCCACGTGTTCTACGACCAGCATGCAGATTGGATCGAAGTTGGGGACAGGTTGCCGCGATACACGAGCGAGGAGCCGGGCCTGGGCAAGTACAAGGCCGTGCGAAGCTAGGGACGCAAATCCTCCAGGTTGACTACCGGTTCCGAGCACTGCGGCCCGCGGCAGACATAGGCGACCGTGCCATCGCGCGCGCGCTTGCTCGCGAGCGCCTCGGGAAGATCCCTGGTAACTGAAGAAATCGCGAGAACCATGCGACGCGGCGCGTAGTTTCGCGCGAGCTCCGCCGACCATTCCGCCGCTTCCGCCGCCGGGCCGCGAATGACGATGATCTCGACCGGATCCAGGTACTCCCGGAGCGCATTCAGCATCGCGGCATGGGCCTGCGGCACGCGCACAAGCGATGGCCAGCCGCCGCGGATCGCCGCCTCGGCCGCGTCCAGGTAACTTGTCTCGCCGATCAGCCAGCCGAGGCGTGTGAGCGCCTGGGCTGCGACGCCGTTGCCGGCCGGCGTCGCATCGTCCGCATAACTCTTTGGGCGGTGCAAGGGCGGGTCCTGGCCGGTGGCCGTGAACCAGAAGCCCCCGCGATCGCGATCGAGGAACTTTTCGAGGAGCGCATCGGCGAGGTCGCGGGCGAAGCGCAGATCGACACTCCGAAAACGCGCCTGCATCAGCTCGAGCAAGGCCTCGAGCAGGAAGGCGTGGTCGTCGAGATAGGCCGGGAATCGCGCCTTGCCGTCCTTCCAGGCTGCGAACAGGCTGCCGTCCCGCCAGCAGTCACTTCGGAGAAAATCCACCGCGCGGCTGGCGGCATCGATGTGCGACTCCTCTCCGAGCAGGCGCCCGCTGATCGCGAGGCCGCGAATCATGAGGCCATTCCAGCCTGTCAGGATCTTGTCGTCGAGCCCGGGCCTCACCCGGCCTTGGCGCGCGGCGAGCAATTTCGCGCGTGCCGAATCGAGCAGGGCGGTGGCGTCGGGGATCGTCTGCGCGAGTTCTTCTGCCACATGCCCGACCTCGACGAAACCATGCAGATGCCACGCGCCCTCGAAGTTGGGCTCGCGGTCGAGGCCGTAACGGCGGGCGAACACCCGATATTCGTCGGGGGTCAACAGCCCTTTGACTTCGTCGCGTTGCCAGACATAGAAACGGCCCTCGTGTCCTTCGGCATCGGCGTCGAGCGCCGCATAGAAGCCGCCTACCGGCGAGCGCATTTCCCGCATGGCCCAGGACGCTGTCATGTTCGCGGCTCTGCGCAGCGTCTCGTCGCCGGTCGCGACCGCCGCCTGCGCACAAACGGCGAGCAGCAAACCGTTGTCGTAGAGCATTTTCTCGAAGTGCGGAATCATCCAGTACGGGTCGACGGAGTAACGGCAGAAGCCGCCGCCGAGCTGGTCGAAAATGCCGCCTTCCGCCATGCGCCCGAGCGAGAACGCCGCCATGTGAAGGGCCTTGTGGTCAGGCTCCGGTCCGGTCGCAGCGTCATGCCAGGCACGCAGCAACAGCTCAATGCTGGCGGCGTGCGGAAACTTTGGCGCGGGCCCAAAGCCGCCGAATCGCTCGTCGAACCCCGCCTCGAATTGCCGGCGCGCCTGCGCAATCGGCTCGCGTGTAATCGCCTGCCCGGCGCCCGCGGCGGGTGGCAGAAGATCGTCGAACACACCGCGGAGCGACGCATTCTGCGTCCGCACGCTGTCGCGCTCGTCGCGATAGAAGGCGGCGACGCGCTCGAGCAGGTCCATGAACGCCGGCATCCCGTAGCGCGCCTGCTTCGGGAAATACGTGCCGCCGAAGAAGGGCGTCAGATCCTCCGGCGCCAGAATCATCGTGAGCGGCCAGCCGCCGCCGCGTTGCGTCAGGAGCTGGTGCGCGGACTGGTACACTTTGTCGAGATCCGGCCGTTCCTCGCGATCCACCTTCACGTTGACGAAGAGCCGGTTCATGACGGCAGCAGTCGCCTCGTCTTCGAAGGATTCGTGTGCCATCACGTGGCACCAATGGCAGGCCGAATATCCGATCGACAGGAGGATCGGCCGATCCAGCTCCCGCGCTTTCGCGATTGCCGCCGGCCCCCACGGATACCAGTCGACCGGATTCGCGGCGTGCTGAAGGAGATACGGGCTCGTTTCGTCCGCGAGCCGGTTGTGCGGCCCGCTGAATGGCTCGGCATGCATGGCGGTGCCGCCGCGGTCGGGTAGAATTGCGGCCACTATAGCCACCGCGCTCCGTTCCCGCGAATGCAGAGCATTGCCGAGACCGCCGCAGTCACCGGGCGCGCATTGCCGCCGCTCGTGCTGAAACCGCAGGAGGAGCGCCGGCTCCAGGCCGGCCACCTGTGGGTCTTCTCGAACGAGGTCAATGTCGCCGCGACGCCGTTGACGTCCTTCGAGGCGGGCGCGCACGTGCAGGTGCGCTCGAGCAGCGACCGTTTCCTCGGCTACGCCTACGTCAATCCGCGCACGTTGATCAGCGCGCGGATCCTCGGTCGCGATCCCGATTATCCGCCCGGCACGTCCTTGCTCGTTCACCGGTTGAAAGTCGCGCTCGCGCTCCGCAGGCGTCTTTATCACGTGCCGTTTTACCGGCTCGTCTACGGGGAAGCGGATCTTCTGCCGGGACTCGTCGTCGATCGCTATGGCGACGTGCTCGTCGCCCAGATCAACACGGCGGGCATGGAGGCCATGAAGGCGGATATCCAGGAAGCGCTCGTCAGGGTCGTCGCGCCGAAGGCGCTCCTGTGGAAGAACGAATCCCCGATGCGGGAACTCGAGGGCCTCGATCGCCATATCCAGACGGCGTTCGGCGAGGTCGCGGATTTCGTCGAAGTGCCGGAAGGCGGCGTCACGTTTCGCGTCCCGCTCGCCGCGGGACAGAAGACCGGCTGGTATTTCGACCAGGCCGCCAATCGCGGGATGCTCATGCGTCACGTGCGGAACGCGCGCGTGCTGGACCTCTTCAGCTATGTGGGCAGCTTCGGCTTGCAGGCGGCGCGCGCGGGCGCCGCCGAAGTCACCTGCATCGATTCCTCGGCCGGCGCACTCGAGGCGGCGGCGGCGACGGCCGACGCAAACGGGCTCGCGGCCGAGCTGCTCCAGGGCGACGCGTTCGACGCGCTGGAAGCGCTCACTGCGGATCGCCGGCGCTTCGACGTGGTTGTGGTCGATCCGCCGGCATTCATCAAGCGCAAGAAGGACCATCCCAAGGGACTCGCCGCCTACCGCCGCATCAACCAGCTCGCGATGCAGGCTCTCGACCGCGACGGGCTCCTCCTGTCCTGCTCCTGCTCGTATCACCTCGGGCCCGGCGAGCTGACCGATTCCGTACAACGTGCGGCGCGGCATCTCGGGCGATTCGCGCAGCTCATCGTCGTCGGCGCGCAGGCACCGGACCATCCCGTGCATCCCGCAATCGACGAGACGCGCTATCTGCGGGCCTTCCTGTTCCGGGTCACCGACTCATGCTGACCTATCCCGACATCGACCCGGTTGCGTTCGCGATCGGCCCGTTGAAGATTCACTGGTACGGCCTGATGTACGTGGTCGGCTTCATCGCCGGCTGGTGGCTCGCACGCCGGCGCGTCGCACAACCCGGCTCGACCTGGAAGCCGGTCGACGTGGACGACCTGATTTTCTCCGCCGCCGTCGGCGTGATCGCCGGCGGCCGGCTGGGATGGATCCTCCTCTATGGATTCGACACACTTCGCGAGGATCCGTGGGCGATCGTGCGCGTGTGGGAGGGCGGCATGTCGTTCCACGGCGGACTCATCGGCGTGATGATCGCAGTGGCAGTCTTCGCGTGGCGGCGCGGGCGCCGAGTTGCGGATGTCTTCGATTTCACTGCCCCGCTGCCGGCCATCGGCCTTTTCGCGGGCCGACTCGGCAACTTCATCAATGGCGAGCTATGGGGAAAACCGACCGACTTGCCCTGGGGAATGCTGGTGAACAGCGAGGTCCTGCATCCGTCTCAGCTATACGAGGCAGCTCTCGAGGGCATCGTCCTGTTCGCCCTCGTGTGGTGGTTCACCTCGAAACCGCGTGCGCGGCTTGCGCCGGCCGGCCTCTTTCTGACCTTGTACGCGATATTCCGCATCGCGGTCGAATTCTTGCGCGTTCCCGATGCGCACATCGGCTATCTGGCGTTCGGCTGGCTGACGATGGGCCAGTTGCTGTCGCTGCCGCTGCTCGCGGCCGGCGTCGCCATGCTCGCCTGGGCGCGGCTCCGCGCCGAGCGTTCCGGGAACTTCGCCTGAGATGCAGCCTTATCTCGACCTGATGCGGCTGGTGCGCGAGCAGGGTTTCCTCAAGCCGGATCGGACCGGCACCGGCGCTCTCTCCGTGTTCGGTCATCAGCTCCGCTTCGATCTCGCGGCGGGTTTTCCGCTGGTGACGACCAAGCGCATGCATCTCAAGTCCGTGATCGCAGAACTCCTGTGGTTTCTGCGCGGCGAAACCAATGTGCGCTCGCTCCAGGAGCAGGGGGTGACAATCTGGAATGAGTGGGCGGACGAGAACGGCGAGCTGGGCCCGGTGTACGGCAGGCAATGGCGGGCCTGGCAGGCCGCGGACGGGCGGCGGATCGACCAGATCGCGCGGGTGATCCAGCAGCTGCGGCAGGAGCCGGATTCGCGCCGCATCATCGTCAGCGCCTGGAATGTCGGCGAACTCGAAAAGATGGCGCTTGCGCCCTGTCACGCGCTATTTCAGTTCTACGTGGCCGACGGCCGGTTGTCCTGCCAGGTGTATCAACGGAGCGCCGACATCTTCCTCGGCGTGCCGTTCAACATCGCCTCTTACGCGCTCCTGTCCCACATCCTCGCGCAGCAGGCGGACCTGGCGGTCGGCGATCTCGTCTGGACCGGCGGCGACTGCCATCTGTACCTCAATCATCTGGCACAGGCGGAGATCCAGCTCGCGCGCGAACCGCAGCCCTTGCCGACACTGTCGCTGCTGCGCCGGCCGGAGGATGTGGCCGGTTACGAGCATGGGGACTTCCAGATCATCGGCTACGAGCCGCATGCCGCGATTCGCGCGCCCGTTGCGGTCTGAGCGATCTGCATGAAATCCCAGCCGATCGCGCTCGTCGCGATGGCCGACGATGGCGTGATCGGCCGCGACAACCGCCTGCCATGGCACCTACCCGACGATCTGCGCCGCTTCAAGTCGCTGACGTTGGGGCATGCGATTCTGATGGGCCGGCGCACTTTCGAGTCGATCGGGCGCGCGCTCCCCGGACGGCGCAATCTGGTGCTGACCCGGAACCCCTCGTGGCGCGCTGCCGATTGTGAGGCCGTTGCAACGCCGGCCGCCGCACTCGCGGTGGTCGGTGACCTGGAATGCCTGTTCGTCATTGGTGGTGCGGAAGTTTTCTCTGCGTGCTGGCCGCTCGTGCATCGCGTCGAGCTGACCGAGATCCACGCCGCGATCGAAGGCGACACGCGG
>JBOHZO010000017.1:0-30666 GCA_050738555.1 Steroidobacteraceae bacterium | reverse complement strand
GTTGTACGCATTCTCGAGCGCGGTGACACCCTGGATCTCGTGCGCCTTGATCATGGCCGTCAGCAGGTCGCGGACGGTAGGCGGGGAACGGCCCTCGGCGACGGCCTTGCGCGACTGCCAGTCCGCGACCGCCAGGAGGCCGCCGAGATTGTCCGACGGGTGTCCCCATTCGGCGGCGAGCCAGGTGTCGTTGAAATCGAGCCAGCGGATCATGGCGCCGATGTTGAAAGCTGCCTGGACCGGGTCGAGTTCAAAACTCGTGCCCGGCACGCGCGCCCCCCCGGCCATCGTGGCGCCCGGAACGACCGGGCCCAGCAGGCGCCTGCAGGCCGGGAAGCCTAGCGCCTGGAATCCGCAGGCGAGGGTGTCCATCAGGCAATAGCGCGCGGTTTCGTACGCGACGCCGCTCGTGATGCGCGCCTCGCGCGCATAGCGCGCGATGTCGACGAGCACGCGATCGGGGTCGGGCCGCTCGGCCGACCGGATGTCGTGCTGACTCATCGGCGCCTTACCTCTGGTCGGCCGGCGGGACCTTCCGTGGTTCCGGGCCCGTATAATTCGCGCTCGGGCGGATGATCTTCCCGTCCTGGCGCTGTTCAATCACGTGCGCGGCCCAGCCGGTCGTGCGCGACATCACGAATAGCGGCGTGAACATGGCGGTCGGCACGCCCATCTGGTGATAGGCGACGGCACTGTACCAGTCCAGATTCGCAAACATTTTCTTGATGTCCCACATGACCGACTCGATGCGCTCCGCGATGCGGTACATGCGCTCGTCGCCGGTTTCGGCGGACAGCGCCGCGGCCACGCGCTTGATGACGGCATTGCGCGGATCGGCGGCGGTATATACCGGGTGCCCGAAACCGATGATGACCTCCTTGCCCGCGACCCGACGGCGGATGTCCGCTTCTGCCGCGTCGGGATCCCGGTAGCGTTGTTGGATTTCGAGGGCGACTTCGTTGGCTCCGCCGTGCTTGGGGCCGCGCAGCGCGCCGATTGCGCCCGCGATGCACGAATAAATGTCCGATCCGGTGCCCGCGATCACGCGCGCGGCGAAGGTCGACGCATTGAACTCGTGCTCGGCATAGAGGATCAGCGACGTATGCATCGCGCGCACCCAGGACGCGGGTGCGGGCTTGCCGCGCAACATGTGCAGGAAATGCCCGCCGGCGGAATCGTCGCCGGTTTCGACATCGATGCGCCGCGCCGATCTCGCGTAGTGATACCAGTAGCAGAGCATCGAGCCGACCGAGGCGACCAGCCGATCCGAAATTTCCCGGGCCCCCGGCTCGCCACGCGCCGGATCCTCAGGCGTCTCACAGCCGAGTTCCGAGACACCGGTGCGCAGCACGTCCATCGGATGCGTGCTGGCCGGCAGCAGCTCGAGCACCGCGCGGAGGCGCGCGCTCAAGCCGCGCATCCCGCGCAACCGCCGCTTGTAGGCGGCGAGTTCCGCCGGGTTCGGCAGCTTGCCGTGGATGAGCAGATGCGCGATCTCCTCGAATTCGCAAGTCTCCGCGATATCGAGAATGTCGTAGCCCCGATAGTGCAAGTCGTTGCCGCTGCGGCCGACCGTGCAGATCGCGGTGTTGCCGGCCACGACGCCGGACAATGCGACCGATTTCTTCGGCTTGAAGGTCGTGGCGCCCACGCCGGGTCGGCTCATCCTGATCGCTCCCGATTGCGGCCGAACAAATCGTCGAGCTTGCGCTCGTAATCGTGATAGCCGAGCACTTCGTACAGCTCGTCGCGGGACTGCATCTGGTCGATCACGGCGTTCTGGCTGCCGTCCTTGCGGATCGCGGTGTAAACGGCGAGCGCAGCGCGACTCATCGCGCGGAACGCCGACAACGGATAAAGCACGAGCCGCACGCCGGCCTGGCCGAGTTCGACCGTGGTGAACAGCGGGGTGCGGCCGAATTCGGTGATGTTGGCGAGAACCGGCGCGGACAGGGCGTGCGTGAACTCGCGGTATTCGGCGAGAGTCGTCAGGGCCTCGGCGAAAATCATGTCGGCGCCCGCTTCCACGTAGGCGGCGGCACGCTCGATGGCCGCCTGCTGGCCTTCGACCGCGTACGCGTCGGTGCGCGCCATCACGATGAAGCCGGGGTCGCTTCGCGCATCGACGGCGGCGCGGATCCGGTCAGACATTTCATCCGTCGGCACGAGCTCCTTGCCGGGCCGGTGTCCACAGCGCTTGGCCTGCACCTGATCTTCCAGGTGCAGGCCTGCAGCGCCGGCGCGGATCAAGTCACGCGTCGTGCGCGCGATGGAAAACGCGGCGCCCCAGCCGGTATCCGCGTCGACCAGCAACGGAAGGTCGGTCGCTCCGCAGATGCGGCGCACGTCTTCGCAGACGTCGTTGAGACTGGTGATGCCGAGATCCGGCAGACCGAACGACGCGTTCGCGACGCCGGCGCCGGAAAGATAGATCGCGCGAAAGCCGCTATCGGCAGCGAGCATCGCGCTGTAAGCATTGATCGTGCCAGGGAGCTGCAACGGGCGCTCGGCCTCGACCGCGTCGCGCAATCGTCGTCCGGGGGAAGTCGCCGTCATCTCGATATGATACATGGCAGGTGATACCCTTGCGCCGAACCGGAGGGGGAGCCAAATGAACAATCAACGAATGAGCCGCACCGCGATCGTGTCCGGCGTGATCCTTGGACTGGGGAACGGCGGCGCATCCGCCCAGGAATCGACCGCGCTCGACGAAATCATCGTCACGGCGCAGAAGCGCACCGAGTCATTGCAGGACGTGCCGATCGCCGTGAGTGCGGTCGGCGGCGAAAAGATTGCCGACGCCGGCATCATGAAGATCGAGGACCTGAAGAATTACGTGCCGACGCTGTTCATGACCGAAACCGCGATCGGCAACAACATCTCCATCCGCGGCATTTTCTCCGGCGTGAATCCCGGATTCGAGCAGTCAGTCGGCACCTATGTCGATGGGGTCTACCGCGGACGTCCGCAGCAAACGCGCGCGCCATTCCTCGATCTGCAGCGGGTCGAAGTGCTGCGCGGTCCGCAGTCCATCCTGTTCGGCAAGAACAGCGTGGGCGGCGCGCTCAACATCACGACCGCACGCCCGACCGGTGAATTCGATGCGATGGTCGCGGCGCTCTACGAGCCGCGCTACGACGAGCAGGAGTTTTCGGCCTACGTTTCGGGCCCGTTCACCGAGCGTTTCCGCGGCCGGCTCGCAGCGCGCTATCGCGAAATCGACGGTCACGTCGAAAACGCGACGCTCGGTACCGACGATCCGGGCCGCGAGGAAACGACCCTCCGCGGGTGGCTGGAGCTTGACGTGACCGACAACGTCACCGCCGCGCTGAAGGCCGAGATGGGCGAGTTCGACGTGACCGGCCGGCAGATCGAAATCGCGCAGGAATTGCCCGCAGCGGCCGGACCATTCACCGGCCTGACCTACTCGCAGATTCTCGCGGTCTTTGGCCAGGATCCGAGCGTACTGAACAACACCCCGGATTTCATACGCTCATCGAATGGTGACTTCAGCAACAACGACACCGAGGAGTTCGTGCTCCAGGTGGACTGGCAGCTGGGCGAGAACACGCTGACTTCCATCACGGCGTATTCCGAGTACGACTTCGCGGAACTCTGCGACTGCGACTTCACCGGCGGCAATGTCTTCAACGTGACGATGGGGGAGCAATTCGACCAGACGAGCCAGGAGCTCCGCCTGACCTCGCCGACCGGGGGCACCGTCGATTACATTCTCGGCGCCTACTACGAGACGTCCGACCTCGCCTTCCAGGACACGATCCTGCTGCCCGGCAACAGCGTGCTCGTGCCGCTGCTGAATGCAAACCCGGCCTTCAACGGAACCCCGCTGCAAGGCATTGCCGGCACGGCGGTTGCGGACACCGGGACGCCGCGCCACTTTGCCCAGGATGCCAAGAGCTACTCCGTGTTTGCGCAACTGGGCTGGAACATGTCGGAGGAGTTCCGATCCACGATTGGCCTGCGCTTCTCGAAGGAGGAGAAGGATGCGACGCGGACATTGACGATTACCGAGATCGACGGCGATCCGCTCGTCGGCCTGCAGGCGGCGGCCGCGCCCGCGGTATATGCCGCGGTTTTCAACGTGAGGCGCACGGACCTGCACGACCTGTCGGGCAGCCGCGAGGAAGACCAGCTGCTGCCGTCGCTGACCTTCGAATGGGCGCCTGACGACGACACGATGATGTACGTGAGCTGGAGCAAGGGCGCGAAGTCTGGCGGTTTCGACGCCCGCTCGAACAATCCGACGGTGCCCCCGGGCACGGCCTGCACGGCGCCCAATACGCCGCTCGGCTGCCTGCCGCCAAACGGCATCGGCACGTTTGAGTTCGAGGAAGAGCGCGCGACCAACTTCGAGATCGGCACCAAGCTGCGCTTCGGCAATGCCGTCGAGTTGAACGCGGCCCTGTACATGACCGACTTCGAGGATCTGCAGGTCAGCACTTTCGACGGCGTGCTCGGATTCAACGTGCGAAACGCCGGCGAATCCGAGATCAAGGGGCTCGAAGTCGACCTGCGCTGGCAGGCGAGCGAGAACCTTCAGTTCTTCAGCAGCATGGCGTACACGGACTTCGAGTTCCTCGACTACATCGGCCAGTGTGCGTTCGGGCAGCCGTCCGATGCGGGCGACGGACTGAACTGCAACTACAAGGGCAAGACCAACGAGTTCGTCGCGCCCTGGGTCATCACGATGGGCGGGAGCTACACCCGGCCGATCGGTGCGAGCCTCGCCTTCCGCGTCGGCGTCGACGCTTACTACACCGACCAGTACTTCGTGGCGCCCACCATCGATGAGCGGCAGGTCCAGGAGGCCTACTACAAGGTCAACGGCCGCATCGGCGTCGGCGACCAGGACGGTTCCTGGGATATCTCGGTGATCGGAAAGAACGTGTTCAACGAGCAGATTCTGCCCTATGGCAACGACACGCCGCTCGCTGGGCGCACTTTCGGCGCGTTCAGCGCCTGGCGGTTCGTCGAGCCGGGAGGCTCCTGGGCGCTGCAAGGGACGCTGCGATTCTGACGTTCCTGCATCGGGGCCGCTGATTCGCCTCGTGACGTTCAAGCCCGCCGACGGGCAGCCGCGGCTCGGTGCCATGCTGCCGGACGATGACGTGCTCGACTTGCAACCGGCCGGCGGCGGAGCGCCGGAGTTCTCTTCAATGCTGTCCCTGATCGAGGCTGGGCCGGCGGCGTGGGGGAGGGCGAAGGTGCTGATCCAGAATCCTGGGAGTGAAGCGGTCCATGACGCGGGGACCTATGCGCTGCTCGCGCCGATGCCTTGTCCTCCGCAGATCCGCGACTTCATGTGTTTCGAGAAACACGTGATCCAGGCATTCGGGGCCGCATTCAGGGTGCGCGCGACGCGCGCCGCCACGGCGGAGGAACGGGACGCATTGATCGCCCAGGCCGATGCTTTCCGGCCGCCGCCGGTGTGGTATGAGCGCCCACTTTATTACAAGGCCAATCGTTTCTCGATCAGCGGACCGGGCGACACGATCGCCTGGCCCGCCTACAGCCGCATCATGGACTACGAGTGCGAGCTCGCCTGCATCGTGGGCCGCGAAGGCGTAGACATCCCGCGTGACCGCGCGCTGGCGCACGTCTTCGGCTTCACGATCTTCAATGACTTCAGCGCGCGCGATGCCCAGGGCGCGGAAATGCCCGGCGGACTGGGGCCAGCCAAGGGGAAGGATTTCGATGGCGCCAATGCCTTCGGGCCCTGTGTCGTCACGGCCGACGAGATTCCGGATCCTTATTCGCTCCCGATGATCGTTCGCGTCAACGGCGACGAGCGCTCGCGCGGCAACACGCGCGACATGCACTGGAAGTTCGAGGACATGATCGCCTACGTGAGCCAGGGTGAAACACTGCGGCCGGGCGAGATCCTCGCGAGCGGGACCGTGGGCGACGGCTGCGGGCTCGAGCACCTGCGCTTCCTCGAGGACGGGGACGAGGTGGAGCTGGAGATTCCGCCGATCGGCAGGCTTACCAATCGCGTCCTCTGCCGCTCTGCCGCGAAGCCTGCATGAGCGGCCGCGCCTACCGCCGCGGTCTCGAGGATCTGGGCGACGGCCTCTATGCTTGGATGCAGCCCGGCGGCGGCTGGGGCTGGTCCAATGCGGGTTTCATCCGCGACGGCGATGCTTCGATGCTCGTGGACACGCTGTTCGACGAGCCGCTGACGGCCGTCATGCTCGAGGCGATCGATGACGCGACCGGCATCGCCGCCGAGCGCATTCAGTATCTCGTCAACACGCATGCCAATGGCGATCATACCCATGGCAACGCGCTAGTCCCGCGTGCCGAGGTGATCGCGTCGGCGGCCGCGGCGCGCGAGATGAAGGAGTTGCCGCCGTCCGTCATGGCCGAACTCAAGAGGGGCGGCGAGGCCGGGCAGCTCGGCGACGCCGGGCGATATTTTGCCGAGATCTTCGCGCCGTTCGATTTCGCGCATGCGCGCGGACGCGCGCCGACCCGCACCTTTGACCACCGGCTCGATCTCCAGGTCGGCGGGAAACGCGTCGAATTGCACATGCTCGGCCCGGCGCACACGCTGGGCGACGCGCTCGTGTGGCTGCCGGAGGATCGGACCGTGTTCACGGGCGATCTGCTTTTCATTGACGGGACGCCGATCATGTGGGCCGGGCCCGTCGGCAACTGGATCGCGGCCTGCGACTGGATTCTCGCGGGACGCGCGGCCCACATCGTTCCCGGTCACGGGCCGATGACCGATGCCGCCGGCGTGCGGCGAGTGCAGCAGTACCTGCGTTATCTCGAAACGGAGGCACGCCGGCGTTTCGACGCCGGCATGTCCGCCGAGGATGCGGCACGCGACATCGGGCTGGGTGAATTCCGTCATTGGCTGGACGCGGAAAAGATCGCGGTCAATGTCGACACCTTGTATCGCGATTTTCGCGGCGACCGCTCGCCGCCGGATCTCCTCCGCCTGTTCGAGCAGATGGCGCGGCTGCGCCGGGAGTCGCGCCAATGAAAGACGCGTTGCGGGCGATGCTGATGGTCGCTGCCAGCGGTCCGGGGATCGCGTCAGCCGGCGATTGCAGTTCGCTCGACGCGCTCCGCTGGCTCCTCGGCGATTGGGTTGCCGACGGCAACAAATCGAGCTTCCACGAATCCTGGTGGGAGCTCGGGCCGCGAACTTTCGAAGGCACGGGTGCCGAGCGCTCGAAGGCGGATGGAAGCGTTCAAAGCGGCGAAGCACTGCGGCTCGTCGAGATGGCGGCCGGCGTCTTCTACATCTCCAAGGTTACTCATAACGAGCTGCCGGTCGCGTTCCGCTTGAGTGAATGCGATGGCGATCGTCTCGTGTTCGTGAATCCGAAGCACGATTTTCCGCGCCGCCTCGAATACCAGAGGGGCGGGCAGGAGACGCTCACGGTCAAGGTCAGCGACGGCACGGCAAAGGGCTTCACGCTCAACTTCGCGCGCGCGCCCGGCGCGTCCGCCGCAACCCGGGAAGTGCTCGCGTCCGAAGACGCCCGCTTCGCCGCGATGATTGCGGCCAATCCCGCGGAGATGCATCGCTGGCTTGCGGCCGATCTCGAGTATGTGCACTCGACCGGAGAAGTCGAGAATCGGGACCAGCTGATCAACTCGATCACGAGCGGCCGCAGGCGATACATTGCGATCGAACCGGGCGAGCGCCGCGTGACGTACCTCGGGGGTGCGGCTGCCATCGTGCAGGGGCCCGCCCAATTCCGGGTAGCCGCCGGCGCGACACCACTCGAGTTTCAGGTCCGGTACCTGGCGGTTTACGTGCATGTCGACGGTGTCTGGCAGCTGCACGCCTGGCAATCACTCCGACTCCCTGAGGAGTGAGGCTAAAATAGGCCTGCAAGCACCAGGGCGCAGGAGGATCCTCCGATGAGCAAAGGCATGGACCGGAAACGGGAAGACAAGAAAAAGCCGCAGCACACGAAAGAAGAAAAGCGTGCATTGAAACGCGAAAAGAAGCGACTGAAAGGCCTGATGTAATTGCTCGCGTACGTCTTCTGGCACATCCCGCGCGCAGGTATCGCGGCGCGGGACTACGAGTCTGCGCATCGGGCATTTCACGATGTGCTGCGGGACGGTCGAAATCAGCCGCTCGTCCGGCCTCCGCTGACCGATCGATTCACCCAGTCCAGCGTCATCGGCCACAGCCGTTCGCCGGCCTCGCGCCGAAAGAAGCCTAAGTGGCCGATGCGCGCAACGCCTGCTTGCTCCGGCGCGATTCGCCGCATTTCGCGGAGCGCGCGAGCGTAGAACCCGTGCAGCACCGCGATGTTGCGTTCCGACATGTACTCGTCGTCGGTGAATGACAGGGAGAGCATCGGAAGCGTCAGTCTGCGGTAGTGTTCGCGCATCGCTTCCCCCTCGATGCCGACGGCATACTCCGGATGACGGCACCAGCGAGACCATTGCTGGATCACGCCTTTCGGCAGGTCGCCGACCATGCGCAGGCGTTTCCCGGGAAAGTAGCCAAAAATCGCCGTGGCAAGCGGAGCGATCACATGCCACAGCCACCAGGAATAGCGGCGGAGCGGATACGCGTTTTCGCGCCAGTAACCGACGCCGCTCGCGACCGTGACCGCGGCCGAAATCGAATCGTTGCCCGGCGTCATTGCGAGTATCTGGCCCCCGAGACTATGGCCGAGCCAAAGCAGGGGCCGGCCATAGGCAAGCCCGCGCGCATGGGCGAGGGCAGCGGCACAATCGAAACGCGCCCAGGTCAATATGTCGGCCTCGAAGCCGCGCAGCGTCGGCGGCGCTGACTCGCCCGTGCCGCGGAAGTCGAACGTTACCGTATGCCAGCCGCGACCGCCAAGCCACGACGCGAGCGCGGCGTAGAAATCCTGGCCGACACCCATGGCGGGAACGATCAGCGCGGCGCCGCGAATTGGGCCGCCCGCTTCGTAAATGCGGGCGCCCAGTCGATAGCCGTCGCCGGCGAAAATCTCGGTCACTGTCATTGTCAGCTGCCGGCTGCGGCTCGCGATGGGCTGTGCTACAAGAAAGCCTAGGCGGTACCCATGGACCTGGCAACGCCGTGGACCGGGAGTGCAACATGGCGGCCTATGTGATTGCGAATGTAGAGGTCAGGGATCCGGCTCGATACGCGGAGTACATCAAGCTGACGCCGGCCACGGTCGCGCCATTTGGCGGGCGATTCATCGTGCGGGGAGGGCGGGCGGAGAAGCTGGAGGGCGATGTGGCGGTGAACCGCATCGTCGTACTCGAATTCGACAATTACGAGAAAGCCAAGGCCTGGTATGAATCGGAGGGCTATCGCGTGGCCAAGGCCGTGCGCCAAAGCGCCTCGGTCGCAAGCCTGATCCTCGTCGAAGGCACCCAGTGACACCCGGTGCCTTGCGGGCGCGGCCGCAAGCGATTCTTCAGGGCGGGTTTGCGATAACTTTCGAGCGCGCGAGCCAGGCTTGAACCGGCTGCCTGAGCGCAACCGCCTGGCGAATCTCGAGCATCAATGGCCCGCAGCGGTCGGCGTACTTGTCGACGATTTCGGTCGGAACTTGATGTCCAAATGCCGTCTGATAGGCGCGTAGCGCAGCAGCAAGATTCGCTGAAATCGGGGTTCCCGTGCTCACGAACGGTCTCTCATGCAGTCCGTTATACGTCATTGCGCCGATCTGCGCCGGACTTGTTTCCCAAATGCATGGCGGATCCGCGCTTGGATCGTGCGACGGCGAAGCCCAGGCCCGCGCCGAGTCCTATGACCGTTCCAATCAGATGGGCCTGGGGCACGATCGCCGCGCCCAGCCACTGGCGAAACGGAAAGCTCGCGTCCCAGGGTTGTTCCAGCAGCACCTTGATGACCCCGACTAACAGTGCTGCCACCGGCAGCCAACGATCCCTGCCGGCCGTCGACGCCATCCAGACGACGCAACCCGCGAAGTAGAGCGCATGCAGCGTGCCCGAGAGACCGCGATACCACGTCAGCTCCGGAAGCGCGACCCAGAACGCCAGCGAGATCAGGAGCGGCGCAGCGCCGAGGACCAGCCAGGTCTCGCCGACGCGCAGCCGATCTGCGAACAGCCGGCCGAGCAGCAACAAGGCAACGCAGTTGAGCATCGCGTGGACCAGCGAGAGATGCATGAAATGCCCGGTGATCAGCCGCCACGGCTCCGAGGTCAACAATGGCCGGCGGTATTCGAGCAGCGGCCCCCATGACAGCAGTTCCGCCGCCAGCATGATGAGCACGAGCAGCGTGATGGCGACGGCGAAGTTCGGTCGCATGCAGCTTCCTTTGCGCTAGGCTGCGCGCATTATGGAGTCAAATCTTTTCGGCCAGCTTGCGATCTCGCTGCTGCTCGGTCTCCTGGTCGGACTCCAGCGGGAACGGGCTGAATCTGCCATCGGCGGAATTCGCACGTTTCCACTCATTGCGGCACTGGGGACGCTGTGTGGATGGCTCGCGCTCGAGCACGGCGGTTGGATCGTCGCGGCGGGGCTGATCGCGCTCGCGGCGCTCCTCGTGATGAGCAATTTCGTGTTGACGCGTGCCGGCAATCACGACGCCGGCCAGACCTCGGAAGTCGCCGCCCTCCTGCTTTACAGCATCGGCGCCTACGTGGTGGTCGGGGACCTGGCGGTCGTGGTGGCGCTGGGCGGCGTCGTCGCGGTCCTGCTGCATTACAAGGATCCGCTGCATGCGTTCGCCGCCAAGATCGGGGAGCGGGACGTCACCGCAATCATGCAGTTCGCATTGATCTCGCTCGTCGTCCTGCCGGTACTGCCGGACCGGACGTATGGACCCTACGAAGTCTTGAATCCATTTCAGATCTGGCTGATGGTCGTGCTGATCGTCGGCATCAGCCTGATCGGCTATGTCGCGTACAAGCTGGTCGGGGCGAAGGAGGGCGCCGTGCTGGGCGGCGTGATCGGCGGGCTGGTATCGAGCACTGCGACGACCGCCAGCTTCGCGCGGCTCGCCGCGGCAGCGCCGAAGAGCGCAGGCCTCGCCGCACTCGTGATCATGATCGCTTCCGCCATCGTGTATGCCCGCGTGATCACGGAGGTCGCCGTCGTGGCGCCCGGTCACGTCCGCCAGATCATTCCGCCACTGGCCGCCATGTTCGTGGCCAGCGCGGTGATTGCGGCGATGCTCTATCTTTTCTCCCGGGATCGGCACGCCGCGATGGCGCAGCACGGCAACCCGGCGGATCTGCGGGTCGCGCTGATGTTCGCCGGCATGTATGCGGTCGTTTCGTTCGCGGTGGCGGCAACGAAGACGGAATTCGGCGTACAGGCCCTCTATGCGGTGGCGGTGCTGTCCGGCCTGACCGACATGGATGCGATCACGCTCTCGACGTCCCAGCTGGTCAATCAGGGCCGGCTGGATACGTCGACGGCTTGGCGAGTCATCCTGGTCGCTTCACTTTCGAATCTGGTCTTCAAGGGAATCATGGTCGCGGTGCTTGGAGGCCGTGTGCTGCTGAGATACGTCGTAATGGCATTCGGCGCCGCGATGGCTGTGGGCGGCGCCGTGTTGTGGCTGTGGCCCGCGTAGCTGACCAACTGGAGCACCGACCGTGATTGGAAAATGCCTCTGCGGAGCAATCGAATTCGAGGTTGACGGACCCTTTCCATGGCTCTACCAGTGCCATTGCTCGCTGTGCCGCAAGCAGGGCGGCTCGGTCTCGAATACCGGCCTGATCGTCGCCGCGGACAAGTTCCGCTGGCTGGCGGGCGAGTCACTGATCACGACCTGGGCCAAGGCCACCGGCTTTCGCTCCCACTTCTGTTCGCGCTGCGGATCGCCCGTGCCGAATCCGTTGCGGGACACCGGTTACATCTGGGTGCCCAGCGGGCTTTTGACAGGCGATGGCTCGCTCGAGATCGGCGCGCAAGTTTTTCTGGGCTCCAGGGCTGCTTGGGACGATGTGCCTGGCAGCGGACGACAATTCGAATCGGCGCCCAAGATGGCCGCTCTGATCGCGCTATTGCACGAGCGATCGGGATAAGATCGAAGGCGCAGGGGGATGCCATGAATAAGCCGATTCGTCTGCTCGACCTGTCGCGCAGCACGCCGTGGTTCTTGTTCATGCTGGTCGTGGCGCTCGTCGCTTTCTGGCCGAGCTATCTATCGAAGGTCCCGGCCTACGCGGCATATACCCATGCACATGCGATCACGGCCACGATCTGGATCCTGCTCCTGATTACCCAGCCGCCGGCGATACGCAAGCGTCGCATGGCTCTGCACCGCGCGACCGGCCAGGCCTCCTATTTCATTGCGCCGCTCGTGGTGACCAGCATCGTGTTGCTGGCGCACAACCGGATCAAGGGCCTGGAAGGGGAGGCGTACGCGATCCAGACGTACATCCTTTATCTCCAGATATCCCTCGCTGTCCTGTTCAGCCTGTCTTACCTGCTCGCAATCCTGAACCGCCGCAGCATGCCCGTGCACGCGCGCTTCATGATCTGCACGGCGATGACCCTGATCGATCCGATCACGATCCGACTGATGTTCTGGTGGGATCCGGCGCCCGGTCTCAACTACAACTGGGTCACTTTCGGCTTCACGGATCTCGTATTCCTGGCGTTGATCTGGCTTGATCGCGACGCGAGGACCGGACGCTGGGTGTTTCCGACGATGCTTGGCGTGTTTGTGCTGGCGCAGGTGCCGGTCTTCTTCGGGCTCACGGATGCGCCGGTCTGGCAGGCATTTGCTGCGTGGTTCGCGGCGCTGCCATTGACCTGAAACCAAGCCGGACTGTTGTAGTGCAGTAGTACGCGTGCCAAGCGGCAAAATGAAGCGACATGGGAACGTGAAGACAGGCTCACGCGCCGTTTCAATCATGGTGCGAGTTGCGGGCATCGCGGGCGCAATCGCGGTGCTGTTTCTTGTTGGCATCTTTGCAGTTTCCGAATGGAAAATGCGCCGCACATACGACGCTCCGTTGGTGCCGCTGCGCGCCGCGGTACCGGCCGACCCCGATGCTGGAGCGCATATGGCGAGGGTTGTTGGCTGCTGGGCCGGTTGCCACGGCCGAGAAGGTGAAGGCGGATTCGAGGAAATTGAGGGCATCCACAAGAGTGCTGCGCCGACGCTATCTCAGGTCGTGCCGCAGTACAGCGATGAGGAGCTTGTCCGTTTGATCCGCTACGGCGTGAAGCGCAACGGACGGAGCGCCATCGGGATGATCTCCTACGCCACATGGCCGCTCGCGAATCAGGACCTCGTCAACATCATCGCCCATCTCCGCGCACAACCGGTCCTTCCACCCGTGCCGCTCTCGCACGATTTCACGCTTCGGGGACGCTGGGCCATGATGTCCGGAAGGTGGGGCGTCGACGCTGACCTGGTTGACCGGTCATTGCCGCGATGGGGTGAGCTGCCTCGAAACACTCCGTTTGAGCGCGGGCGTTATCTGGCCAGCATCGTCTGCACCGCCTGTCATGGCCTGGACTTCCGGGGCAGTCCGCTCGAACAAAGTCCGCCACTCGCCATCGTGGCTGCGTATTCGCGAGAGCAGTTCCGGCACTTGTTGCGTACCGCCAGTTCCGTCAACGGACGCGAACTGACGGCCATGAGTTGGGTACGCAATGTCGATTTCACCGACCAAGAAATCGACGATCTGTACGTATTCCTGCGGGAGCATCACGGCCTTCACACATCAACCAAGGACCGTGACGCCCAAGCACGCGCTGCACCCAATTGGGCATTGCTCGCGCGTGTGCGCAGCTAGTTCGCATAATGTATATTATGGTAAATAAGGCATCACCCTAACGCGCATTTCGCCGGCAATTCCTTGTGTGCGCGAGCATCCAGGCGCCCTGCTCCGCGCTGCGGTCACCGAAGATTGGCGGCGAGAAACTCTTCCATGGCCTGCAGTACCGTCAGGCGCGAGCTGCTCGTGGACAGCCAATGATCCTCGCCTGCGAGTTCGATCAGCTTGAAGGACTTCCCTTGGTCGCGCAGCAGCTTTGCGAAGTACTGGGTTTGGCTGAATGGCACGATCGTATCGTTGGTGGCATGCGCGAGCAGTATCGGGGCACGTATGGCGTCGACTGAGCGAGCCGGCGAAAACCTTGCCAGGTCCTCGTCAGTCGGATTGCCGACAGTGTCCTCCCAGGAACGAAGCGCATCCGAATTGTCGCCGTACTGTCTCCGGAGGAATCCGAAAAAATTGGGTATGTCGGAGATGCCGTTGATGCTGACGGCACAGGCATAGGTCTCGGGCGTGAATGCCGCACCGGCGAGCGCCGCGTAACCGCCGTAACTTCCACCAACGATGCAGACGCGCGCTGGATCCGCGATTCCTTTGTCGATCAGATGCCGGACGCCATCCGTGACGTCGTTCTGCATCCCCCTGCCCCACTGCTTGGCGCCGGCGCGCTCGAGGTCCGCGCGAAAACCGGCAGAACCGCGGAACTGCGGTTGCAGTACCGCGTAACCGCGGGTCGCGAAGAACTGCGCCAGCCAGTCGAAGCCGATGTCGTCACGTGCCTGCGGTCCGCCGTGCGGCAGCACCACGAGCGGCAGCTTGGCCGGCTCACGCTTGGGCGGCAGCGTCAAATAGACCGGTATCGAGACGCCGTCACGGGCTTTGTAGCTCGTCGCATCGATCGTACCGAGTTCCGCATTTGCGAGCATGGGGTAGGTCTCGCCGACGATGTCGGCGGTTCCCCGGTTTATGTCCACGAGGTAATAGATCGGCGGATTGGACGCATACTCCGCGCGGACGAGCACCCGCTTGTAGTCTTCCGATCGATCGAAAATTTGTGTCTGTAGCTTCGGGAATGCGCGTGAAATGGACTGCTGCAACCCGTCGAGCTTGGGATCCGTCCAGTGGATCGTCCGCTGCAGGCCGCCGATCTGATAGCCGACCGGTGAACCCGTGAACCGATCGTCTACCGTGTGTTCGATGTCGAATTCCGGATGCTCGTAGTGGACCGTGATTGGGCCGCCGTCAACCGGAATGCTCCACACTTTCTCGCGATCACCGCCGCGAGCGCCAGTCGCCAGGATTGCCTTGCCGTCAGCAGCGAGTGCCTGCAAGCGGAATTCATCAGTGCCACGAGACTCGTAGATCCTTTTCCAGCCCTTGCCTCCCTTCACCAGAATGGTGAACTCACGATTGTCAGGATTCCACTCGCTCCTTGCGGCCGGCCGTCCTTGGGCATCGATGATCCAGTCCCGGGTGTAAGGCGAGCCGGTTTCGATCTTCCGGCCTTCCCCGGTGCGCGTGCTGACCTCGAACAATGACCGCAGCCAGCCCTGATCCTTGCGTCCGGCCGTCAATCTGGACCCGATCTCCGTACGGAAAGCCGTCTGGTCGAAATCGAATGACGACATCAGGACCGTCTCGGGTTTCCCGGTATGCAATCTCACGAGGCTCGCACCCGTCACCGCCTGCTTCTCCGGATCGCCCAGCAGCAGCGAACGCAGCGCTCCTCCACTGGCGTCCACCGCAAGTATCCGGAAGTACTCGTAACGTCTTTCAGCGATGGTCGACTCGCCGAACGTCCGTGTCGTACTGATCGTCAACAGAAGCGTCTTGTTATCCGCCCAGTCGAGATTGCGGATCGTGTAGTCGCCCAGGCTCATTCGCCGAATATCTTTGCCCGTCGCGAGATCGAAAATGATGACGATCGGTTTGCCGCCAGGATCGTTCGCCCAGGCAACTTTTTGTCCATCCGGAGTCATGCAGACCATCGCCATTTCCGGAAGAGACGCAAAGGCCGCCGCCGGCAGGGGTTCGGCGCTGGCAACACCTGCCAGAAGCAAAAAGTACGCGGCCCAGCTGGCCCGTGCGCAGAATTTGTTCATTTCACCCTCCTTCTCGGCGCGCAAGATACTCCTGGGCCAGCTTCTCGAGATGGAACCGGCTCTCAGCCTGGAGAAATGGCGCCACGAGCATGAGGACCTGATAGACCCCCCGGGACATCCCCGCCGCCGAGGGGTCCAGGCGCGAATGCCACGCCGACTCGAATGAGAGCCAGTAGAGAGACACGACGGCGATATTGATGCTGAGCGCATCGATCTCGGCTCCGGTCGCCGTCATCAGGTTGCGCTCGACCAGCCCAAGGCAGATGCCGCGCGAAGCCTGCACCGCGCGTTCGAAGACCATCGCGAGCCGCTGCCCGGCGCGCCGGTCGCGCGCCATGATCCCGCTCAGGTCGCGGAACAAGAACCGGTAGCGCCACAGCGATTCGAGGATGAGGTGCAGCAGCAGCCACACGTCCTCGACGCTATCCGCGCGCCAGCCGGCGGGCGGCAGCAGCGCCTCGAATTCGGACACGAATTGCTGGAGCAAGGCGGCACTGAGGTCGTCCTTGCGGCGAAAGTGATAGTGGAGATTGCCGGCGCTGATGCCGAGTTCCGTCGCGATCAGCGATGTCGAAACCCGCGGTTCGCCGCGCGCGTTGTAGAGCGCGAGCGTGACGTCGAGGATCCGCTGGCGCGTGCGCCGGCCGGGCTGGGACTTGGGACTGGAGGGCATGCGGCTGGTGTACGACGGCAGCAGCCATCGTACACCAGCTGCACTGGCTGGCTCAGGCGGCGCGGCGCGTAACGCGGCGCGGGCTCTTGTTTGTGCTGCGGACCTTGACCCGGGCGGACAGCGCGTCGACGCGGCGTGAAAGCGCCTCAATTTCGCCGGCGGTCGGCAGGCCAATACGCCGGATCGCGCGAGTCATCTGCTTCTGGAAAGCCTGCTCGAGCGAAGACAAGCGCTCGTCGGCGGCCCCGGCCAGGTTTTCGACGACGCCGTTCATCGACTTGCGGCGACGCGCGTCGAGCTTCTGGCCCTCGTCAATCGCGAGGCCGAGCACTTTGCCCGCTTCCTGGCGGGTGGCCTCGAATGCAGTGCGGTGAGCCTTCCAGACCGTGCGCGCGGACCGGCGCGCTGCCTTGCCGAGATCGGATCGGGCGACCGCGCCCAGAAACTGCTTGACGTTTTCGATCATTGCGGGCTCCTTGCGGGAATGCGATTTCGTGGTGCGGCAAGTATCCGGATCGCCGCTAGGGAGAGCACCCTAGGTTCAGAGCGCCGCGAACCAGCTCGAGATCGCCTTTCGCTGCGCGGGATCGGGCGTCGCGCCGGAGGCGGCCTCCAGGTTCTCCGCTGCATGGCGCGGATTGCGTGTGCCGGTCAGCACAACGGTAACGGCGGCATCGCCGAGAACCCATTTGACGAAGAGCTGAGCGGCGCTTCGGCAACCGAGCTCAGCCGCGACCGGCGGCAGGGCATGGCCCGCGGCGCGGTCGATCATCGAGCCCTTCGTGAACGGACGATTGACCAGCACGGCGACACCCAGCTCGCGTGCGAGCGGCAGCAGGCGCGCGCCGGCGTCCGGCTCCGCGAGGGAATAATTGACTTGCATGAAATCCGGTCGCTCGCGCTGGATCACGCGCTCTAGTTCCGCGTGCGCACTCGCAACATAATGCGTGACGCCGACGTAGCGCACCGTTCCTGCTTCCTGCGCCGCGCGCAATGTCGCGAGGTGTGTGGCCAGGTCCTGTAGGTTGTGCACCTCGACCAGGTCGAGGATTCGGGCGCGTAACAGGCGATGCGAATCGGCGAGCTGCGACTTGCCGGCATCGCGTCCCGTCGTCCAGATCTTGGTCGCAAGGAATGGGCGCATCGCTGGCCGGATCGAGGCCAGGATGTCGCCGACGCGCTCTTCCGAGCGGCCATACATTGGCGAGCTGTCGATCACCCTGCCGCCGGAATCGAGAAAACTGCGCACCGCCGCAACCGCCATGTCGTACTCGGGACCGCTCGGGGCCACGTCGAGCACTTGCCAGGTTCCGAGACCGAGCGCGGGCAGCTTCTCCCCCGTGCGCGGAATCGCCCGCTGGATTGGATTGGCGGCGGCAAGGGTCATGCGCGGTGCAGCGAGCGCGGCAAAGAGACAGAGTGCAGCGCGCCGGCTGATGCGATTCTTCCGTTCACCTGACAGTTCCATGGAGGGACTCCAACGGCGAGATTCCACTTGGACCGGAAAATACTCACGAAGTGCGCGCCGCCTGGCGCTGGGAAAAAGCGCGGCCGAGGCCGAGGGAGATCGCGATCGCGGCAAACATGCCAGCCGCGCAGATCAGGGAATAACCGACCAGCGCCACTCCGCCGGCTTGCACGAGGTAGTGCAGCCAGATGCCGACCATGTCGCTGCCCCGCTGCAGGACCGTGTCGATGAAGTTCTTGGCTTTGTACTTCGTCTCGGCATCGACCACGGTAAACAGCACTTCACGGCTTGGCTTGGCGATGCCGAACTCCCCCGCCCGGCGCAGGATCTGACCGCCGGCGAGAACAATCAGGGTCGGCATGGCCGCCAGGGCGGCGAAGGACAGGAGGGCCACGATCGGTATCGTGACGAGCGCGCCCGACAGATCGAAGCGCCGGATCAGCCAGGCGACCACGAGGCCCTGGAACAGCCAGGCGGTCACGTTGACCGCCGTGTCGAGCCGCCCGAAGAACTGCGCGCGGCTCGCGAGGTCCGCATAGCTCCGCTCGACGAGATGCAGCAGCTCGTTGTACATGAAGACGCCAGCGATGGAGCCGATGGCGATGATCGCGAAAATCCCGAGCAGATACGGGGATCTCGCGACGAGCAGAAATCCGGACAGCACGCCGCCGCCGATGCGCGCTTCGGGGTCCTCGGGCGGCAGCACGAAATGCCCGTGACGGGCCTCGGCCCAGCGGGACAGGCCGCGGATGCACGGCAAGGTGCCCAGCAGCAGCAGCATCGCGAGCCCAACCACCGCGTCCACGCCGATTCGGGGGACCAGGAACTGCATCAGCAGCGGACCGAGGATGGCCCCGGTGCCTCCGCCCGCCGCGATCGGCCCGAACAGCCGTTTGGCCTCCTCGTCCCGGAACACGTCCGCCATGAAACTCCAGAAGACGGAGACGACGAACATGTTGAAGACGGACAGCCAGATGAAGAATGACATCGCGATCCAGCGCGCGTCCGGATTCATCTTGAACAGCAGATAGAAAACGAGCAGGTTCGAAGCAAAGAAGCCATAGGTGATCGGCAACAGCAACTGCTTGCGGACGCGGGACACGAGCGCCCCGAAGAACGGCGTCAGCGTCAGCATAGCGACGAACGTGCCGGTATAGAGCCAGGGCAGGTTCTCGAGGCCGGCGCCGATCGCCATCGCGTCCCGAAGTGGCCGCAGCAGGTAGTAGGCGCACATCAGCAAGAAGAAATAGGCGAACGCGAGACCGACCGCCCGCTTTTCGCCCGGGTGGGCGTTCAACACGTTTCGCATCAGGCCGTCGTACAAGGAGTCAGCCCGGCCGCGTCGAGCCTGCGAGGTGCGGCCTCTCGCTTTCCGCATCCTTCAGCACGAAAACCCGGCGGCCATCGCGCGGCCAATGCTCGAGGCGCGCCACGCAGGGCATGAAAAGCGGGAACTTGAACTCCACGTGCACCCGTACCGGGGCCGCAACGGCTTCGCTGCCGAGCGCGGCGAGCGTGCGGGCCATGGACCACATGCCGTGTGCCACCGCACGCTCGAAACCGAAGAGTTTCGCGCCGCGGTCGCCCAGGTGAATGGGATTGAGGTCCCCCGCCAGCCAGCCATAGCGCCGCCCCATGGCGCGCGGCACGTCGAAGTCGATGCCGGCCGGCATGTCTGTCTCCGAGGGCTTTTCGTATCGGAGTGTCTGGCGCGCGCTCCGCGCCGCTCGCTTGCCGCTCGATGCGCGTCGCGCCAGCAGCGTGGACTTTTCCTGCCAGGCGGTTCCCGCGCGGTCCTCGGCAACGGTAAAGAGGTCGAATTCGTGGCCGCGATCCGCTTCGCGGTGTCCTTCGATCCAACTCCGCAGCCGGTATTCACTGCCGGCCGGCAGGGCTCTCACCAGGTGGATTTCGTTGGCGACGTGGATCAAGCCCATGAGACGCACGACGAACCGCGGATGTGTCAGCAACGCCACGTGCAATGGCATGGCCAGCACGTGGGGATAAGTGACCGGGAGGAATCCGTCGTCGGCGAAGCCGCACACTTCGCGATACCGCGCGAGGTGGCTCCGGCGCACCGGGACCAATTCGACGCTGCCTTCGAGACGCGGAACGGACTGACCGTCTGGCACGCGGGCGGCGCGCCGGCCGAAGACCGCCCTCGGAAAGTAGCGGAATACCGATGGCAGGCGCCTGAAGCGGTAACTGACGACGGCCGGACCCATCGCACTCCTCCGGCCGCTGAATTACGGAACGATCCGGTCGATGGTAATGCTGGCCGGATGGGCCGAAGCGAAATCATAACCGACCTCGCCGAAGAGGTCGCCGCTCGCGGCGATCGGGTCGCCGTTCTGCGAAATCCTTGCGATGAGTGTGATCGGGCCGCCGCTTGCGAGCGACATGCCGGGCAGCATGGCGTCCGCATCGCTCAAGCGCACGGCGACCGGCCAGGCGCCAACCGTGCGCCGCACGACGGCAAGCGGCGGGCCGGCGCTCCCGCGGCGCGCAATTACGAACAGCATCGAATTGGGGCGGGCCTTCGAGGCCAGCTCGGGCTTGATGCTGATCGCGATCTCGATTGCGCCCGGCGCGGCTGGCAGCGCGCCGGAATCCAATGGCTTGCCTTGGGAACTCTCGAGCTCAGCAAGGCGTTCCGCCACAATTTGCTTCAGGTCCGGCGCCAGCTCGTGATTCTGCAGCTCGACCCAGCGTTGCTGCGCGAGAGCGAGGTCCCCGCGGCGATAGGCGACGATTCCGCCATACCATAGCGCGCGCGGATTGTCGGGCGCCATCTCGAGCCCCTGTTCGAACAACTGCGCCGCCTGGCCGTCGATCTCGCGCTCGTCATTGAGGACGAGCGATTCGGCGTACCCGACGACTGCCTCGTCGTCCTGGCCCCTGGTGCGCGTGAACGCCTCGCCGAAAGCTTCGCGGGCGATGACATACTCGCCGACAACCGTCGCCGTGCGGCCGAGCAGCTTCCAGCCCTCGATATCGTCCGGCTGCTTCGCCAGTCGTTCTTGGAGTTGCGCGACCACGCGCTTCAGATCCCGCGCGGAAACCGATTCGTCCTGTTCTGCGGTGTCCCAGGTCCAGTTGCTCGCCCAGAAATAGATCATGAATGCCGCAACCGGCAACAGCGCGGCGACGACCGTGGCCGAGATGCCCGCGCGCGGCCGAGGCTTCGCGTCGCCGCCGGACGTTCGGAGCAGCGGCCAGACCAGCAGCAGGATGGCCACCGCCGCAAGCAGCGCCGAGATCGCGACGAAGAGCGTCACTGGCGGTCCGGCTCTTCGTCGAGCGTCGCGGGATTCGCGCGGGCCGCGCGGGCGCGGCGCAGGACAACCACCGCGACGACGCCCAGCCCTCCGAGCAGGAACAGGACCGGCGCGGACCAGAGCAGCCAGGTTCGCGGCTTGACCGGCGGGCGGTAGAGCACGAAGTCGCCGTAGCGCTCGGTCATGAAAGCGCGAATCTGCGCGTCGCTCCGGCCCGCGACGATGAGTTCGCGCACTTCGCGCCGCAGATCATTCGCCAGCATGGCATTGGAGTCGGCGACGCTTTCGTTCTGGCAGACGAGACAACGCAGGTCGCGGATCAGGCGCTCGTAACGCGCCTGTTGCGCCGGATCCTGGAGGCGCTGGCCCGTGTCGATCGCGACCGCGGACGCGCCGAGCATCAGCAAGACGGTGATGGCGATGAGCCGCATCACCCCTCCTCCGCCGCCGGCGGCAGGAGCGGCAGGAAATCGCGCTCCCAGATCTCTGGCGTCAGCGGACCGATGTGCTTTCTGAGGACTGCGCCGTCGGCGCCGATCAGGAAAGTTTCCGGTGCGCCGTAGACTCCCCAGTCGATCGCCGTGCGGCCTTCCGAGTCGTAGGCGACGGAGACATAGGGATTGCCGAGCTGCGCCAGCCAGCGCAGCGCAAGCGCCCGATCGTCGCGCCAGTTGAGGCCCATGATCGGCAGGCGATTCTCGCGCGCGATCGCAAGAAGCGCCTCGTGTTCCTCGCGACAGCCGACGCACCAGGTCGCCCAGACATTGAGGAGCCACGGGCGGCCTGCAAAGTCGGCCGATCCGACTTTCCAGGAAGGATCGCCCAGGGATTCGAGCGAAAACTCGGGCGCCGGTTTGCCAAGCAGCGGCGATGGAATCGCGCCGGGGTTCTGCCGCAGGCCCACGATGAAGAACCCGACCAGGATCGCGAAGGCGATCGCGGGCAACAGGAACTTCCAGGGGAGCTTCATCGCGAGCCCGGCGCGACCGTTGCGCTCGACGCGCCGGCACGCACCGTGGCGCGCTCGCGGTAGCGCCGGTCGAGCGCCGCGATTCCGCCGCCGAGCGCGATCAGGAGTGCGCCGAGCCAGACGTAGCGGATCAAGGGCTTGTATTGCAGGCGCAGGCTCCAACGGCCCTGGCCGAGGTCGTCACCCAGCGCTGCAAACAAGTCCCGTGCCGCGCCGACCTCGATGCCGGCCTCGGTCATCGGGTTGCCACCGGAGTTGTACAGGCGTTTCTGCGGATGCAGGGTCGTGACGCGACGGCCATCGCGGGACACGACGACGTCGGCTTCGACGGCGATGAAGTTCGGGCCGCGCAGATCCCGGAGCGCCGCCAGGCGAAAGTCATAACCCGCGACGTCGGTTCCGTCGCCGATCGCAAGCGCGACATCCTTCTCGATCCTGAACGACTGCACGCCGGTGATGCCGAGTGTCGCGAGCCCGACGCCGAAATGCGCGATCACCATTCCGAGCACGGCACCTGGAATGGGCTGGCGCGCGCGCAGGCGCGCGAGCGGAATCGACAGCGACGAGACCATCACCCACAGCGCCAGCGCGAAGCCCAGCGTGGTCATCGGCCGGATTTCGCCGTAGGCGGCGGTGCCGACCAGGAGCGATCCGATCACCGCGAGGGCGGCAGCCAGGTAAAGGCGGTTGCGTACGGAGCCCAGGAGGCCGCGCTTCCACGCTGCGTGCATGCCGACGCCCAGGAGCGCGAGCAGCGGCAGCATCGGCACGAGGAATACGAGCTCGAAATACGGCGGGCCGACCGAGATCTTGCCGAGCTCGAGCGCATCCATGAAGAGCGGATACAAGGTACCCAGGAGGATCAGTGCGAGGGCGGCGACGAGAAACGCGTTATTGAAGAGCAGGAAGCTTTCGCGCGACGTCGGCTCGAAGCCGGCGGCGGACTTGAGCCGCGGCGCGCGCCAGGCGAAGAGCAGGAGCGCCCCGCCGATGACCGCCGTCAGGAAGGCGAGGATGAACACGCCGCGCGCCGGATCCGTTGCGAAGGCGTGCACCGAGATCAGCACGCCCGAACGGACCAGGAATGTCCCGAGGAGCGACAGCGAGAACGCCGAGACCGCGAGCAGCAGCGTCCAGCTCTTGAACAGGCCACGCTTTTCGGTCACGGCCAGCGAGTGAATCAGGGCCGTGCCGGCAAGCCACGGCATGAACGACGCGTTCTCGACCGGATCCCAGAACCACCAGCCGCCCCAGCCGAGTTCGTAGTAGGCCCACCAGCTGCCAAGCGCGATGCCGATGGTCAGGAAGAGCCACGCCACCAGCGTCCACGGCCGCGTCCAGCGCGCCCAGGCGGTATCGAGACGGCCTTCGAGCAGGGTGGCGCAGGCAAATGCAAACGCGACGGCAAAACCGACATACCCGAGATACAGGATCGGCGGATGCACGGCGAGCGCGAAATCCTGCAGCAGAGGGTTGAGGTCGAGGCCCTCGGAGGCCCGCGGCACGAGACGCTCGAAGGGATTCGAAGTCATCAGCATGAAGAGCTGAAAGCCGATGCTGATCAGGCCGAGGATGCCGAGCACGCGGCTCTGAAATGGCGCCTCGAGGCTCTTGCTGAATGCCGCAACGGCGAGCGTCCAGCCGGCGAGACAGAGCGACCAGAGCAGCAGCGAGCCCTCGTGAGCGCCCCAGACCGCGGCCACGCGATAGAAAAGCGGCAACTGGGAATTGGAGTTCGTGGCGACGTAGAGCACGGAGAAATCGCGGTCGACGAACGCCCAGGTCAGGGCGCCGAATGCCAGCACGACGAATACGAATTGGCCGGCCACCGCCGAACGGCCCGCCGCCATCCACGCCGCGTTGCCACGCGCGGCGCCATTGAGACTGAAAAAACCCTGCGCGATCGAAAGCAGGAGCGCCAGGATCAATGCGAAGTGGCCAAGCTCCGGAATCATTCGACGGGCCTCGCCGGCGTCGGCAGGTTGAGCGACTCCGCTACTTCCGGCGGCATGTAATTCTCATCGTGCTTGGCGAGAACCTCGTCCGCGACGAATTCGCCCGCTTCCGTCAGTTGCCCATGTGCGATGACCCCCTGCCCTTCGCGAAACAGGTCCGGCAGCAGGCCTTCATAGTTCACGGGAATCGAATGCTTGTAGTCGGTCACCACAAATCGGACCTTCAGCGCGCCTGCGGTGCGCTCGAGGCTGCCCTGCGTGACCATTCCGCCGATCCGGAAGGTGCGGCCCTTCGGCGCTTCCCCGGCCATGACCTGCGACGGGTTGTAGAAGTAGAGCAGGTTGTCCTGGAACGCGAGCATCGCGAGAGCGGTCGCGGCACCGACACCGGCGAGGATTGCGATGACGGCGATGAGGCGTTTGCGGCGAGGTGTCACGACGCGTTCCGCCCGGTATCGTTCCTACGCAGTGCCCTGCTGCGCGCAGCCGCGTGCAGCCGCCGTGCGGCGACCACGTTCCAGACGAGCACGACTCCCGTCAGCAGGAAACAGGGCCAGACGAAAGCCCCGTAGCCGCCCATCGCGAGAAATTGGCTCATTGGCCGAGCTCCGTCCGCAGCCATGCCGCATCGCGCTCGCGCCGGAGGATTTCCGCGCGCAGGCGCGTCATCAGGATCGCGCCATAGTAAAGCGTGAAGCCCAGGAGCATGGCGAGCAATGGCCAGAGCATATCGCCGGACATCGAGGGTTTGCCGATCTTGGTCAGGGTGGACGGCTGGTGCAGCGTGTTCCACCAGTACACCGAGTAGTGGATGATCGGAAGGTTCACGACGCCGACAATGGCGAGCACGGCGGAGGCGCGGTCGGCGCGATCGCGATCGTCGATCGAGCCGCGGAGCGCCATGACGCCCGCATACAGGAAGAGCAGCAGCAACTCCGAGGTCAGGCGCGCGTCCCACACCCACCAGGTTCCCCACATCGGCTTGCCCCAGATCGCGCCGGTCGCCAGGGCGAGAAACGTGAACGAAGCGCCAATCGGAGCGGAGGCAGCCGCGACGGCGTGCGCGAGCTTGATGCGCCAGATGAGGCCGATCGCCGCAGCGACCGCCATCGCGGCGTACACGAACATCGAAAGCCACGCGCTCGGCGCATGCACGTAGACGATCCGAAACGCATCACCTTGCTGGTAATCGGGCGGCGCGAGAACGAGTCCGCCATAGAGGCCGATGACGATGAGGAGCAATGCCGGCCAGCTCAACCACGGCGCCAGGCGGCCCGCGATGCGATAGGCATGCGGCGGCGAAGCGAGCCGGTGGAACCAGGTCCAGTTCATTCCATCACTCCGCGCTGATCCGAAGGGCTGCCGCCACCGCAGGCGGCGCGAGGGTCACGGCCAGCACCAGCATCGCGGTCAGGAGCAACAAGGGTCCGCGTGCACTCTCACCGTGAACCGCCATGTCGATCGCGCGCGCGCCAAATATCAGGGCCGGCATCGCAAGCGGCAGCACCAGGAGCGAAAGCAACAGGCTCCCGCGCCGCAGGCCCAGTGTCAGCGCCGAGCCGATCGCTCCCAGCGCACTCAGGATACCGGTGCCAAGGCCCAGCGAGAGCATCAGCGTGCAGATCGCGCCGCCCGGCAAGGCGAGACCCGTGGCAACCAGCGGTGAAACCAGGACCAGCGGCAGGCCGCAAACCGTCCAATGGGCTGCGCCTTTCGCGAGCGCGAGAAGTGCGAGCGGCTGTCCGCTAACGAGCATCTGCTCGAGCGTGCCATCGGCGTGATCGGCGCGAAACAGGAGCTCGAGTCCGAGCAGGGACGCGAGCAACGCGGCAACCCAGACAATGCCTCCGGCGATTTGCCGCAGTTCGGCGAGATCCGGTCCGAGTGCGAGCGGAAAGAGTGTCGTGACCATCGCAAAGAACATCAGCGGCTGCGCGACCTGGCCCCAATGGCGCACCGCCAGCAACAAGTCTCGCCGGTACATCAGCATCGCCGCGTGCATCATGGACGTGTTGTTCATGAGGCGAGATCGACGCGCCGTGGGGATTGATTGGGTATCGACGGCGGTTGATGAGCGGCCAATACGGCCGCGCCTCCCCGGTCGAGGTGACTGGTGATGATCGCTGTAACCAGCATTACGCCTGTGCCGTCGAGATTCGTGAACGGCTCGTCGAGAATCCACAGCGGAGCCGCCGCCAGCATCACGCGCGCCATCGCGAGACGCCGCCGCTGCCCCGCGGACAGGACCGCGGCAGCCTGGTCCCGTGACGCAGCGAGCCCGACGCGTGAGAGTGCGTCATCGATCTCGGGAGCCTCGCACCGGCGCCGCAATCCGACCTCGAACGCGAGATTTTCGCGGGCGGTCAACTCGGGTTTCAGGCCGTCGCTGTGTGCGAGGTAGCTGAAGCTTGCGCAGTACGCGTCACGGTCCGCGCCGATCGGCCGGCCTCCCCAGGTAACGCTCCCCTGCTCCGGCGCCAGGAATCCCGCGAGCACGCGCAAGAGCGTCGTCTTGCCCGAGCCATTCGGCCCCGCGACATGGACGCAGGTGCCTGCCGCGGCATCGACGGAAACTCCGCCGAGCACCTTGCGGTCGCCGCGCCAGACGTGGATATCGCGCGCGGAAAGTCGTGAAAAATTAAACGCTTGCAATTGAAATGTCGTCCAGCCTCTCAGGTCGCGCGGACTATATCAAAATAAGGCAATCATGGCCTCCGGGAGCGTCACAATGCCCGCCCCGTATACTCGCCGCTTGAATGCCGGAACGCTGCAATTGATTCGCGCGTCGCTTACGGCGGTGGCCGTCGCGGGCGCCCTGTCGGTCGTGGCCTGCGATGGCGGCCCGAGTTCGCCTGCGAATACCGCGACGCCCGATGTGCCCGGTCCTCCCGCGGCGGTTGACGGCGGTGCCAGCGGCGACGCCGCGCCGGACACGAGTGGCATGGGCCAGCTCGTGCTCGAGAAGATCAACGCGAATCCCGCGATCGAAGGCAAGGCGACGCTCGTCGAGTTCCGTCAGAAATCCATTTCAACCCAGGCGCTCGGCGATTCGCTGATGAGCGCCGTCGTCGAGTTCGAAGGCCTCGTGACATTCAGTGATGACGTTCAGTGGAGCTGGCAGGGTCCGACCAAGGCGGGCGAGCCTCAGAAATTCGAGGCGCGCGCGGAGTACTTGAATCAAGGCAAGGGCTGGGAGCTGGTCCAGCCGCTCGGAATTTATCCGCTCTAGACTCGTGCCGGGGAGCATGCGCCCGAGCGCACCGACGGGGAACCGAGCGCGACCATCACGAGCCCGGTCCTTCCGCAAGCAGTGAGCGGACCAAGCGCCTAGGCGACTTCGTCGGCGGGGGTTGTCTTGCCGATAGCGTTCAGGCGTTCCTGCAGCTTGATGCGATCAAGCGAGCGAATCGGAAGGCTCGTGAAGATCTTGATCCGGCTGTCGAGCTCACTGAAAGCAGTGCGGAAGGCCTTCCATTGGTCCTTCTCTGAGCCCCGCACCGCCGCCGGATCCGCAATACCCCAATGTGCGGTCATCGGCTGGCCGGGCCAGACCGGGCAGACTTCGCCGGCCGCGTTATCGCAAACGGTGAAGACGAAATCGAGCGGCGGCGCGCCTGGCGCGGCGAATTCGTCCCAACTCTTGCTGCGGAGTCCAGCCGTCGGCACTTTCATGTGCTTCAGCATTTCGAGCGTCAAGGGATGGACCGCGCCCTTAGGATGACTGCCCGCACTGAATCCGATAAACCGGCCGCGACCCCACTGGTTGAGGAGGCTCTCGGCGAGAATGCTGCGCGCGGAGTTGCCGGTACATAGAAACAGCACGTTGAATGCAGGTTCGTTCATGGTGCACCTAGGCAGCTTTTGGTTCGCAGCACGGCGAGTTCACGGCTTGCTCGATGTCTGACCCGTATACCGTGCTCGAGCCCGTCGTCAGAAATGTCTCCCATTTCACGCCTTGCGGATCCTCGATCCAGCTCTTTTCACTCTTCGCGTAACAGCAGGTCGTAGCGCCTTCTTCGAGCACCGGTGCGTCAGCCTGTTTTAGGCGCGCGTAGATTTCTTCGAGCTCCTCCGCGTCCTCCACCTGGATGCCGAGGTGACGAATGCCGTTCGCCCCTCCCCGCCTGGAAATTGCAAAATTCAGGCGCGGATCGTCCAGCATCCACTTCGCGTAGTCGTCCTTGCGAACTGCCGGTTCCGCGGCGAAGAGCGTCGAATAAAAGCGGATGGAATCCGCAAGATCGCCGACGCTGACATGAACGTGAAGGCGTTTCATAAGTGTTTCACCATGAGTGCGGAGCTGGTCGGGCAGATGTCCGAATACTCCCGGGTCGAGCGAATGGATGCCGGCGCCTCGCCATGCTCGATCCGGCCATAGCCGCGATGCGCGAAGAACGGTTCCGCCGTGGTCGTCAGGAGATAGATCGCTGCCACGCCGTGCGTGCGAGCATAGTCTTCGGCATGCTCGACCAGCGCAGAGCCGGCACCGGCCGCTCGACAATCCGGGGCGATCACCAGCGATCGCAGCAGGGCGTCCTTTCCGTGAATCTCAAGGCCAACCAATCCGAATGGCGCGATGCGCGGACCAATGGAAAAGAAGTGCTCCAGGTGCCCGTCCGTGAGATCCGCGGTCGGTAGATTCGCTCCTTCAAGCAGCGCGACGATCGCCGCGCGCGAGGGTCTCTGGGTGATGTCTGCGACCGCCGGGTTCATGATGCAAGCTTCAAGCTGCTTTTCGCCGTTTCACGGCCTTCGCGGGCCGCGCGGGTTTCCAGTCGGGTGCGCATGACTCCGTGCTCGCCGCGCAACAATTCTCAGTGAGGTAACCGACCAATTCGTCCATCACGCCGAAATCGGCGCTGTAGATGAGCTGACGACTGGCCCGGATCGGTGTGATCAGTCCAGCGCGCTGCAAGGTCTGGAGGTGAAACGTCAGTGACGAGGGCGCCAGCCCGACGCGTACTCCGATGGCGCCTGCCGGTAGTCCCTCAGGGCCTCGCTCGACCAGCAATCGGTAGATCGCCAGGCGGTATTCGTGAGCGAGAGCTCCCAGGGCATCGATCACGCGCGCGGTCTTCATCGCGCGCATTGTATTACGATAATACTCGTAATATCAAGATATGTGTGCCCCGGGCAGGGATCGAACCTGCATGGCCTTGCGGCCAACGGATTTTAAGTCCGTAGCGTCTACCCATTCCGCCACCGGGGCGTCGTCGACGATCTTGAAGGCTAGGGTCGGAATCGAAGGCTGCTGGAAGTAACTGATTCTGCGCAACTTCGCGCGACTGGTTTTCGAATTACCCCACCCCGTGCCCCACCCTATTTGGGCTCGATAATCGACCTCCAAATATTGCTCCACCATACTCGAAATTCGACCCGATCATTCCCTCCCGGCCATCGCAATTTGAGGTATCTCATTGGGTTGCCCGCGAGGCGCGGTTTGCCTCGCGTGAGTTCGAGCAACATGCGCGGAGTTGCCTGTTGTTCATCGCCATTCCGCAGGTCCGCGGATTGACCCACGCTGGTTACTCGTGCGCCCGCTCTCGGCCAGACGAGGAGCAATCCCGCTCGTCATTCAATAGGGTCTTATTACCCTGAAAATTGAGATCAGAACAGCCGGGTGTAACGCGCTTGGGTCGTCCAGCGCCTCAGAAGCTGCTGATCACTATGGCCTAGCGTGTGAAAGGCAGGGCCGTTGATCACTTGCCATGCCGCCAGCTCTCGCGATACGTCGAATGCATTGCGCAGTCTGAGAATCGCATCTTCCACATCAGTCGAATCGCGGATCCGCTCGGCTGCGACATTCTTGGGCAGCAAGAACTCTGCGGCAAAAGCGCCAGCCCTCTGCTCCGGGTAGCGTGGCGCATCGTCCCCTAGGACTTCTGCGGCGGGTAGGCTCCCATGCCGATCGATAAGGACATGCGCAAGCTCATGAGCTAGCGTCGCCCGCCGGCCCTGCGGGGCTTGTGCGTGCATGCCGTCGAGATTCACCAAGACAGCAGGACCATGGCTTTGGCTCCAGCATCCAACCGCATCGATCATTTCGACGCCGAAGTGATGTAATTCCATGTCGACACCGAGTCCCTCTAAGATCTTCTCCGGATCCGCCTTGGCGTGGGCCGGCACGTCGAATCTCTTGCGCGCCCATTGAGCTAACAACTCACCTTGCTTGTATGGGGGCTGAGAGTAGGTTGGCAGTGCCTTCTGAGCCTCGAGCGACACTGACTCTAAGCGCGGCGAGATCCCGATCGCCGGGACTTCGCGAATGAGTTCCAGGATCTTGCGACGATATTCGAGTGGCACCGCCGCGCTCATGCGCGCAGCGATCAACAAAGGGGACTCATACCTCCCATCCATTTGCACTTCAAAGAATGAAGCGACAGTGCGGTCTCGAGGTACGAGCGCCATCTGGTCGGAGCCGAGCGCAATCTCAAGGGCGGCTTCCATGGTCGGTTCACGATTGCGCCAAGCATCGACTGCGAGCTGCGCGCGATGGTCGGATGTCGCGGATGCAATG
>JBOHZO010000016.1:0-4007 GCA_050738555.1 Steroidobacteraceae bacterium | reverse complement strand
ACGGCCGCATCGAGAACAAGAACCACCCGTTCTATGGTTTTGATTTCGTGCACGTCGAGCTTTCCAAGGACAAGGGCTGGGCGGCGCCCGAATTCGCGGCATTCGTTTCATCCGTCATCGAGACCGGTGGCGCCAAGCCCGATCAGATGGCCGCGGTTCGCGCGCGGCTCAAGGAGCTGAAGCTGGAGCCTTATGACTGCCTGAATCCGGCCTTGATGGATGCGATCGCCACGCATACCGCGAAGGCGAAGGGCGTTTTGGCAGCTTGAAGCAAGGGGCCCAACGATGAGCAAAATTGTCTGTGTGCTTTACGACGACCCGGTGACGGGTTACCCGAAGTCCTATGCCCGTGACGACCTCCCGCGGCTCACCCACTATCCAGGCGGGCAGACGATGCCGACGCCGCAGGCGATCGATTTCAAGCCTGGCGCATTGCTGGGCAGCGTTTCTGGCGAGCTGGGCCTTCGCAAATTCCTGGAGTCGCGGGGACACAAGCTCGTGGTCACCTCCGACAAGGACGGGCCGAACAGCCGGCTCGCGAAGGAGATCGTCGATGCGGAAGTCGTCATCTCGCAGCCCTTCTGGCCCGCCTACCTGACGGCGGACCTCATCGCGAAGGCGTCTAAGCTCAAGCTCGCGATCACCGCGGGCATAGGGTCCGACCACGTGGACCTGCAGGCGGCCATGAACCGGGGCATCACGGTCGCCGAGGTAACTTACTGCAACAGCATCAGCGTGTCCGAACACGTCGTGATGATGATCCTTTCGCTGGTGCGCAATTACCTGCCCTCGCACCAGTGGGTGGTGGATGGCGGCTGGAACATCGCGGATTGCGTGGAACGCTCCTACGATGTCGAAGGCATGAACGTCGGTACCGTCGCAGCGGGTCGCATCGGCTCGGCGGTGCTGCGCCGGATGAAGCCATTCGACGTGAAGCTGCACTACACCGACCGGCACCGCTTGCCGGAGTCGGTGGAGCAGGAACTGGGCGTGACATTCCACCCGAATGTCGAATCGATGGTCCGGGTCTGCGACGTCGTGACGATCAATTGTCCGCTGCACCCGGAAACGGAAGGCATGTTCAACGACGCATTGATCGCCAAGATGAAACGCGGCGCCTATATCGTCAACACGGCCCGCGGCAAGATCTGCGACCGCGACGCAATCGTCCGCGCGCTGAAAAGCGGACAGCTCGCCGGGTACGCGGGCGACGTCTGGTTCCCGCAGCCGCCGCCGCGCAACCATCCGTGGCGGACCATGCCGCATGAGGGCATGACACCGCACATTTCCGGGTCTTCGCTGTCGGCGCAGGCTCGCTATGCGGCCGGCACCCGCGAAATCCTGGAATGCTGGTTCGACAAGCGGCCGATCCGCACCGAATACCTGATCGTCGACCGCGGCCAGCTCGCCGGCGCCGGCAAGCATTCTTACAGTGCTGGCAATGCGACGCGCGGATCCGAAGAGGCGGCGAAGTTCAAGGCGGCGCCCAAGGCCAAAGCGAAGGCCAAGCCGAAGACCCGCAAGACGGCGAGCCGGAAGCCCAAGAAGAAGAAATGAGTTCGCCGTCGCGGCGGCAGATGCATTGACGCGATGACGGCGGCGCCGGAGACCCTCGCGCGCCATGGCGCGTTCGGCGGTGCGGTGGGATTTCACCGCCACGCCGCGACTGAAACGGCCTGCGCGATGCGATTCGCCGTGTACCTGCCGCCGCAGGCCGAGCGGCGGCGGGTGCCGGTGCTCTGGTACCTGGCCGGTCTGACCTGCACCGAAGAGACCTTCATGATCAAGGCGGGTGCCCAGCGCGTGGCGGCCGAGCTCGGGATCGCGCTCGTCGCGCCGGACACGAGTCCGCGCGGCGTGCCGCTGCCGGGCGACAGCGACCACTGGGATTTCGGGGTTGGGGCAGGTTTCTACCTCGATGCTACCGAGCCGCCGTGGTCGCGGCACTACCGCATGTATTCCTACGTCACGCGGGAGCTGGCGGCGCTCGTGGAAGAGCATTTTCCGGTCGATCCGAAGCGTCAGGGCATTTTCGGCCATTCGATGGGCGGCCACGGCGCGTTGACCATCGGCCTGAAGAACCCGGACCGCTATCGCTCGATTTCGGCCTTTGCGCCGATCTCGGCGCCGATGCATTGCCCCTGGGGCCGGAAGGCGTTCACGGGCTATCTCGGCCCCGATCGCGTGCGCTGGCGCAGCTACGACGCGTGCGAACTGATTCGCGCGCTGCCGACGACAAACGGCCGGCCGCCGCTACTGGTGGACCAGGGAATGGCGGATCAATTCCTGGAACAGCAGCTGATGCCGGAGCGGCTCGAACGGGCCTGCAGGGACGCGGGCTATCCCCTGACGCTTCGACGCCAGCCGGGCTATGACCACGGCTACTACTTCATCTCGACGTTCATGGAGCATCACCTGCGGCATCACGCGCAGGCGCTGCTCGCCTGAGCCGCTTCAGATCTCGGGCGGCGAAACACCCGGAGCGAAGCGGCGATGGCTTTCCTCCGCGAGGGCCGCCGAAACCTCGGGCAGCGGCCGGTAGCGATCGACGAACTCGACCGGCATGCGTTTCGGCCGGCCGCTGTCGAGATCGGCGCAGACGTAGTGAATGAGGCCGCGGAGCAGCGTGCGATTGTCGCGAGGGCGGCGAATCTGGAAGCGCCGGTCCACTCGCAGGCGCGCGTCCTCGAAGACGAGCCAGGTGCCGGTCTCGAGCGAGTCGCCCGCGAATGCGGGCGCCAGGTAATGCAGCTGGCTGCGCCAGACCACCATGCCGCGGCGGCTGCTTACGCAATGTTCCGGCGACACGCCAAGCGCGGAAGAGTGCGCCCAGGCCGCCTCGTCGAGCCAGCGCAGGTAAACCGAGTTGTTGACGTGGCCATAGGCATCGATGTCGGCCGGGAGCGCCGACACCCGATGGACAAAGGGCGACGGCAGATCCCAGGCAGCGGTCACCGGTACAACAGCTTGAGGACCGCGCGGAACAGGCGGCCGTAAGGCGGCATCAGGAGACGCGAAGCGCTCAGCCGGCCATCGAGGAAGACGGGCTTCAACTTGGAAAAGGTGTCGAATCCTGCGCGGCCGTGGTATTGGCCCATGCCGCTCGGGCCCACGCCGCCGAATGGCAGCTCTTCCTGGACTACGTGGAACGCCGTGTTGTTGACCGTGACGCCGCCGGCCACGGTGCGCAGTAGCACGGCATCGAGCCCGGCGTCTTCTGCGCCGAAATAGTAGAGCGCGAGCGGCCGCGGCCGCGCATTGACGAAGGCAATGGCCTCCTCGAGCGACTCGTAGCCGACGACCGGCAACACGGGCCCGAAGATCTCCTCCTGCATCAGCCGCATTGCAGGCGTGACGTTTGTGACGGCGACCGGCGAGAGGCGGCGGCGCTCCGGGTCCGCGGGTTCCTCGTGCAGCGCGTGAATGGTGGCGCCGCCCGCGCGCGCATCCTCGATTGCGGCGGCGATCCGTCGGTACTGCCGGTCGTTGATGATCGACGTGTACTGCGGATTGGTCGCGAGCTTGGGATAGAAAGCCATGGTCGCGACCCGACAGGATTCCACGAAGCGATCGATCGAAGCCTGCGGGACCAGGGCGTAGTCCGGCGCGACGCAGGTCTGGCCCGCGTTCAGCAACTTGCCGTACATGATCCGCCGCGCGGACTCGTCGAGCTCGAATCCCGCCGTGACGATCGCCGGCGACTTGCCGCCGAGCTCGAGCGTCACCGGCGTAAGATTGGCGCTTGCCGCCTTCATGACCTCGTGACCGACCTGCGTGGATCCCGTGAACAGCAGGTGGTCGAATGGCAAGGCTGCAAAGGACTTTGCGACGGACGCATCGCCATTGACCGCCACTACTTCGTCGGAAGAAAAACTCTGCGCGATGAGCATTTCGAACAGTGCGCCGAATCGCGGCGTGTGCTCCGACATCTTGAGCATCGCGCGGTTGCCGGCCGCGAGCGCCGCGGTCAATGGCGACACCGCGAGGTATTGCGGATAGTTCCAGGG
>JBOHZO010000015.1:0-8651 GCA_050738555.1 Steroidobacteraceae bacterium | reverse complement strand
AGAGACCAGGCAACGCACCCCTTCAAGTTAAAGGTGAACGTCCCCTTTAGCGGAACGTCCCCTTTAGCGGAACGTCCCCTTTAGCGGAACGTCCCCTTTAGTGAACGTCCCCCTTTATTGCCTAGGCGGCGCGGGCACTCTCGTAGGCGAGCACGCCGGCAATCGCGTGCATCACGGAGGCGATGCGCACGGCGGACTGCACGGCTTCACGACCGACCTCGTGCTGGCGCAGCACGCGCTCGTGCGCAGTCACGCATTTGCCGCAGCCATTCACCGCCGAGACGGCGAGCGAGATCAGCTCGAAATCCGCTTTCGCGATTCCGGGGCTGCCGATCACGTTCATTCGAAGCCGCGCGGGCAGCTTCGAGTACTCCTCGTCCTCGACGAGATGCAGGAAGCGGTAGTAGACATTGTTCATGCCCATGATCGCGGCGGCGGAACGCGCGGCCTCGATCTCGACCGGCGCCAGCTTCTCTGCCGCGGCGGTTTCGACGGTGCGCGCGAGCTCGGCATTGCGCGAGGCGATTGCCGAGGCGAGCGCCGTCATCCAGAGCTGCGCTTCGGAAAGGCCCGGCGCACCCTGTGGCGTCAATACCGATGCAAGGTTGAGCCGCAGGTCGCGGGCATAATCCGGAATCCGGTCCCTGAGTGCGTCCATGCTCAGGCCGCCTTCAGGGTGTCTTCGCCCTTCTGCCAGTTGCAGGGGCAAAGCTCGTCGGTCTGGAGACCGTCCAGCACGCGGAGCACCTCTTCCGGGCTCCGGCCGACGTTGAGGTCGGTCACATAGACGAAGCGGATCACGCCTTCCGGGTCGACGATGAAGGTCGCACGCTGTGCAACACCGGCCTCCGGATCGAGGATACCGAGCGAAGTCGCGAGCTCGCGCTTGATGTCCGAGAGCATCGGGAACGGCAGCTCGCGCAGATCCTCGTGCGACTTGCGCCAGGCGAGGTGCACGAAATCCGAATCCGTGCTGACGCCGAGAACCTGCGCGTCGCGGTCGCGGAACTCGCGGTTCAGCTTGCCGAAACCGGCGATCTCCGTCGGGCAGACGAAGGTGAAATCCTTCGGCCAGAAAAATACGACCAGCCACTTGCCGGCGTAGGTCCGGTTGTCGATGTCCTTAAACGCGTGCTTGGCGTCGTTGTCGACGACGCCCGTCAGCTTGAACGCGGGAAACTGTTTGCCAATACCCAACATGGTGTTGAACTCCTCTCCTCAGGTTGAGCCGAGAGGATGCCTTTGCGGATACTATTTGTACAATCGATTGATTTTATATCTATGATAGACTGTAACTATGAATCTCCGGGACCTCCAGTACCTCGTGGCGCTCGCCGAAACCCGCCATTTCGGGCGCGCGGCCGAGCGCTGCCATGTCAGCCAACCCACCCTCTCGGCACAGCTCAAGAAGCTCGAGGAGTCGCTGGGGGTCACGCTGGTCGAACGCCGGCCGCGGCGCGTCGCGCTGACGGCCGCCGGTGTCGCCGTGGTCGAGCGGGCCCGGCGGATGCTGCGCGACGCCGAGGACATCCGCGCCCTTGCCCGTGCCAGCCAGGATCCGCTGGCCGGCCAACTCAAGCTGGGGTTGATTCCGACGCTCGGGCCTTATCTGTTGCCGCGCATCGCGCCGCGCATCGCGCGCGCCCTGCCGAAGCTGCAACTCATGCTGCACGAGTTTCAGACCGCGCCGCTCGTCGAGCGCGTGGTCCAGGGCGAACTCGATCTCGCGATCCTCGCGCTTCCGGCCGATACGAAGGGCCTCGCAACGCGCTCGCTGTTTGCCGAGGCGTTCCTCGTCGCGATGCCGGGAAATCACCGGCTCACGGCGCGAAAGCGCGTGAGATCGAGCGATCTCGCCGGCGAAAAGCTGCTGCTGCTCGAAGAGGGCCACTGCCTGCGCGACCAGGCGCTCGAGGTCTGCGCGCAGGCCGGCACCGAGGAGCAGGACTTTCGGGCAACGAGCCTGGAGACGCTCCGGCAGATGGTGGCGGCCGGGATCGGCGTCACGCTCCTGCCGCGGCTCGCCGCAGAAGGGCCATTTGCGTCGGCGCGCGGGCTCGTCGTGCGCCCGTTCTCCCCGCCCGCGCCGAACCGCGTGATCGGCGCCGCCTGGCGGCGCTCGACTTCGCGCGCCGCGGCAATTGCCGCGGTCTGCGACATCGTTGCCAAGGCCGCCTGAAGGCGTGAGCTTAAGATAACGGCATGCGCGTGCTGGTGGCCGACGATCATCCGTTGTTTCGCGCGGCGTTGCGGCAGGCGCTCGCACAGGCCGTGCCGGATGCGGAAATTCTCGAGGCCTACGATGTCGAGTCGCTCCGCGCCGCGGCGAGTGCGCAGCCGGAACCGGATCTCGTGCTGCTCGATCTGCTGATGCCCGGCGCGAAGAGCTTCGCGCCGCTCACCTGGCTGCGCAACCAGTTTCCCGGCACCGCGGTGATGATCGTCTCGGCCAATGAGGATCCGGACGTCATCCGGCGCGCCCGGATATTCGGCGCGGCCGGCTATGTCGTCAAATCGGCGGCGCAGGCGGAATTGATCGCCGCGATCCGTACGGTGACGGATTGCGGCCAGTGGTTTCCGGCTGGCAGCGCGGCCGCGGCAATACGAGCGGAAGATGGCCGCGAATCGCTCGCAATGCGGCTCAACAGCCTGACGCCGCAGCAATACCGGGTGCTCGAGCTGGTCGCGCGCGGCCGTCTCAACAAGCAGATCGCCGCAGATCTCTCCATCGAGGAAACCACCGTCAAAGCGCACGTCTCGGCCGCGCTCGCCAAGCTCGGCGTGCGCAATCGGACCCAGGCCTCATTGCTGTTCCGTGAGCTGGAAATCACCAAGTAATCGTGCCGGGTCGGGAAAATAGGGACGCTTCCCATTTTTCAAGGTTCGCGCAGGCAGAGAAAATGGGAAGCGTCCCTATTTTCCCCGGCACCTTCAGGCAGCGTTTGCTTCGAGCAGGCGCGACAGCGCGCTGCGCACGGCGAGCGGCTTCAGGGGCTTGCGCAGGAACACGCAGTCGAGCGATTCGGCTTCGAGGCGTACCGCATCGCTCGCATCTGCGGACACGACCAGGACCGGCGCGTCGATCCGCTCGACCGCGCGCAGGTGCCGCACGACATCGAGCCCGGTGGCGCCGCCTTCGAGGTGATAGTCCACAACGATGACGGCGGGCCGCCATCCCTGCAGGCGCCGGTTCGAGACCAGGTCTTCGATACCCGGAGCCGCGAGCGTTTCGCAACCCCAGGAATCCAGGAACGACGCCAGGCCGCGGAGCGCGGCCGGGTCATTGTCGATGCAGAGCACGCGCACGCCCGCGAGCGCGCCTGTCGCTCGCGCGGGCATCAGCAGGCTGACGGGCGTAAGCCTCACCTCACCGCGCGCCGCCTCGATCCAGAACACGGATCCGCGACCCGGTATCGAACGCAGCCCGATCTCGTGACCGAGCACGCGCGAGATGCGTTCCGCGATCGCGAGACCGAGGCCGAAGCCGCGCGTGTCGTCGGCCTCTCGCCGGCCGCCACCGCGATAGAACTCTTCGAAAACATGCGCCTGCTGTTCCGCCTCGATGCCGATGCCGGTATCCCAGACCTCGATGCGGATGCGATCGCGGCGGCGCCGGACGCCGACCACGACGCGGCCGCTAATCGTGTAGCGCAGCGCGTTGCCGACGAAGTTCTGCAGCACCCGGCGCAGCAGCTTCGGATCGGAACGGATCACGGCCCGGCTCCTGTGGACGACCAGTTCGAGCCCGCGCTTGCCGGCGGCAAGCCGGAACTCCGCATCCAGCGCATCGAGCATGCCCACGACCGGCAGGTCGACGATCCCGGCCCGGATCACGCCCGTATCGAGACGCGAAATGTCGAGCAGATCGGAAATCAGACCTTCCGCCGAATGCAGGCAGCCTTCGAGGTCGGCCAGCAGGGCACGCTGCTCCTCGCCGCGCGTCTTTTGCGCGAGCGCCCCGGCGAACAGGCCCGCGGCATTCAGCGGCTGCATCAGGTCGTGGCCCGCGGCCGCCAGGAAACGCGTCTTGCCGGCATTGGCGCGCTCGGCCTCCGCTTTCGCATCGAGCAGCTCGTCATTCATCGTGGACAGCGCCCGCGTTCTTTCGCGCACGCGCTGCTCGAGCGATTCGTTGGCGACGCGCAGGGCCTCTTCCGCGCGCTTGTATTCGGTCACGTCGGTGTAACTCGTGACGAACCCGCCGCCCGGCATCGGATTGCCACGGATCTCGAGCACGGTGCCGTCCGGACAGGTGCGCTGGAACGCGTAGGCGCTGCCGCGTTTCAGGTGTGACAGGCGCCGCGCGATCGCCGCCTCCGCGTCATTCGGCCCGAGACGCCCGCGCGCGGCGTTGAAGCGAAGCACCTTCTCGATGGGCTGCCCGATGCGCAGGAATCCGGGCGGATAGCGATACATCTCGACGTAACGGCGATTCCAGGCCACGAGCCTGAGCTCGGCATCCACCACGCTGATGCCCTGGCTGACGTTTTCGAGCGTTGCCTGCAGCAGCTCGCGGCTGAACTCGAGTGCCTGCGAGGCCCCGCCGACGATCGAGACGACATCTTCGAGCGGCACTTCGCGTCCGGCGACGGCCGCATCCACGAGCCGCTGCGCAGATGACGCGCCGACGACCGAGGCGAGCAGTTTCTGCGTGGCCTCGAGCTGCTCGGCACTCGCGCGCGCGTTCTCGCCGCCGCGCCAGCCGAGATCGGCGAAATGCCGCGCCGCGCGGCTGCCGCCGATGAAGCGTTCGACCAGGGGCCGCAGCTCCCGCGCGGTCAGGTGCGTCACGGCAGGCGCATCACCATCCGCCGGAAGCGCGGACTCGGCGTCAACGAAGGAAGCCGCCTGCACGCGCTCGAGCAGCGCGCGCCGGCCGAATTGCGAGCCGACGATCAGTCCGATCGTCGTGAGGCCGAGGCTCCAGACCAGCCCGTGCGCCAGCTGCTGCCATTCGAGCCCGAACAATGCCGTCGGTCGGAGCCAGGAGATCCCGGCCGGTCCTGCTGTCGCAAGCGTCGATGGCAGCAGCTCAGCCTGGATCAGCGTGGGCACCAGGAGCGTCCAGGCCCAGGCCGCGAACCCGAGCGCAAGGCTCGTGATCGCACCGGCGCGGCTCGCGCCGCGCCAGTAGAGCCCCGCGACGATCGCGGGACCGAACAGCGCGACCGCGGCAAACGAGATCTCGCCGATCGATGCGAGCGCGTCGCTCTGCGCAATCCACCGGTGATACAGCCACCCGAGCGTCAGCAGCAGCACGATCGCGGCGCGGCGCGCCGCGAGCAGCGCACCGGTCAGGTCCTGGCGCTCGCGCCATGCCGGAATCACCCGCATCAAGAGCGGCATCGCGAGTTCGTTGCAGAACATCGTCGACAACGCGACCGAGGCGACGATCACCATGGCGGTCGCCGCCGACAGCCCGCCGATGAAAGCGAAGAGCGCCAAGCCGTCGGCGCCCGCCGCGAGCGGCAGCCCCAGCACGAACAGGTCGGCATCGCCGGTGCCGCGAATCAGGCCCGCATTGGCGATCGGCAGCACGAAAACGCTGATCGCGACCAGGTACAGCGGGAATAGCCACCGCGCCATACGAAGATCCTGCGGGCCGCTGCTCTCCACGACCGCGACATGAAACTGCCGCGGCAGGCAGAAGATCGCGAAGAAGCCGAGCACCGCGAGCGACAGGTAGTGCGAGGCAGTCGATTGTTGCGCACGTGCTGCTGCGAGCCCCGGTAGCGCCGCGGCCTGGCGCGCGATGTCCCCGAAACCGTCGAACACGCCCCAGGTCACGAACACGCCGACCGCGATGAAGGCGATCAGCTTGACCACCGATTCGAACGCGACGGCGAGCATCATGCCCGGATGGTGCTCGGTCGCGTCCACGTGCCGCGTGCCGAACAGGATCGCGAACAGCGCCAGCGTCGCCGCGACGTAAATCGCCGTATCGCCGACCGCAGCGCCGCCCGACACCGTAGCCAGGGTATTGAATGTCAGGTCGATCGCCTTTAGCTGCAACGCGATGTACGGAATGATCCCGCAGGTGGCGATCAGGGTGACCGCGACCGCAAGGATGCGATCGCGGCCATAGCGCGCCGCGACGAAATCGGCGACCGATGTGATGCGTTCGCGGCGGCTGACGCTGATGAGCTTCGCGAGCAGCGCCGGGATCAGCAGGAACAGCAGGATCGTGCCGACATAGGTCGGCGGGAACGGCCAGCCGAGACTCGCGGACTGGCCGACCGTGCCGTAGAAAGCCCAGGAAGTGCAGTAGACCGCGAGTGACAACGAGTAGACCAGGCGCTTCGGCACCGGCTGGCGCCCGGCCGCAGCCCAGCGATCGCCGAGCCACGCGATCGCAAACAGCACGCCGAGATAGGCGAGCGCGATCAGTGCGAGCAGCCAGGGAGCGAGCATCGGGGCAGTTTAGAGACTGAACAACAGCACCGCGAGCGCCGCGCCCAGGAGCGGCACGATCACGGTCAGCGCCGCGAGCGCCGGATACGCGCCCTGGTAGGTCTCGCGGCAGATCGCCCGGATCGTCGTGACGACATAACCGTTGTGCGGCAGCGAGTCGAGGCCGCCCGAGGCGATCGCGATCACGCGATGCAGCGCCTCCGCGTTCACGCCGAGCGCGAGGTAGTGAGGCGCCAGGATCGGCAGCGCGATGGCCTGGCCGCCGGAGGCGGATCCGGCGAGTCCCGCGATCAGTGTCACCGCGATCGCCGCGCCCACGAGCGGCGGGCCGGGCACCTGCGTGATGAAATCCACCGCCTGCTGGAATGCCGGCGCGAGTTTCGCGACGCCGCCGAAGCCGACCACGGCCGCCGTGTTCGCGATTGCGATCAGCGCGCCGAGCGCGCCGCTTGCGACCGGTTCGCGGATGCCGGCGATGAAGCGCCGGTGCACCAAAAGACTCACGACGATGCCGCCGGCGAGCGCGACGATCAGCGCGGATTCCCTGAGCGATTCATGGAATGCGAAGGAAAGACCGAGCACGGCAACCAGCGGCAGCAGGCTCGCGGCCGGATGCGGCAGCGCGCGGTTGTCAACCGCCGGGTCGTCGTCGCGCGCCACGAAGCGCTCGCCCTGGCTGAGCGCGCGACGCACCATGAAACGCAGCCAGAGCGAGCCCAGCACGGCCATGACGATCGCGACTGCCAGCGAGACTTCCCAGCCCGCCCAGGGCGATGTGCCGAGATACTGGACGGGGATCCAGTTCTGGATCTCGGGCGAACCGGCCGAGGTCATCGTGAAAGTCACCGAGCCGAAGGCAATCGTGCCCGGCACGAAGCGGCGCGGCAGGTCGGCCGCGCGAAACAGCGACAGCGCCATCGGGTAAACCGAGAAAGCGACGACGAACAGGCTCACGCCGCCATAGGTCAGAACCGCGCAGGCGAGCACGATGGCGAGGATCGCGCTGCCGACACCGAGGTGGCCGACGATCCAGCGCGCGACGCTTTCCGCCGCACCGCTCGCTTCCATGAACTTTCCGAACAGCGAGCCCAGCAGGAACATGAAGAACCAGGAAGTCACGAAGCCCGTGAAACCGGACATGTATGCGCTCGTGAAGGACGGAGCGCCGCCGCTTGCGAGCTGCGGGAACAGTTCGAAGCCGCTGCTCAGCGCAACCACCAGCGCGCAGAGCGGCGCCGCGATCAGGAGCTCGACGCCCCGCATCGTCAGCACGATGAGAAGCGCAAGCCCAAGCAGCAGGCCGATCATGCTGAGCATGGCGTGTCCTCGCCGCAACGATTTCCGGCGGCCGGGCATCATTGGCCGCTGCGGGCGGGGCGGGAATGCTACTAAGGTACAAGTGATGCGTCTGCCCCCGCGGAGTACCTTTCCCCGCGCAGCTGGCCAAGCCGACGCCAGGTGCGCGGCAATTCCGCAACACATGGGGAACCCAATGACCACGAGGCATTCTTCGACCCGGAACGTCCTGCTCGCCGCGGCCGTCGCAGCGGCATTGCCCGTGCCGGCGCTGGCCCAGGACGAACCCGCCGCGCTCGGCGAAATCATCGTGACCTCGCGCAAGCGCGAGGAGAATCTCCAGGACGTGCCGCTCTCCGTGACGGCGCTGTCCGGCGAAGTGCTCGAGGACATGGGCGTGCCCGACATGGTCGCGATCGGCCAGTCCGTGCCGAATGTCACGCTCGAAGCCTCGCGCGCCACCAATTCGACGCTGACGGCCTTCATCCGCGGCGTCGGCCAGCAGGACCCGGTCGCGGGCTTCGAGGGCGGCGTCGGCATCTACCTGGACGACGTCTACCTGGCCCGGCCGCAAGGCACGGTGTTCGACATCTACGATGTCGAGCGCGTCGAGGTGCTGCGCGGCCCGCAGGGCACGTTGTACGGCTCGGGCTCGCTCGGGGGCACGCTGCGTTACATCATGCGCGAACCGGACCCCAGCGGATTTTCCGGAAGTTTCAACGGATCAGTCAGCCAGACGGCCGACTCGGACGGCGAAAACTACACGGCGGACCTGGTGCTGAACGTCCCGTTGAGCCAGGCGGCCGCGGTGAGGGTGTCGGCCGGCACGCTGCAGTACGACGGCGTCGTCGATTACGTCAACGTCTATGAAGTCGACCAGAACGGCGTGCCCGTGGCGCCGAACGGCGTGCTGGATCCGGCCGCCAGCGTGCGCCGCGTCGAGG
>JBOHZO010000014.1:0-6602 GCA_050738555.1 Steroidobacteraceae bacterium | reverse complement strand
AGGCGCTCGCGCGATTCCGCGAGCGGCTGCGCGGGCTGCCGCGCGACGCGGTGCGCGCGGTCGGCACGAATGCGCTACGCGTTGCGAAAAACTCGGCGGCGTTCCTGCGCGAGGCGCGCGAGACGCTGGGTTTTCCGATCGAGGTCATTGCGGGCCGCGAGGAAGCGCGCCTGATCTACCTCGGCGTGGCGCAAGCCATGCCCCCGGCGGAGGACAGGCGCCTGGTCGTCGACATCGGCGGCGGCTCGACCGAGTTGATCGTCGGCCAGGGCCTCAAACCGAGGCTGATGGAAAGCCTCTACATGGGATGCGTCAGTTCGAGCCTGCGGCATTTTCCGGACGGGCGCATCGACAAGCGCAGCCTCAAGGCTGCGGTGCTCGAAGCACGCCAGGAGCTCGCGGTCGTGTCGCGAAGTTACCTTCGATCCGGCTGGCAGGAAGCGGTCGGCTCGTCGGGAACCGCGCGCAGCATCGAGGGCATCCTGGTGGAAAACAAGTTCGCGGCGAACGGCATCACCCACCAGGGCCTGGAGCGCTTGTGGGAGCTCCTCATCGACGCCGGCCGCGTGGATCCGGATCGAATCCCGGGGCTGAAGTCGGCGCGCGCGGCCGTGCTGCCGGGCGGTTTCGCCATCATGTACGCGATATTCGACGAGCTCGACATCGAGCGGATGACAGTCTCCGAAGCGGCGCTCCGGCACGGCGTGTTGTATGACCTGCTCGGACGAGTCCAGCATCACGACATGCGCGAGGCGACGGTCACTCAATTCATGCGCCGTTATCACGTGGATGCCGCGCAGGCGGCTCGCGTGCGGGAGCTGGCGCTGCGCATCTACGACCAGTTGGCCCAGGCCCGCGGCGAAGAGGATCCCGACCGCATGATTCTCGATTGGGCGGCGCGCCTTGCCGAAGTGGGCCTGTCGATCGCGCACGCGCAATACCACAAGCATTCGGCCTATGTGCTGTCGAATGCCGACATGCCGGGATTCTCCCGCGTCGAGCAGCAGCGGCTCGCCCGCATCGTGCTCGCGCATCGCGGCAAGCTCGAGAAAGTCCGCAGCGACGGGCTCGAGGACGGGGACTGGAGCCTCGTGTTCGCGCTCAGGCTCGCTTCGACCCTGCTGCGGCGGCGCACGCGCGTCCGGCTGCCGGCGTTTCGCGCGACCGGAGGCGATTCGCGCTTCTCGCTCGAGCTGCCGAAAACCTGGCTCGCGCGCAATGCGCTCTCGGCCGCCGCGCTCGAAGCGGAGGGCCGTCAATGGGAAGCCGTCGGCCGGCAGTTCGCAGTCCGGCGCATGTCCTGATGGAACTGCTTCTCTGGCGGCACGCGGAGGCGGCGGCGGGCGATCCCGACGCGGCCCGTCCTTTGACCGAGCATGGCCGCGCGCAGGCGCAGTTGGTGGCGCGGTGGCTGGAACCGCTGCTGCCGGCGGAGCTCAGAATCATCGTGTCGCCCGCCCGCCGCGCGCAGGAAACCGCGCTCACGCTCGGCCGGTCGTTCGAAACGACCGAAAACCTTGCGCCGGGAAATGACGTCGCGACGCTGATCCGGCTGGCGGGCTGGCCGGATGCGGGCCGCGCGGTGCTCCTGGTCGGCCACCAGCCGACGCTGGGAGAAACCGCCGCGCGGCTGATCGACGGACGCCAGTCGTCATGGCGAATCGGCGCGGGAGCCGTCTGGTGGCTACGGAGCAGGCAGAGCAAGGGCCGCAGCAACGCCGTGCTGCTGCTGGCGATCGAGCCGGAGATCCTGGAGCGCGAGCGCGCCCGTCACTGAGGCCGCTTGGCGATCCTGTCGCGGATGTCGCGAAGCTTCATCTTGACGCGCGCGGCGTTGCCGGGGCCCATGCGCAGGAGCAGCTTGCGTCCAGCCGACTCCGCCTCGAGCGCCGGATCGGCGAACTCGTAAAAGACATTCGGCCGCGTGAGCGCGATCGTCGCCGGCGCTTCCGGCGCCGCGAGCAGGTGATCGATCACCTCGATCACGCGGTCGTTGAAATAACCGTCGGGATTGCCGAGCTGCTCGTAGGCCGACTGGAACTGCGGGTACAGGCGCCTGTAGAGCGCGGCGGTCGCGTCCGCATCGAGCGAATCGACCAGATCGATCCAGGGCGTGTAACGCGCGAAATTGGCGGCGCCGAGCACGATCGCGTCACCCTTGCCCGCCGTGACGAATTCGCCCGCCGGGGGCTTCGCCGGATTCATGCGGACCGCGATGTCCTGCCGCGCCAGGTTGTCGACCGTTGCGACGACGTTTCGCACGAAATCGTCCGGAACGAACATCGCCTCGAAGCGCGGCGTGCCGATGAGCGTCGCGACCTGCTCCGAGGCGGCCAGGTTCGGGTCGATGTCCTCCGGCGTGTCGATCGGGTTCCGGATCTGCGGCTCGACCGCGGCGGCCGGTTGCGGCACGACCGGTTCCTCGGGCTCGGCGGCCTGGCGCTTCTGCCAGTACCAGGCGCCGACCGCGAGCGCGACCAGCACCACGCCGCCCAGGATCCAGCGGCCGAGCTTCTCGTCCGATTCCGTGTAGGTTTCGCGTTTCGGTGCGTACATGGGACTTACTGTAGTTGAACCCCGCCCATCCGGCATCATCTCTAGAGACCCCGCGCCGCTCGAGACGGTTCCCTTGACACCGATCCCCCTGACCGCCGAAGTGTCTCCGAAGGAATGCGCCGATTGGGCCTTCGTGCTCGATGCGGTCGGCATCCCCTACGAGCGGCGCACGACGGCGACCGGCACGAGTCTCTGGGTCCTGCCTGAGCATCACGCGCGCGCCGTGCGCGAGCTACAGGATTACCTGCGCGAGAACCGGCGGCCGCCGCTGACGCCGGTCGTCTGGCCGAAGCATCCGCACGCCATCTACGGCGTAATCGGCTACGCGATCGTGCTGATCGCCGTGACGATCGCCGCACTCTCGCATGCGGGCGGCAAGGGCTGGGTTTCAGCCGGCGTGCTCGATGCGGATTTCCTGGCGCGCGGCGAATGGTGGCGCGTGCTGACCGCGCTCACATTGCACGGCGACCTGCTGCATCTCCTGTCGAATCTCGCCTTCGGCGCGCTCTTCGGCTACCCGGCCGCGCGCCTGTTCGGCCCGGGCATCGCCTGGTTCCTGATCCTCGTCGGCGGCGGGCTCGCCTACGGGATCGACGCGCTCCTGCATCCGCCCGAGCATCATCTCCTCGGCGCATCCACCGCGGTGTTCACGGCGCTCGGGCTGATCGCGTCCTACGGCTGGCGCCGCCACATGCGGAACTGGTCACGCTGGATGAGGAACGCATCGCCCTTGATCGGCGGCATCGCGCTGCTCGCATTCACCGGCACCGGCGGCGAGAACACCGACCTGCTCGCGCATCTCGCCGGCTTCGTCGTGGGCTCAGGCCTGGGTGCGATTTGCGCGCGGCTCCCGATGCCCGCGCCCGGCCGTCACCGCGTGCAGTGGGCGGCCGGCGGCGGCGCCCTCGCCCTGCTGACGCTCGCCTGGACGCTCGCGCTCGCATAAATGGGGACGCTACCCATTTCATTGCGGAAACGGGTAGCGTCCCCATTTATGCTGCCGCACTCGGACGCCTGCGAGCGCAACAAGGGCCCGATACTCGAGGTGTTGCGCCAGGTTTTCGCCGGTTGCAAGCACGTGCTCGAGATCGGCAGCGGCACCGGCCAGCATGCCGTTCACTTCGCGACCGAGATGCCGTGGCTCGTCTGGCAGCCATCCGAGATGGCAGAGCCGATGCCGGGGCTCCGCAAGCGCATCTTCAACGAGGGGCCGTCGAATCTCCGCGCGCCGATCGAGCTCGACGTGATGCGGCCGCCCTGGGACGTGCGGCGCGTCGACGGCTTGTTCACGGCCAATACGCTCCACATCATGCGCTGGCCGCAGGTGGAGGCTTTCTTCGCCGGGCTGCCGGCGGTGGCGAAGCCGACGACGGTGCTCGCGATCTACGGCCCGTTCCGTTACGGCGGGCAATACACGTCGGCGAGCAACGAGTCGTTCGACACGTTGCTCCACGCGCGCGACCCGGAGTCCGGCATTCGCGACTTCGACGAGGTCGACGCGCTCGCGCGCGGCGTGGGATTCGCGCTCAAGGCCGATTACCCGATGCCCGCGAACAACCAGATGCTGATCTGGATGAGTGCATTGCGCTAGCATCCTTGCATGGCGAAGGTGCTCGAGCAGATCCGCAACAATCTCGTCGCGATCGTGAGTCTCTTCGTCGCGCTGTCGGCGCTCGGCTATTCAACCTGGCGCAATGAGCGCACCGAACAGAACCGCAACGTCCGCGAGGCAGGATTCGCGCTTCTAGCCGAGATCGGATCGTTGCAGCAGATCGTCTTTTACGCTCACTACCAGCCCGGCGACATGCGCGGGGACGCTCGCATGGGCTGGGCCGACGTGCTGACGATCCTCGATCTCGCCGAACTCATGCCGGAAGATGTCGGGCGCGACGCGCGGGCGCTGCGCGAGACCTGGCAGGCCGATTGGGCCGGCCTCGGCGAAGACCAGGATGCGCACCGGCGAATCGACGAAGCGATCGACACGGCGCGCCGGACGACAATCGAACGGATGCGCGCATTGCGCTGAGCGTCATCAGAACGCCGGCTTCAAGACCATCAAGCCAAGGGCGATCAGCGGAGTCAGCGTCGCAACCGCGCCCCAGAGATCCCATTGCACCGCGATCCGGTGATACGCGTCGTAATCGAACGAGCCGCTCGCGGCGCCCGCCTCGGCGTGCGCCTGCAGCCGCCGCTGCAAGGGCGCGAGTCGCGTCATGAACACGAGCCCCGAGATGCCGAACAGGATGAGCGTCCACAGAATCCAGCCCGTGCCGAGGATTGGGAAGCCGCCCTGAATCGCGGCGAAGATGCCGGTCGCGAGGATGACCACCACGCCCGGTATCGTGAACAGGCGATCGCTCTTGATGACGCCTTCCATCGCATGCGCGAGGAGCCTCGGATTTCGCGTGCGCTCGGCGTGTTTGTGCCAGAACACGCCGGTCGTGATGTTGCCGATGAACATCACGACGGCCAGGATGTGCAGGAGTTTCAGCCACAGGTACATCGTCTCAACCTCCGTTTGAATGCCGGCGCTGGCGGATACCGGCGAGCCGGCGCAGATAGGAACGCGGCGCGAAGCGCTTGAAGCGCCAGAGCCAGCGATAGCTGCCCGGCAGCACGATGTGCGTGGCGCCGGCGGCGGCTCGCGCGACGATCTCGCGGGCGACGGCGTCCGCCTCGAGATTCGACCGCCACATCAGCTTTTCCGCGAAGCCGCGCGCGTCCGCCGGAGCGCGCGCATGCTCCATGAGCCGCGTGCGGAAGAATCCGGGCATTGCGACTGCGACGTGCACTCGGTGTTCCGCGAGTTCCTGGAAGAGCGTCTCCGAGAGTGCGACCACCGCCGCCTTCGAGGCATTGTAGGCGCTCATGCGACTGCTGCAGGCAAAGCTCGCGGCACTCGCGACGTTGACGATGAGCCCGGCCCGCGACGCGATCATGTGCGGCGCTTCAGCGCGGCAGCTCTGCACGACGCCCAGGACGTTGATGCCGAGGATCCACTGCCAGTCCGCGATCGGCGTCTCGAGCAGGTCGCCCGCGACCGCGACTCCCGCGGAGTTCAGCGCGAAGTCGAGGCCGCCGAAATGGCCGGCAAATGCGTCGATGGCGGAGTTGACGGCTGCCTCGTCGGTCGTGTCGACGACGAATGCCTCGCAGTGCGGACTCCCTTTGGCGCGGAGATCCTCCGTGGCGCTTGCCAGGCGCGCCGCATCGCGATCGAGCAGCGCGAGATTCCAGCCACGAGCCGCGAGGAGCTCGGCCGTCGCGAGACCGAGGCCGCTCGCGCCCCCCGTGATCACGGCGCGTTTTCGTGGGAATCGCGAGTCGAGCGCGTCAAGGCTCATGGTTTCTGCGGAGTGCGGACAAGAAAAGGCCCTGGTCCGCGCGCGACCAGGGCCTTGCCAGTGTAAGCGTCAGGCGTTGGCGGGCGCGATTTTCTGCGCGACCCAGCCGAGCAAGGCGCCGGCGATCAGGTGCATCCAGATGCCTTCGGCGAGCCACCAGGTCCAGATCGTGTTCGGCAGATTGAACACGCCCCAGTAACCCAGCGCGGCGACGAGGGCGAAGATCCAGCCGATCACGCCGAACTTGACGCCGCGGACGAGACCCGAGCCGGTCAGCGACGAGCGGATCACCGAATAGATCCCTGCCAGCAGGAACGAGCTCAAGAGCCCGATCGGCACCCACATCTTCATGAGCGCCACCATGTCCGGCGGATCGGCGTTCAGCTCCGGCCGCCAGAATGCGGCGTATTCCCGGTAAATGGGGCCGAGCACGCCTTCCGGCCCGTGGATCAGGTTTCCCCCGACCATCGAAAGCAGGAATAACACGAGGTAATAGATGACACCGCCAATGAAGACGATCTTCCAGTTCATGTCGCTCCCCTACTGAGCTGGTTATTGTGAGGGGCGCATGTTGCGCCGGTGGGAGCCACCGGCGCAATCATGCACTGCAACAGGACAATAAAGGGGGACGTTCACTAAAGGGGACGTTCCGCTAAAGGGGACGTTCACCTTTAACTTGAAGGGGTGCGTTGCCTGGTCTCT
>JBOHZO010000013.1:0-43566 GCA_050738555.1 Steroidobacteraceae bacterium | reverse complement strand
GTGCAGGAGCGCCCCCGGGCGCCGCAGCGCGGGTCTGGTCGAGCGCGCCGAGGCAGCGCTCGGCGTTGTCCAGCATGTACCACGGATCGCCACGCCCGGCCTGGAGCGTTTCCATGTAGTACTCGATGCCGACGATCGCGTCCGCGAGCCGGTCGATGTACTCGTCATTGCGCGACAGGCTGCCGGGGCCGAGCAGCGCCTGGACGTGCTCTCCGATCCGCCGCATCACTTCCATGGCCCGGTTGCGCCCGAGCAGCAGGAGGCCCGCGGTGATGCCGCGCGCGAGCGCGGGCGCCGCGTCGAGGCCGGCCTGGTCCGCGGTCGGGTCGAGGGACTGCCCGAGCAGTTCCTTGATGCGCGCGAGGTTGACAATGCATTCGCGCAGCACCGTCTCGGTGACCAGGCGGAATTCCGGATCCGTCTCGGCGCCTGGCGCCGGGGCGCCCGGCGGCATGATGAGCCGCACCAGCGCGTCATCGAGACCGTCCTCCACGCCGATCAGCGTGGCCGCGATCGCAATCAGCGTGTCCTGCTCTGCCGGCGTCCGCCGCGTGATGATATCCGTCAGGCGCGAGAGCTCGCCCTGCACCTGCTCGCGCACCGAGCCGAGGCCGAGCACCGCGAGCGTGTCGCCGATCTTCTTCAGGAGGTCGACCTGTGGAGCGAGCTCCTCCGGCGGCCCGCCCTTGCGCGTGTAGATATCGAGCGCGTCCTTCACGCGGCCGAGGTCTTCCTTGATCGCGGCGGCGACCGTGCGCATGAGGCGCACCGACGGGGCCGACAGCGATTCGCGCTCCTGCTCGACGGACTCGTCGATCGGCAGCAACTCGCCGAGGCGGAAGGAGCTTCGCACCGCGTCGATGCGCTCCCCGCGCGCCTCGGCGCGCGCGACATAAAACAGCAGGTTGTTGAGCAGGTCGATCGGCGGCGTACCCGAGTACGCCTCCTCGCCCTGCCCATACAGGCGCTTCAGCTCGCGGTCGGCGTGTCCGAGCAGGCGCTTCACGGTGACGCTCGCCTCGAGGCCACGTGCGCGCAAGGCGTCGAGCAGGGCGCCCGTCACCCACCAGAGCTGGTACAACGGCGCGGTCGTAGCGATGGATTCCATGCGATTCGCGACTTCGGTGAGCGCGGTGAGTCCGCGATCTTCGCTGCCGCCCCGTATCAGGCCGAGCAATCCGGCCTGGAACTTCGGCCGCAGGCGCCGCGCCCACTGCGGCACGGTCAGCTTGTGGTCGACCTTCGGATCGCGCGCCGACGGGGCTTTCTCGGAACTCAGGTTCAGCGAAAGCAGAGTGCCTTCGGAAAGGAGCGGCGCGCCGCGCACCGCCCGCAGGTCGTTCAGCAGCGGCAGCAGCACCAGCGCCAGGTCGCGCCCTCCCCCCAGCACCCGCTCGAGATAGGTGGGGAGCTGCACGCTCGCGCGCATGAGCGCGTCGAGTCCGTCCACGAACTGGCGCGCGTCGGTCTCGTTGCCGGCGAGCCAGCGCGAGGTGTGCTCCATTTCTTCCGCGAGGAGCGCGGCGCCGTAAACTTCGACGACCCGGAGCACGCCGCGCGCGGCGCGCATCAGATCTGCGGCCCTGGCGACATTTGTCTTGTCGGCCGGTGTCTCCGCGGCCGCCTCGAGCGCGATGCGGACGTCGTTCAGCGTCGCGGCGAGCTCGCGCGCGACGAGATGCAGTGCCTGCTCGTTGACCGAGGGAAAGTCCGCCACGCCGTCTCAGGCCGCGCCGCTTGCGGCGCGCCGTGTCTCCGTGCTGTCCGGCTGGGCGGGCGCCGGCGAGGGCTTGATCTTCCGCTCCGGGGTCGGGAGCTGCTGGGGCAGGCGGAAGCCCGCCGCCGACTTGCGAAGCTGCGCCGACATGTCCGCGAGCCGGCCGATAGCAGTCGAGGTCGCGCTGGTGTTGTCGGCGGTCTGCTGGCTGATTTCCCGGAGCACCTGCATCGTGCGCGAGATGTGCGCGGACGTCGCGGCCTGCTGGCGCGCGCTCGCGGAGATGTTCTGCACGAGCTGCGCGATCTGGTTCGACACGTCCTCGATCTCTCCGAGCGCGGCGCCCGCGTTCTCGGCGAGCAGCGCGCCGCCTACGACGTCGGTCGTCGTGCGCTCCATCGACACGACTGCCTCGTTGGTGTCGGTCTGGATCGTTCGCACCAGCACTTCGATCTGCCGCGTCGCGTGACCCGCGCGCTCGGCGAGGCGCTGCACCTCGTCGGCGACGACCGCGAAGCCGCGGCCCGACTCGCCCGCCATCGATGCCTGGATCGAGGCGTTCAGCGCGAGGATGTTGGTCTGCTCGGCGATGTCGTTGATCAGCTCGACGATGTTGCCGATCTCCTGCGAGCTTTCGCCGAGACGCTTGATGCGCTTCGACGTGTCCTGGATGTTCTCGCGGATCGCGTTCATGCCGTCGATCGTCCGGCGCACCGCGTCGCCGCCCTTGTGCGCGACGTCGACCGCATGGCGCGCGACATCGGCCGAGCGCTCGGAGTTGCCGGAAACTTCCTCGATCGACGCCGCCATGGCGCCGACCGCGTCGGTCGCCGCCGCCACCTGCCGCGACTGCGCCACGCTCGCCTTGGCGAGATGACCGGCCGCCGCCTGGGTCTGCCTGGTCGCCTGATCGAGCTGCATCGCCGTGTCGTTGATCGTCGCGACCAGCTCGCGGAGCGCTTCGATCGCGTAGTTAATCGAGTCCGCAATCGCGCCGGTGATGTCGTCGGTGACCGTCGCCTGCACCGTCAAATCACCGTCGGCGAGGCTCGACATCTCGTCGAGGAGCCGCAGGATCGCATCTTGGTTGCGCCGGTTGCGCTCGGATTCGAGGCTCGCGACGCGGCGCACGCCGGCCTGCGACGCCCAGCCGTACAACGCGCCGCCGAATGCAAGCACGGCGATTCCGACCGCGATCAGCGCGGGCGTGACGCCGCCGAATCCGCCGGTCGCGGCGGCGGTCAGCGTGGCGAGCGACTTCGACAGCTTGTCGGCGGACACGGCGAGGTCTGTCGCCGCACGCTGCGCGGTCGCGAGCGCCCCGGCGCGCTCGAGCGTCCCCTGCAACTGCTTCTCATAGGACGCGAAGGCGTCGCGCACCTCGCCGAGCCGCGTCGCCGCTTCGCCGTCGATCGCCGGCACGCCGGCGGATCGGTCGAGGCCCGCGAGGCCGGCGAGGAACTGCGCGAGCAGCGCCGTGTTCTCGGAAATCCGCCGCGTGACGGCCGCCGGATCCGCAGCGCCCGCAAGCTGCTCGAGGTCGTCGCTGGTGCGCTGCGCGACCGTCTCGAAGCGCGGCAGCACCCGCAGCGCCGGCATTCCGCCGGGCGCAGACACCGCATTCCCGATTGCGGCCAGCACCCGCCCGAGGATTGCGCGCGACTCGGCCGCCGAGGAACGCAACTCCCCGACCACGGCCCGCGCGGAGAGCACCTGCTGCGAAGCCTCGAGCACCTGCGTCCAGCCGTGTTCATCGCCCAGGTGCCGGGCGCTCGGGCTCGACAGCGCCGCAAAAGGCGATCGGCCCTCCTCGATCTCGGTCAGAACGCGTTCGAGTGCGGCGCGCGATGCGGCAAGCCGTTCGAACGCCGCCTGATCGCCGCGTCCCGCCGCTGCAGCCTGCGCGGGCATGGCGCCGGCCAGCACGGTCAGCTCCGAAAGGTGCGCGCGATACCCGCGATCCTGGTCTTCAGCGCGGCTCGACAGCACGAGCAGGAGGGCAGCCGCGAGCGCGGCGACTAGTCCGCCGACTAGCATCACGGGCATCCACTTCGCGATTGCGTGCCTATCAGGCAAGTTGACCATGCTCCAGACCTTTTCCCTGACCGCGGCTCAGGTCGAACCGTGCAGGAACGCCGGACTCTCGACCAGCGTCCTCAGGCTCAACACCGGCCAGGCCTCGCTGCCACGCCGGAACGACCCGGCCAAATAGTGCTCGCACCGGATTATCGTCGGCGGCGCGTCGGCCGTGAACTCGCGCTCCGCGAACCGCCGGAACCCCAATACTTCGTCGACCAACAGGCCGGCGGGTATCTCGCGGTGATTGACGACGATCACGCGCGTGTTGCGGCCCGTCACCAGCTCGCCGCTGCCGAAATACTGTTTCAAGTCGATGACCGGCAGCAACTGCCCGCGCACGTTGGCGAGCCCCATGATCCACGGCCGCGCGCCGGGCACGCGGGTGATCGGCGTCGGCACGCCCATGACCTCCCGCGCTTCGTCCCGCTCGACCAGGAAGGTCTCGCCGCCCATCCGGAACGCGACGCCGATCCACTCCTGCGCCGCGGTTCCGTCGCGCGCGCCGGCAGCCACGTCGCGCGCGCGCCTCTCCAGTGCCAGCAACAGCTCGAACGGCCGGTCGCGCAGGGCCCTCAGGGTCGGCTCAGCCTGCATCCGGTCAGCCTGTGAGGAGCGCAGCCTGCGCCTTCTCCACGAGTTGAGCCGGCGTCACCGGCTTCACGAGGTAGTCGACCGCGCCCTGGCGCATGCCCCAGATGCGGTCGGTTTCCTGGCCCTTGCTCGAGACCATGATGACGGGGATCGCGCGCGTCGCGGGGTCGTTGGCGAGCGTGCGCGTGGCTCGAAACCCGTCGACGCCCGGCATGACGATATCCATCAGGATCAGGTCGGGCCGGATCTCGCGCGCCTTGCGGATGCCTTCGGCGCCATCCGCGGCTCCCTCGGTCTCGAAGCCATGGTTCTCGAGCATGCGCCGCATCTGGAACACCTCAGTCGGCGAGTCGTCGATTATCAGGATGAGCGCCATGGCACTTCTCCAGCCGTCCCGGTCATTCCCGGTTGACGTGCCGCTCGATCGCCGACAGCAACTCGTCGCGCGTGAACGGTTTCGTCAGGTAATGCTCGGAACCGACGATGCGTCCGCGCGCGCGGTCGAAGAGGCCATCCTTGCTCGACAGCATGATGACCGGGATCGAGCGGAACACCTTGTTGTGCTTGATCAGCGAGCAGGTCTGGTAGCCATCCAGCCGCGGCATCATGATGTCCACGAAGACGATGTCGGGCTGGTGGTCGGCGATCTTGGACAGCGCGTCGAACCCGTCCACCGCGGTGAACACTTCGCATCCTTCCTTGGCAAGCAGCGTTTCCGCCGTGCGACGGATCGTCTTGCTGTCGTCGATGACAAGCACTTTCAAACCGCTCATGCGGTGCCCGTCATTAACGGCCGCTGCACTGTCCATCGGGTTCCTCCGGCCCCGGCGTTGCTCCGGCCGGGCGCGTGAAAGCTCGCCTGGTGGCGCCCACGGTTTCGACGCCGGAGCGGCCTCCTTTTAACATATCGGTCCACCCCCCGCCATGCCGGAAGCGCCGGTCACGCGGGCGGGCGAGACCGATGACAGGTGTACTATGACAAGCCCCCCTGACGTGCAGTATCCGCGTCACATTCCAGCCAATCGGCCGGAGAACGCCTGATGCCAACCGGACCGGGACTCGCCGTGCTGATGGATCCGCTCGAAACCATCAAGCCGGCGAAGGACTCGACGATCGCGATGCTCGTGGCCGCAGCCCGCCGCGGCTGCCAGACCTGGTGCTTCGGCCAGGGCGACCTGTCGGTGCGCGACGGGCGCGCCATCGCGCGCCTCATCCCGATCGAGGTTGCGGGCCAGGGCAAAAACTGGTTTCGCACCGGCGAACCCGCGGTGCGGGAGCTCGCGGGCCACGTCGACGCCGTGCTCATGCGCAAGGACCCGCCCTTCGACGTCGAGTACGTTTACACGACCTATCTGCTCGAGCGGGCCGAGCAGGAAGGCGTGCTCGTGGTGAATCGCCCGCGGGGCCTTCGCGACATGAATGAAAAAGCGTACACGGCCTGGTTTCCGGACTGCTGCGCGCCGACCCTGATCACGCGCGACATGACGGCCATGCAGGCGTTCCTGGAAGAGTACGGCCGCGTCGTCTGCAAGCCGCTCGACGGGATGGGAGGCCGCTCGATCTTCGTGCTCGAGACCGGCGACCTGAATGCCCGCGTCGTGTTCGAGACGCTCACCGATTACGGCGCCCGCTACGCGATCGCGCAGCGCTACCTGCCGGAGATCGCGGAAACGGGCGACGCGCGCATCCTGCTCGTGGACGGCGAACCCGTGCCGCATGCGCTCGTGCGCATGCCCGCGCCCGGCGATCACCGCGGAAATCTGGCAGCGGGAGCGAGGGCCACCGCCCGCGCCCTCACCGACCGCGACCGCTGGCTTTGCTCCCGCATCGGGCCGGTAATGCGCGAGCGCGGAATGCTGTTCGTCGGTCTCGACGTCATCGGCGATTTCGTGACCGAAATCAATGTCACGAGTCCGACCGGCATCCGCGAACTCGAGTCGATGCACGACCACGATATCGCCGGCCGGCTGATCGACGCCGTGCTCGCGCGGCTGCCTGGGGGCTCCGGCCGCACATGAAGGGCGTGCCTCCATCGACCGGATCCGGTGACCGCCTGACCGTCACGATGTTCCTCGCGGGCGTGTTTCACCTGATCCTGATCCTCGGCATCAGCTTCGCGCCGCCGCTCGCCGATTCGGGCGACGTGCCGACGCTCGAAGTGCTGCTCGTCAGCAACTCGCTGCCGGACTCGCCGTCGAACGAACGGGCGGACTATCTCGCCGAGCGCACCCAGCAGGGCAGCGGGAATTCCACGGATGGCAGGACCTACCAGCCCGCCGCGGGCGCGGGCCCGCAGGCGATACCCGGGGCGCCCGAAGGCGGCGCGGAGCCGCCCCGACCGGAGGGCACCCAGGGCGGTGAAGGCAATTTGCTGTCAGGCCGGGATGGGACGCCGAGATTCGTCGCGGAAGCGGCGGATATGAACTCCATTTCCGCTTCGCCGGCGCGCGAGACCCTCGCTGGATCGACGTCCCCTTTCGCCGGCAGCGACGAGGCGAGCGAGGTCGTGCTCAAGGGCGCGCCGCGCCGCGAGCTCGTGGTCACGCCCAACACGAGGAACTCCGAAGTGGCGGTTTACCTCGATGCCTGGAAGCGCAGGATCGAGCAGGTCGGCACGCTCAATTTCCCGAACGCGGCGCGTCGCAGCAAGCTCTCCGGCAATCCCGTGATCGAGGTGGTGCTGGCCTCGAGCGGCGGCCTGGTGCGCGCCGACGTGCAGCGCTCGAGCGGTCATGGGGAGCTCGATCGTGCCGCTATGGACATCCTGCGGCTTGCGACGCCGTTCGAGGCGTTCCCGGCGGAACTCGCCGCCCGCCACGACGTGCTGCGCTTCGCCTACGAGTGGCAGTTCGTGGGCGGCCGGCTCGCCGGCTCCTCGGTGGAGTTGCCCGCATCCATGCCGGATTAAGTCTGCTGGCAAAGAATCGCGGTGCATCGTCGCATCCGCTTTGACCGGTGCGAAGCCACGGCCGATACTAGTGGCATGGGCGCGGGTCCCTACCTCAACAATCAACTCCTGGTCGCGATGCCGACGCTCGCGGATCCGAATTTCTCGCACAGCGTGACCCTCATCTGCGAGCACAACGAGCGCGGCGCGCTAGGCATCGTGATCAACCGGCCGCTCGAAATGCGGATGTCGGAAGTCCTGGACCAGCTTTCGCTCGTCACCGAGGACGCGCGGCTCCGCGACATGACGGTGCTCTCCGGCGGCCCGGTGCAACGCGACCGGGGCTTCGTGCTGCATCGCCCCGGTCCGCAGGCATGGGAATCCACGATGCCGGTTTCGGAGACGCTGCACGTCACGACTTCGCGCGACGTGCTCGCCGCGATGGCGCAGGGCAAGGGTCCGGCGCACGCCGTCATCGCGCTCGGTTACGCCGGCTGGGAAGCCGGCCAGCTCGACGAGGAACTCCTGCAGAATGCCTGGCTCACCGTGCCTTGCGACGACGCGCTGATCTTCGAGTTGCCATTCGAGCAGCGCTGGCACGCGGCTGCGCGCCTGCTCGGAATCGAACTGTCCCGCATCAGCACCCAGGCCGGGCGCGCCTGACGGATGCCCGCGCCGGCCGCGAGGACGGTGCTTTCCTTCGACTACGGCCTGCGGCGCATCGGCGTCGCGGTCGGCAACACATTGACCGGAACGGCTGAAGCGCTTTCGACCATTGCGGCGCACGACGGCGAGCCCGACTGGCGCGCGATCGACCGCTGCGTCGCGGACTGGCGCCCGGCCGCGATCGTGGCCGGCATTCCCTATAATATGGCGGGCCGCGATGCCAGCCTCACGAAGGCGGCATTGCGGTTCGCCGACCTGCTCGGCGGCCGTTACGGCATCGAGGTTCACCGCTTGGACGAAAAACTGACGTCGCGCGAAGCGGAGGATGAGCTGCGCGAGCGAAGGCGGAGCGGCGCGAAGGCGCGGCGCGTCCGCCGCGGCGATGTCGACCGCGAGGCCGCGCGCCTGCTCTTGCTGCAATGGCTGCGGGCGCAATCCGGAAGGTCCGCGCGATGAGCGCGGGCTTCTCGCAGCTCGACGACCGGGGCCGGCTGCGACACCTGATTACCCTCGACGGACTCGGGCGCGACCTGCTCGAGGAATTGCTGCGGCGCGCAGAGCAATACGTCTGCCGACCGGGGGCGCTGCCGCCGCGCGGCACAGAGCTTCGTGGCTGGACCGTCGCGAACCTTTTTGCTGAACCGTCGACCCGCACGCGCGCTTCGTTCGAACTCGCCGCCATGCGCCTCGGCGCCGATACGCTGAATCTCGATGTCATGTCGTCCTCCCGCGCCAAGGGCGAATCCATCATCGACACGATCTACACCCTGCAGGAGATGCCAGTCGACGTGTTCGTAATCCGCGATGCGGAGCCTGGCGTGCACCATAACGTCGCGCGGCACGTCGGCCCGCACGTCAGCGTGATCTCCGGCGGCGAAGCGCACGTCTCGCATCCGACTCAGGGCCTGCTCGACGCGTTGACGATTCGGCAGTGCAAAGGCGGGTTCAAGCGGCTCGCGGTCGCGATCGTCGGCGACATCCGGCGCTCGCGCGTCGCGCGCTCCACGCATCGCGCGCTCTCGACGCTCGGTGTACGCGATCTAAGGATCGTCGCACCGCGGGAATTGATGCCTGATGCCGCGGAATTCGCCGGCGCGAAGCGCTTCGAGTCTCCAGATGAAGGCATTGCAGACGCGGATGTCGTCATGATGCTCCGGCTCCAGCACGAGCGGACCGCAGGCGCCGAACCGACGGACCTTGTCGCCTATCACCGGGATTACGGCCTGACCGTCGCGCGTCTCGCGCGGGCGAGCTCGCAAGCAATCGTCATGCACCCTGGGCCGATGAATCGTGGTGTCGAGATCGCGTCGGAGGTCGCCGACGGTCCACAATCTGTGATCCGCCGCCAGGTCGCGAACGGCGTGGCCATGCGCATGGCGGTGCTCGCGCACCTGGCCGAAGCGCGCCGACAGCGCGCGCCGTGAGCGCAGCGCAACCGCAGCAGCGCGGCACGATCTTCCTGGAGGACGCGGCGGTCCTCGATCACCAGGCGTTCGCCGGCGGGCAATACGTGCTGCGGCTGCGAGCGCCGCGTTGCGCGGCGGCCGCGACGCCCGGCAGCTTCATCCACCTGACCTGCGCGCCCGACTTGCCGATGCGCCGCCCACTTTCGATCATGCGCGCAAGCCCGGAGGCTGGCTGGGTCGAGTTGTACTACAAGATCGTCGGGCACGGGCTGGCCGATCTTTCGCTCCGCCTGCCCGGTGAATCCCTTTCCTGCCTCGGCCCGATCGGCCGCGGCTTCACGCCCCATGCCGCGCGCCCGCGCGTGCTGCTGATCGGCGGCGGTGTCGGCATTCCGCCGCTGGTGTTTCTCGCCGAGGCGCTCGCGCGGGATCGCGGCCCCTGGAAACCGCTCGCGCTGCTGGGATCCGAGTTGCCGTTTCCCTTCGAACTCGCGCCCTCGCAGCAGGCCGTAACCGGCCTGCCGGCGGGCGCGACCGCGGCGATGCCGTTGCTCGAAGGACTGGGCATCCCATGCCGGCTCGCGAGCCGCGCAGGCTTTCCCGGCTGCCACCGGGGCTTGGTGACCGAGCTCGCCGAGGCATGGCTCGGTTCGATCGCGGACTCCGAGCGGTCCGAGGTCGAGATCATGAGCTGCGGGCCGCATGCGATGCTCGTCGCGGTCGCCGCGCTGGCGCGCCACCACGGCGTTCCCTGCCAGGTATCGCTCGAGGAGAACATGGCCTGCGGCGTCGGCGGCTGCGCGGGCTGTACCGTGCTGGTCGCGACACCCGAGGGGCCGGCGATGAAGCGCGTGTGCGTCGACGGGCCGGTTTTCGACGCGGCAACTGTTTTCCGCGACTGATTCAAGTTCATCGAAGCCACTGGCTTGCACGCGCTTTGCTGGCGGGACAATCAGCTGACGAAATCGGTGTAGCGGTGCAGCGCCGAATTGCGGAGGGACCGCCAGGCAAGCATCTCTGCGGCCACGCAGATGTTCCGGGGCGGGCGGGGAATGTTCCGAGCGAGCGAATGTCCGTTCTTCTGAGTTCGCGAGGAAGCATTCCCCGCCCGCCCCAGGACGCCTGCCCTAACCGAAGTTGATGCGCGCCTCGAGGTTCGTCCGCGAGTCCGCGTTGCTCAGCGCTTCCTCGATGTCGATGCGACCGTCCTTGTAAAGGTGCAGCAACGCTGAGTCGTAATTCTGAATGCCGCGCTCGTTGGAAGACAGCATCGCTTCCTTCACCCCGATGACGTCGCCCTTCTTGATCAGGTCCTGGATGTGCGGGGTGTTCAGCATCACTTCGACCGCGGCGACCCGCTTGTTGTTGCGGCCGCGCACCAGGCGCTGCGAGATGATCGCGCGCAGGTACTGCGACAGGTCGAGGAAAATCTGGTTGTGCTGGTCGCGCGGAAACAGGTTGATGATGCGGTCGAGCGTTTCGGCGCAGTTGTTCGCGTGCAGCGTCGCGATGCACAGATGGCCGGTGCCCGCGAGCGTGATCGCCGCCTCCATGGTCTCGCGATCGCGGATCTCGCCGATCAAGATCACGTCCGGCGCCGCGCGCATCGCGGCGCGCAATGCCCTGCCGAAGGAGCGCGTGTCGAGCCCGACCTCGCGCTGGTTGACGATCGCCTTGTGGTTCTGGTGCAGGTATTCGAGCGGGTCCTCGATCGTTAGGATGTGGTCCGAGCAGTTCTCGTTGCGGTGATTGATCATCGCCGCGAGCGTGGTCGACTTGCCGGAGCCGGCCGCGCCGACCATCAGCACGAGTCCGCGTTTCAGCATCGCGAGTTCCCTGAGCGTGCCCGGAAGGCCCAGCTGGTCGAGCTTCGGCGTGTCGACGCTGATGTAGCGCAGCACGAGCGCCGGAAAGCCGCGCTGGTAGAACAGGGCCGCGCGGAAGCGGCCGACGCCGGGCTCCGAGATCGCAAAGTCTATTTCGAGCTCGTTCTGGAAATGCTCGAGCTGCTCGGCGCTCATGAGGCCGTAGGAGATGTCGCGCACGGTCTCGGCGTTCAGCACCTGCTTGTTGATTGGATAGATGATTCCCTCGATCTTGATCTTGACCGGGGAATTCGAGGTGAAGAAGAGGTCCGAGGCCTTCTTCTCGGCCATCAGCTTGAGCAACGGTTTGATGCTGAAGCGGCCGTCGTCCGCTTCGGCCGCGATCGCCTCTTCCTTCGCGGGCTTACTAGTAGACTTTGCCGTCGTTGGACTCATCGACGATCCTCAGCGTGCTCGAGGCTTCCGCCTGGAGGCGATCCTCGCGCTTGCTTTCGAGCTTGATCCGGAGGCGCAACTCGTTCTTGGAGTCGGCGTTCCGCAGTCCTTCCTCGTAGGAGATGACGCCGCTCTCGTAGAGGTCGTATAGCGCCTGGTCGAAGGTCTTCATGCCGAGGCGATTCGAGCGCGCCATTACTTCCTTGATCTTCGAGACTTCGCCGCGGAAGATCAGGTCCGCGACGAGCGGCGTGCCGATCAGGATCTCCATCGCCGCGATCCGGCCCTCCGCCTTCTCGCGCGGAATCAGCCGCTGCGAAACCATCGAGCGGATGTTCAGGGACAGGTCCATGAGGAGCTGCTCGCGCTTCTCCTCGGGGAAGAAGTTGATGATGCGGTCGAGCGCCTGGTTGGAGCTGTTCGCGTGCAGGGTCGCGAGCACGAGGTGGCCCGTCTCGGCGAACTGAATGCCGTATTCCATGGTCTCGCGATCGCGGATTTCGCCGATCATGATGACGTCGGGCGCCTGGCGCAGCGTGTTCTTGAGGGCCGTGTGCCAGCTCTCGGTGTCGACGCCGACCTCGCGATGCGTGACGACGCAGCCGCGGTGCTGGTGCACGTACTCGACCGGGTCCTCGATCGTGACGATGTGGCCGCGGGTCTTCTCGTTGCGATAGCCGACCATCGCCGCAAGCGTGGTCGACTTGCCGGAGCCGGTCGCGCCGACGACGATCACGAGGCCGCGCTTGGACATCACGATGTCCTTCAGGATCGGCGGCAGCTCGAGTTCCTCGATCGTCGGGATGGTCGAATTGATCTGGCGGATCACGCAGCCCGTGTAGCCCTGCTGGATGAAGGCACTGACGCGAAATCGCCCGATGCCGGGCGGCGCGATCGCGAAGTTCGCTTCCTTCCTGGCGTCGAACTCGCGCGTCTGGCGGTCGTTCATTATGGAGCGCACGAGCACCGCACTTTGCTCCGGCGCCAGCACCTTGTCGGTCTGCGGCCGCACTTCGCCGTCGATCTTGATCGCCGGCGGGAAACCCGAAGTGATGAACAGGTCGGATCCCTTGCGGTCCACCATGCGCCGCAGCAGGTCCTGCATCAGCCTGATTGCCTGTTCGCGATCCATTCCTCTCTCCCCGGCGCGCGGCGCGCCGTTTACATCGCGTCCTTGTTCTGGGCCTTGTAGCGCGCCTCTTCCTTGGCGACGAGGCCCTTCGCCAGCATATCCGTGAGGCACTGGTCGAGCGTCTGCATGCCCTGTCCCTGGCCGGTCTGGATCGACGAATACATCTGCGCGATCTTGTTCTCGCGGATGAGGTTCCGGATCGCCGGCGTCGCGATCATGATTTCATGCGCGGCGATGCGGCCGCCTCCGAGACGCTTCAAGAGTGTCTGCGAAATCACTGCGCGCAGCGATTCCGAAAGCATCGCGCGGACCATTTCCTTCTCGGCTGCCGGAAAGACGTCGACGATGCGGTCCACCGTCTTCGCCGCCGAGCTCGTGTGCAGCGTGCCGAACACCAGATGGCCGGTCTCCGCCGCCGTCAGCGCGAGGCGGATCGTCTCGAGGTCGCGCATTTCACCGACCAGGACCACGTCCGGGTCCTCGCGCAGCGCCGAGCGCAGCGCCTCGCTGAAGCCGAGGGTGTCGCGATGCACTTCGCGCTGGTTGATCAGGCAGCGCTTCGACTCGTGCACGAACTCGATCGGGTCCTCGATGGTGATGATGTGCTCGGGGCGATTGACGTTGACGTAGTCGATCATGCCCGCGAGCGTCGTGGACTTGCCCGACCCGGTCGGGCCGGTCACCAGGACCAGGCCGCGCGGCAGCATGCAGAGATCCTTGAACACCTTCGGCGCGGACAGATCGTCGAGCGTCTTGATCACCGAGGGGATGTTCCGGAACACGGCGCCGGCGCCGCGGTTCTGGTTGAAGGCGTTGACGCGGAAGCGCGCCAGGTTCGGGATCTCGAACGAAAAGTCGGTCTCGAAGAACTCTTCGTAAACCTTCCGCTGCTTGTCGTTCATGATGTCGTACACCATGCTGTGCACTTCCTTGTGCGTCAGCGGTGGCATGTTGACGCGCTTGACGTCGCCGTCCACGCGGATCATGGGCGGCACGCCCGCGGACAGGTGCAGGTCGGACGCGTTGTTCTTGACGGCGAACGCCAAGAGTTGTGCGATGTCGACGGCCATCAGGACTCCCTGCCTCGGTGCACGGCGCAAGATCCCGGCGCCCCACAAAAACGACTGCTCGGGACCGGGGGCAGTATATCCCTGACCGCCGCACACCAATATGTTAACTGCTCCGCAGAATCCCGCTGAAAGACTCGCACTGGTACGGGAAAACATCGCGTTCGCGGCCCGAGCCGCGGGGAGAAATCCGGCTTCGATCACATTGGTCGGCGTCGCCAAGTCGCAGCCGCTCGCTCACGTGAAATCGGCGCTGGATGCGGGGCTCGGCGACCTCGGTGAAAACTACCTGCAGGAGGCACGGCTGCATTTCGAGGCGCTTGCGGGCCGCACCGTCGGCCGGCACTTCATCGGCAACCTGCAATCGAACAAGACCCGGCAGGTGGCAGAGCTGTTCGACTGGGTGCACACGGTCGACCGGCTCCGCATCGCGGAACGGCTGGCGGCGCAGCGCCCGGCGTCGCTGGCGCCGCTCGCTGTCTGCATCCAGGTGCGGCTCGGCGACGAGCTGACGAAGGCAGGCGCCGCGCCGCACGAGCTTGTCGCGCTCGCCGGCGGCATCAGCCGGTTGCCGCGGCTCGCGCTCCGCGGCCTCATGTGCCTGCCGCCCCAGGAGACGGAGCCGGCACGTCAGCGGCGCTGGTTCGCCGAGCTCCGGCGGCTGCTCGAGGAGCTGAATGCCGCGGGTCAACGCCTCGATGCGCTCTCCATGGGCATGAGCGGCGACTATGAGGCGGCGATCGCCGAGGGCGCGACGCACCTTCGCATTGGCACCGCGATTTTCGGCGAGCGCGCATAGAATCGATCCATGGACGCGCTGATCTTCATCGTCGACTCGGTGCTGACATTCGCCGTGTATGCCTTCCTGCTGCGCGTGCTGCTGCCACTCGTGCGCGCCGATTTCCGCAATCCGCTCGCCCAGGCGATCCTCGCGCTGACCAACTGGCTGGTACTGCCGCTCCGCCGCATCCTGCCGCCGAGCGGGCGAGTGGACACGGCGTCGATCGTGGCGCTCCTCGCCGTGCAACTCGTCGCCACGCTGATCATCTTCAGGCTGCAGACAGGCGCCCTGTTCCCGTTCCTTCCGCTCGCCGAAGCCTCGCTCCGATCGCTCCTGCTCGCGGTCCTGCTCCTGTACTCGGTCCTAATCTTCGTCTACGCGCTCCTTTCGTTCATCGCGCCGGGCGTCAGGAGCCCGGCGACCGCGCTGCTCGCGTCATTGTGCGAGCCCGTTCTCGGGCCGCTCCGCCGGGTCCTGCCGATCGTGGGGGGAATCGATTTCTCGCCGCTGGTCGCCATCATCGGCCTGCAGGCGCTTCGCATCCTGATCACCTGAAGATGGCGGACACACGGCAGCCCGCGTCGTGGGCGGCAAACAACAGGCGCGGACCACCCGGAAAAGTCCGGCAAATCGGCCGGTCCGGGCGCGGGTCGGCTGGCCGGCTTCCGCGCTCCGCCATCGTCATCGCGTGGTGGCTCCTCGCCTCCTGTGGCGGCAGCCCGGCGGCCGTGCCGCCCGCGACGCCATTCACGGATCCCGGATTCGCCGAAGCCGGCGATCATCGGCTGCATTACGCGCTGACGCTGACGCGCGACCTGCCTTCAGAAATTGCGGGCAGTTACGGGATTCTGCAGAGACGCAATCTAGCTCTGCTGACGATCGCGTTGATCGTGCGCGACTCGAACGGCGGCGCCCGGCTCGATGCCTTCGAACTCGAGGCCACCATGGTCGCGCTCACCGGCGAGCGCAAGACGCTCGCGCTCACGCGTCACGACGAAGCGGATGGACCGACCTGGCTGGCGCCGGTCGAAGTGCGCCATCGCGTGCCGGTCACGATCGAGATTCGGGCGCGCGCGACAGCGGAGAGCCCCGAGATCAGCGTCCGCCTGACGCGCGAATTTCGTCTGGATTGATTTGCCTATACGCTTCGAATGCCGTAAAAGCCCGCGCGGGATCGTCGTCGACCCTCTTATGCAGCAGGATTTTCCGTGGTATCTTGCGCGCCGGAATTGATTTGGCGGGATCGCCCCGTCGCTGACAGAACCACAGGAGACAACTCAATGGCGAAAAAGAATGCGGCTCCCACGAAGTCGCAAGTCGTATCGGCGGTCGCCGCCAAGGCAGATCTCAGCAAGAAGCAGGTGAACGCCGTGCTCGAGGCGCTCGGCGACCAGATGAAGAAGGCACTGAAAGCCGTCGGCGTGTTCACGCTCCCCGGCGTCTGCAAGATGCGTGTCGTGAAGAAAGCCGCCACCAAGGCGCGCGAGGGCGTGAACCCCTTCACGGGCGAGAAGATGATGATCAAGGCCAAGGCGGCCTCCAAGAAGGTGCGTATCCGCGCCCTCAAGAACCTCAACGAGATGGTGGGCTGAAGCGCAGCCATCCGTTTTCGCGCTCGGAAAGCTGACGGGGCGGCCGGTCCGCCCCGTTCGTTTTTCAGGGGTTTTCAGCCAGTTTCGCCACCAACCACTCGCCGACGAGTGTCCGCAGCACGGTCAGGCGGCCGTGAAAAAAATGCTCGGCGCCCGGCAGGATCCGCAGGTCCGGCGGCGGATTCACCGTTCGCGCCCAGGCGAGCACCGCCTCGTGGTCTACGAGTTCATCGGCGTCGCCCTGGGCCACGAGCCAGGGACAGCGCGGTACCGCGAGCGTCGTGAAATCGAATCGCCGCACCGGCGGCGCGACGGTCACGAGCAGCGTCGCATCGCGCAGCGTCGCGAGCCGGCAGGCGACGAAGCCGCCGAACGAGAACCCGAGCGCCCACAGGCGCGTGGCGCCCAGAGTCCCCCGGCCCCAGTCCGCCACCGCAGCCGCATCATCGCTCTCTCCGGCCCCTTCGTCATGGTCGCCAGCGCTTGCGCCAACTCCACGAAAGTTGAACCGCAGGCTGGTGACGCGCTGATCCTGAGCGGCGCGTGCCAGCGTATGCACGACCTTGTTCTGCAGCGTGCCGCCGTACAGTGGATGGGGATGGCAACAGACCGCAATCGTGTCGGTCCGCGCTTGAGGCGGTCGTTCCAGCAATGCCTCGATGGGACCGACTGGTCCATCGATGACGACTCTCTCAACACTGGGCGCGGGTGAGGTCATGCGATTCAATGCGCCGCGTGCGATTACCGGAGAATCAGCGCTTGTAGATCACGCCTTCCTTCATCACAAACGAGACACGTTCGAGAACCTGAACGTCGGCCAAAGGGTCCCCGGGGACCGCGATGATGTCGGCCAGTTTGCCCGCTTCGATGCTTCCAAGGCGATCGTCCACGCCCAGGTAGCGGGCAGGCACGATGGTGGCTGACCGAATTGCCTCCATTGCAGGCATTCCGGCATTCGTCATGTAACCGAATTCCTTGGCGTTGCTGCCGTGCGCGCAGACGCCGCAGTCGGTGCCGAACATGATCGTGACGCCGCCTTTCCAGGCCTTTGCAAAGGTCTGCTCGATCTGCGGGCCGACGGCGAGCGCCTTGGGGCGGACGATGGCCGGGAAGTACGTCGGGTCCTGCGCCTGCTCGAAGACCCAGCGGCCGGCCGAAATCGTCGGCACGTAATGCGTGCCCTGCGCCTTCATCAGCTTGAGCGTCTCGTCGTCCATGTAAGTGCCGTGCTCGATCGAATCGATGCCGGCTCGCACGGCACGAAACATCCCTTCGTTGCCGTGGGCATGGGCCGCGACTTTCATGCCGTAGTCGTGCGCGGTCGAGATGACCGCCTTCAATTCATCGTCCGTGAATTGGGGAGCGGTGCCGGACTTCGCAATCGAGAGGACGCCGCCGGTCGCGGTGATCTTGATCGAGTCCGCTCCGTCTTGATAGCGCTTCCGCACCGCTTCGCGGCAGCTGTCCGGGCCATTGCAGACGGTGTCGAGCCGCGGATCGTCGCTATAGAGGAACGGCCCCCAGGCATTCGTCGAGTCCGCATGGCCGCCGCGCGTCCCGATCGAGCGGCCGGACGTGAATACGCGCGGACCTTTGATCTTGCCATCCGCAATCGCGCGACTGAGCGCAATCGAGACATTGAAGCTGTCGCCGAGGTTACGCACCGTCGTGAATCCGGCGAGCAGGGTGCGCTCCGCAAAAACCACTGAATCGTAGGCGCGATCGGCTTCGCTCTTCTTGATGCTGTCGAGCTCGCTCCGCCGGCTGTGCTCCGAGGTGAGGTGCACGTGCATGTCCATCAGCCCGGGCAGCACGGTCGAGCCGGACAGGTCGACGACCTCGTCGCCCTCGCCGGCGGCAACGAAGCCCTTCTGGACGGACCGGATGCGGTCCCCGTCCACCACCACCGTCACGCGCTCGCGCGGCGCGTCGGTCATGCCGTCGACGAGGCGGCCGGCATGGATCAGCGTCGCGGCGGATGCCGCGCCCGCGGCGAAACAAGCGGCCAGCGCCGCGACGGAAATTCGAATGCGCATCATGGCCTCGGCGTCAGTTCACTGGTCGGGGGTCAGCGTCACGGTTTCGACCGCGAGCAATTCGATCTCGAAGAGTAGCGTCGAGTTCGGCGGTATCAAGCCGTTTCCGATACTGCGGCTGCCGTAGGCGAGCGCGGGCGGGATCACGAGCCGGCGCAGACCGCCGACTTTCATGCCGAGAATGCCCTGCTCCCAGCCCCTGATCACGCGTCCGCCGCCGAGCGGGAACGAGAAAGGCTGGCCGCGCTCGCGCGAGCTGTCGAACTGTCGCCCGCGAAGCTTGGCCGCATTCGCGTCGTACAACCAGCCCGTGTAATGCACGATGAGGATCATGCCGGGCAGCGCTTCGTCCCCGATGCCGGCGACGAGGTCGGTGACGAGCAGCGCGGCATCCGGCCCCAGCGATGCCGGTGGTGCGGGCGGCGACGGCGTCGCCGGCTCCTGCGCGATCGCTCCCGCAGCGAGACAAAGTCCCGCCGCGAAGGCGCTCGCAGCACGCGAGTGGGACATCAGGAACCGGTTCCGGGCTCGAAACCGAGGGCCGCGGAATTGATACAGAATCGCTGGCCCGTTGGCTGCGGCCCGTCCTCGAAGACGTGGCCGAGATGCGCACCGCAGTTCGCGCAGCGGACTTCGGTCCGGTTCATGCCGTGCGAGCGATCGGTGGATTCAGCGACGCTCGCCGAGCCGACCGGCTGCCAGAAGGACGGCCAGCCGGACCCGGAGTCGTACTTGGCGGCTGACGAGAACAGCTTCTCGCCGCACACGATGCAAAGATACATGCCGGTGCGCATGTTGTGATAGTGCTCGCCGGTGAACGCGCGTTCGGTGCCCTGCTCCTGGGTCACGCGGTATTGCTCGGGCTTCAAGCGCGCCCGCAATTCCGCCTCGTTCGGTTTGCCAGCCATGACGCAAAGATAGCAGTTTTGACGCGCAGCGCGGCGCGTTGCGAAAAGGGAACGAAACCCTTTTCCCCGGAGAGTCGGCAGCGGCGGGCGTGGGCGGAAAAGGGCTGCGTCCCCATTTCGCCTTTTTCCGGCGGGGAATCAGCGGCGGCGCGCGACCCGATTCGACGGCCAGAGGCCGAGCCGATGCCGGAGCAAGCTCACGAGGTCCTCGAGCTCGTCGATGAACTGGGCGAATCTTTCCATGGCCGTTGTGCTCGTAGCAGGCTCAGCGATCCGTGGAGCGGCGCGATGCGCCGACACCATTGACGCCCGGCGCTTCCGGGTCGGCGGCGAAGGCGCCGCGAACCTTTTCGGCCCAGGTCTTGTAGTTCGAGTATTTCGTCAGCTCGCGCGAGATTGCCCCGTGACGGCTCACGGAGGTGCGGCGCGGCAGGCGCGGCGCCGGCTCGGAGTCGCCGCGGTCGCGGCCATCGGGGGGCGTCACTTTGATGTCACTCACGGGAACGAGACCTGGACCGGCTTCATGCCGGTCAAGTTACGCGGCGGGGAGCAGGCGAAACAGGAACTGCATCACAGGTCGCGGGGTGCGAATCCGCGTCCCGGCGTAATCAGACGATGCGGTAGCTCGGACGGTACTCGCCGACCAGTTTCATGCGTCTTTCCGCGACGAATCCGCGCAGCAGCTCGTCGAGCGGCTTTGCAATCTGCGGCGCGGCGTGGATCTCGAACGGGCCCTTTTCCTCGATCAACTTGATGCCCTGCTCCTTGACGTTGCCGGCGACGATTCCCGAGAAGGCGCGGCGCAGGTTCGCGGCGCGCTCGTGCACCGGCTGTTCCATCGACAGCGCGAGCCCCGCCATCGACGCGTGCGACACTTCAAATGGCTGCTGGAACGCGCGCGGGATCTTCAGCAGCCAGTTGAAGTTGTAGGCGTCGCCGGCGCGCCGCCGCGAGCGGCGTACTGCGTCGAAACCGCGCTGCATCTCGCGCGCGACCTCCGGCGGATCGTCCACGATGATGCGATAGCGCTGTCGCGCGGCATCCCCGAGCGTCAGCCCGATGAAGCGGTCGAGCTGCCGGAAGTAGCCCGCGCTCTCGCGCGGCCCGGTGAACACGAGCGGGAGCTGCTGGCCGGCGTTCGCGGGATCGAGCAGGATGCCGAGCAGATACAGGATCTCCTCGGCGGTTCCGGCACCGCCCGGGAACACGATGATGCCGTGGCAGAGCCGCACGAACGCCTCGAGCCGTTTCTCGATGTCGGACATGATCACGAGCTGGTTCACGATCGGATTCGGCGGCTCGGCCGCGATGATTCCGGGCTCGGTGACGCCGATATAGCGGCCATCCCGGATGCGCTGCTTGGAATGCCCGATGGTCGCGCCCTTCATCGGCCCTTTCATGGCACCGGGACCACAGCCCGTGCAGACCGAGAGCCCGCGCAGGCCGAGTTCGTAGCCGACCTGCTTCGTGTAGTCGTATTCCTCGCGCGGGATGGAGTGGCCGCCCCAGCAGACGACGAGGTCCGGCCGGCCCTTGTACTCGAGGACACGCGCATTCCGCAGGATGCAGAAGATGGCGTTTGTGACGCTCGCGGCATCCTCGAGGTCGAAGCGCGCGACGATCTCGTTGTGCGTGTAGACGATGTCGCGGAGCACCGCGAACAGGTGCTCCTTGACACCCTTGATCATCTCGCCGTCCACGAAGGCGCTGCCCGGCGCGTGCTGCATTTCGAGCTTGATGCCCCAGGGCTCGCGCACGATGCGAATCTCGAAATCCTTGTAGGCCTCGAAGATGAGACGCGCGTCGTCGATCAGCGTGCCCGAGTTCAGGACCGCGAGGGCGCAGCGGCGAAACAGCGGATAGAGGCCGCCCTGGCCGCGGTCGAGCAGTTTGTCCACTTCCTGTTGCGAGAGATTGTCGAGCACGCCTTTCGGCGACACTCGCGCATGCACGATTGCCGAGAGATCGAGGCCCGGAACCGAGTTCACGGTCGGATCTCTATCGGCGTGCCTTGTCCCGTCAGCAGCCAGAAATCGAGCATGTTCTCGTTCGACAGCGCGATGCAACCATCGGTCCAGTCGGTGCTGAGGTAACGCTCGCGCGGATATTTCAGGAAGTTCGGCAGGCCGTGCACCATGATCGACCCGCCGGGTTGCCAGCCGTTCCGGCGCGCCATCACCATGTCGGCGGCTTCCGGATACGAGACCTGGACGGCCAGGAAGAATTCGCTTTGCGCATTGCGGCGCGTCAGCCGGTAACTGCCCTCGGGAGTACGGAAGTCGCCTTCGCGCTGCTTGTGGCCGGCGGGCGCGAGGCCGAGCGAAATGCGATAGCTCGCGACGAGCTCGCCCTCACGGAAGAGCTCCATCTTGCGGCCCGCCTTGTGCACTACGACGTGATCGACCGGCTGCAGCATCCCCACGGGATCCGCCAACCCGGTCATGGAATCGGCGCGCGCGATTGCCGCGACCAGGGTCGCGAGGATCATCGGAATCAACAACTTGCGGTTCATACGGCGCCGGATTATAGCGCCCTGCGCCCGCGCCCGCCGTTCAGTCTCCGATCAGTTCGACCGCTTCACAGTTTCGCGCGGTCGCGTTCGCGACGAGCCGATAGCGCCCGCCCGCCTCGAGCTCCGCTTCGACGGCGAAGCGGCGCACCGATCCGCTCTCCTCCACGCGGCAATCGACCAGGAGCTCGTGCTTGCCGGGCGGCAACTCGACCGCGCTCGATGCAAGCCCGACGTCGCGGCCGTTCACCTGGCGCAACCGCAGCTGCACCGGCAAGCCCGCGCTCATCAGCGGATCGGCGCGCACGATCGCGCGCTCGGCCGAGGACAGCGGCGGGCCGTCGTAGAGTCGCTCCGTCGCGCAGGCGGCGAGCGCCGCCGCGGCAAGCGCCGGTGCGATCGCGAGACCAGGGAAAAAAGGCGGCCCGAAGGCCGCCTGGGAGGTCACGCGCAGCTCCCGATGTCAGGAGCCGCCGGGCGGGGACCCGGCTGGCGCGTGATGAAAATCGGGCGCCGTCATCCGCACTTCGACTCGCCGCAGGCAAGGCAGGTCATGCAGCCGTCCATCATCACGACCGCCGCGGTATTGCACTTGACGCAGAGCTGGGCGCCTTCCGGATAACTCGAATGCGCGAATGCATCCTGCTGGCGATTGCGCTGTTCCCATTCGCCGCGCTTCGCTTCGATGAGCAGGCGCCGCGAATCGTCCATGCCGGCCACCGGCATCAGCCCGATGGTCTGCAGGTGGCGCTCAACTACGTAGCCGATCTCGGCGACGATCGACGGCATGAACTTGCCGCCCGGCTGCCAATAGCCGCCGCGCGGATCGAACACGGCCTTCAGCTCCTCGGTCAGGAACGCGACGTCGCCGCCTTTCCTGAACACGGCCGAGATAATGCGGGTCAGCGCGACGATCCACTGGAAATGGTCGAGATTCTTCGAATTGATGAAGATCTCGAACGGCCGCCGGTGCTCATGCTCCGTGCCTTCGTTCAGCATGATGTCGTTGATCGTCAGGTACATCGCGTGGTCGGAGACCGGCGTCTTGATCTTATACGTCGAGCCGATCAGCACTTCCGGGCGCTCGAGCTTCTCGTGCATCCACACGACCTTCCCGCCGCCGTCCTTGCGGACGCGGCCCTCGCGCGCCTGCGGCGCCGGCTTTTCCGCCTCCAGCTTCTGCACGCGGTACTTCACGATCTTCTTCTCGAACTTGATCCTGCTCATGATTTTCCTCGCCGGCCCTCAGAACCTGCCGTAATAGCCTTCCTTCAGCGCGTCGAACAGGTTGGCGGCCGTGTGAACCTCGCCGTCGTACTCGATCTCCTCGTCGCCTTTTGCCTCGATTTCGCTGCCGTCCTCGAGCGTGAACACGTAGGTCGTGTTCTTGAGATCGTCCTCCTTGACCAGCACGCCCTGGAACGCCTCCGGATTGAAGCGGAAAGTCGTGCAGCCCTTCAGTCCGCGCTCGTGCGCGTACAGGTAGATGTCCTTGAAGTCCTCGTAGCGGAAATCGGTCGGCACGTTCGCGGTCTTCGAGATTGACGAATCCACCCATTTCTGCGCGGCCGCCTGGATATCGACGTGCTCGCGCGGGCCGATGCTTTCGGCCGTCATGAAGTATTCGGGAAGCATTTCGGCCGCGTTTGACGAGGCCGGCACGGCGCGCGGGTTGACGAGCTCGCGATAGGCCAGGAGCTCGAAGGAATAGACATCCACCCGCTCCTTCGACTTCTTGCCCTCGCGGACGACATTCCGGAAATAGTGGTGCGCGAACGAGGGCTCGATGCCGTTCGACGCATTGTTCGCGAGCGAGAGTGAGATCGTGCCCGTGGGCGCGATCGACGTGTGGTGCGTGAAGCGCGCGCCGACGGTCTCGATCTCCTGCACGAGCTCGGGCGCCACTTCGGCGAGCCGGCGCATGTAGCGGCTATAGCGCGCGTGCAGCACGCGGCCCGGCACCCGGTCGCCCACCTTCCAGCCGTCGCGCGCAATTTCCGGGCGCTTCCGCAGCATCGCGCGGGTGACGGTGAACTCCTCGTTCATGATGGGCGCGGGACCCTTCTCGCGCGCGAGTTCGAGCCCCGCTTCCCAGCCCGCGATCGCCATCTCGCGCGCGACGTTGTCGGTAAACGCCACGGACTCCGCCGAGCCGTAGCGCATGCCGAGCATGGTGATCGCCGAGCCGAGGCCGAGGAAGCCCATGCCGTGGCGGCGCTTGCGGACGATTTCGTCGCGCTGCCTGCCAAGCGGCAGGCCGTTGATCTCGACCACGTTGTCGAGCATGCGCGTGAACACGCGGACGACCTCGCGGTACTCGACCCAGTCGAAGCTCGCTTCCTCCGTGAAGGGGCGATGCACGAATCGCGTCAGGTTCACGGAGCCGAGCAGGCAGGAACCGTACGGCGGCAGTGGCTGCTCGCCGCAATTGTGCGCGTGCAGGCCATTCGCGTCGAAGGTGTTGATGCCTGGAACTAGCGCGTCGTAGACGTCCTCCACGCCGTCTTCACGCACGGCGGTCACGCGGGCAACGAAGCGCTCGCGGCTCAAGCCGCGGCGGTAGTACGACAGCAGTGCGGTCAGCCGGGCGGACTTGGCCGTGTCGGCAAAACCGATTTCCGCATCGAAACGCGCGAGATTCTCGCCGGAGATCTCGAGCGCGTGCTGCGCCTCAGCCGCATGGCGCGCGCGGCCGTCGCGGCCGCCGGATTCCTGCATGGAACCCGCCGCGAGTCGCCCGCGGCAAATTCGCGACACGATGCCGAAGCGATGCAGCATCCGCTGCGCTGCCTCGAGCAGCGGCAGGTCCGGATGCGCCAGGCGGCCGCTCACGCCCTTTGCCTGATTGCCCTGCACGCTGCCGTCCTTGTCGAACAGGCCGCGCAGGACGCCCCGCTGGAAATCGCTGGATGCGCGCTCCATCGCCGGCGTGATGCGCCTTGCGCCGGGGCGCATGCCGAGATCCAGCGCGAGGCGCCGGAGCGACCCGAGCGCCAGGCGATATTCGCCCCGGCCCGGCACGGCATGCCAGCCGGCAAAGTCCGCGCGCCGCGACAGCGACGTCGCGGCCTCGAACGCCGCATCCATGACGGCGCGCACGCCGACGGCCGCGACTTCCTCGTGTGCATTGACCGCCACGGCGGGCAGCCGGGCGGAGAGCACCGCCTGGTCCTGCAGCAGCAGGCCGTCGCCGATCAGGAGACCGGTAAGGTAGCCCTGCTCGCGCGTATAGGCGCCGGCCCAACCGGTCGCCGCCCGATGATCGTTGAGCAACAACCGATCGCCCACGCGCAACTCGCCGGCGGCATACCATTCGGTATTCGGCGCTCCCGACGTGTAGCCGGTCACCCGGCGCAGGCGGTGATCCGGGGTCAGGCGGAGCGCATAACCCTCGGCGGTCTCGACGCGCAGCACCGCGCGCGTTGCCGTGCGGAAAAAGCCCTGCGGGCCGGAATCGTGATCCCGGCCGTCCACGCGCGCGACAAATGGCCGGCCGACCAGCTCCGCGACCTGGCGGGGACCCGTGGCCGTGTGGATCCAGGCGTCTGCGGTGACGCAGGGATTGGTGGCGCGGATGTTCTCGCACCACCAGTTGTTGTTCATCTCATTGACGCGGTCGATCAGGACGAAACCGGGCTCGGCGAAATCGTAGGTGGACGCCATGATGACGTCCCAGAGCCGCCGCGCCGGCAGGGTTTTGTAGATCCTGCAGGCCACGAGGCCCTCCTCGTTTGCCACATAGCCTTCCGCGTCCGGCCATTCGCGCCAGACGAAGGCCCGCGGATCGTGCAGGTCGTGCTGCGCGGGATCGTATTCAGGCTGCGGCAGCGGAAACGCGAGCTGCCATTCGCGATCGCCGCGCACGGCCTCGATGAACTCGTCGGTCACGAGCAGCGACAGGTTGAACTGCCGCAGGCGGCCGTTTTCACGCTTGGCACGGACGAAATCCACCGTGTCCGGATGGCCGACATCGAAGGTGCCCATCTGCGCGCCGCGCCGGCCGCCGGCCGAGGAGACCGTGAAGCACATGCGGTCGTAGATGTCCATGAACGACATCGGCCCGGAGGTGTGCGCGCCGGCGCCGGCGACGTAGGCTCCGCGCGGCCGGAGTGTCGAGAATTCATAGCCAATGCCGCAACCGGCCTTCAACGTCAGTCCTGCCTCGTGGACCTTGTTCAGGATGTCGTCCATCGAGTCGCGGATCGTTCCCGAAACGGTGCAGTTGATGGTGGAGGTCGCCGGTTTGTGCGCGAGTGCGCCCGCGTTCGACATGATCCGGCCGGCCGGTATCGCGCCCTTGCGCAGGGCCCACAGAAAACGCTCGAACAACGCTTCGCGCTGCGACGCTTCCTCGACACCGGCGAGCGTCGTCGCGACACGGCGCAGCGTGTCGTCCATCGTCGCATCGATCGGCGTGCCGTCCTTGGCGGTCAACCGGTACTTCCGGTCCCAGATGTCGAGCGACGCTTCCTGAAACGGAATATCTTCGACTTCTTTGTGCTCTATCCTGACCGCTGTGCTCATTGTCTCTTCGACGCCCCCTCGACCCGGCCGCCCCTCGATTCCGCCGGAGAAATCTCACCCGGGCATGCGCTTCGCGGCGCCGCCTGCGTTCGATCTCACTTGGCTCCCTGACTCTTCTGCCGGCCTGACCCGCCTCTCGGCCGGCGACCACAAGATCTTGTGTCAGGGTTGCGAAATTATTTCCGCAGGCCGGCGCTGTCAAGGATTTCCTTATGGAAAAAATCTCTCGATAAACGGCCTTTTATTTCAATTAGTTACAAGTGCCACTTCAGGCTGTTTCCGGGCTGGGCCCCCGGCCCGGCCGGTCGCAGGCGATTTTCCGCGCAGTACAACATCTGGTATGCAGAGAATAGGCACAAAATACGCACAGTTTGTGCACGAGCGCGCTCGCACGCGGGAAAACAAGCCTCGCGCGAGCCCCGGAACTTGTGACGACGGGCCCCGGTCAGACATCGCGCCCCATCAGGATGTATCGAATGAGAAAGTTTCCTGCGGCCGTCGCGGCAATCGCCGTGTTCGCGCTTTCCGGCACCGCCAGCGCACAGACTGCGCAGCCGAGCTTCGCGCCCGTGATCAAGCGCGTGGCGCCCGCCGTCGTGAACATCGGCGTGCGCGGCACGGTTGCCGCGCCGCGCAATCCGTTCTTCGACGACCCGGGATTCCGTCGGTTCTTCGGCCTGCCGCCGGACGCGCAGCCGCGCGACCGTGAATTCCGGAGCGCCGGCTCCGGCGTCATCGTCGACGCGAAAAACGGCTATATCGTGACCAATGCCCACGTGGTCAAGAACGCGAGCGAAATTACGATCACGCTGGTCGACGACCTCGAACTCAAGGCCGAAATCGTCGGCGCCGACGATCGTTCGGACGTCGCGGTGCTGCGCGTCAAGGACGCCACCCTGCCGGCAGAAATCAGGCTGGCGGATTCGTCGCAGCTGCAGGTCGGCGATTTCGTGATAGCGATCGGCAATCCCTTCGGTCTCCAGCACACGGTGACCTCGGGGATCGTGAGCGCCCTCGGCCGCACCGGGATCAGCCGGGACGGTCTCGAGGATTTCATTCAGACCGACGCCGCGATTAATCCCGGCAATTCGGGCGGAGCGCTCGTCCAGCTGGATGGCGACCTGGTCGGCATCAATTCGGTAATCCTGTCCCAGACCGGCGGCAACATCGGCATCGGCTTCGCGATTCCGTCGAACATGGTCCGCTCGATCATGGAGCAGCTCATCGAGACCGGCCAGGTCAACCGCGGACAGCTCGGCGTGACCACCCTTTCCCTCACGCCGGAGTTCCGCAAGAGCCTCGGGCTCGCCGAGAACGCCCAAGGCGCGCTGGTTTCGCAGGTTGCCGAAGGCTCGGCCGCGGCGCGGGCCGGTATCGAGGTCGGCGACGTGATCACCTCGGTGCGTGGCCAGCCAATCCGCACGAACGCGGAACTCAGAAATACGATCGGCATGCTGAAGGTCGGCGAATCCATCGAAATCGGCCTGCTGCGCGAAGGCAAGCCGCGGGCCGTCACCGCAGTGCTTCGGGAGCCGGCACAGCTTGCGGACGCAGCCGCGATCCACCCGTCGCTCGCAGGCGCCGAGCTCGTCGAAGCCTCGGAAGATTCGGCCGGTGGCGTCCGCATTCGCGAAGTCCAGCCGGGCAGCCCGGCCGCGCATGCGGGACTCCTGCCGGACGACCGCATCATCGCGGTGAATCGCGTCCGCATCGGCACGCTCGCGCAGCTGCGCGAAGCCGCGAAGGGCCAGGCAACGATGCTCGTGCAGCTGCGTCGCGGCAACCAGATCCTGCTGCTGCCACTCCGCTGATCCGGCGCGAAGGGCCGGAACCGTATAATCGCGCGATGGCGGCGCGATCGATCTGCTTGCTGGGCGGCTCCGGCTTCGTCGGCACCCACCTCGCCGCGGCGCTTGCCCGGGAAGGTTGGCGCATCACCGTCCCGACGCGCGATCCCGCGCGGGCTCGCCATCTGGCGCCGATTCCTTCACTCCGCCTGGTCGCGGCGGACATCCACGACCCCTCGCAGCTCGCAACGCTGTGCGCGGGCCGACAGGTGGTCATCAACCTCGTCGGGATCCTCAACGAGAGAGGACGAAACGGCAGCGGTTTCACCCGCGTCCACGTCGAACTCGTCCGCAAGCTGGTCGATGCCTGCCGACGGCAGCACGTCGACCGGCTGCTGCACCTGAGCGCGCTCAACGCGGACGCCGATCACGGGGTGAGTCACTATCTCAGGAGCAAGGGCCAGGGCGAGCGCATCATTCGCCAGGAATCCGACCCCGGCCTGAGGTGGACGATCTTCCAACCATCCGTGATCTTCGGCCCGCGCGACGACTTCGCGAACCGGTTCGCGCGGCTGCTGCGGGCGATTCCGGTCGGCCTGCCACTGGCGCGGCCCGGCGCGCGATTCGCGCCGGTCTGGGTCGGCGACGTCGTCGCGGCGATGCTGCGTGCGCTCGCAGACGACGCGACCGCGGGCGAAAGCTACGAACTCTGTGGACCGGAGCGCATGACGCTCCGCGAGATCGTCTGCCAGGTGCGGGACCGCCTCGGGCTCACGCGCGCAGTCATCGGAATTCCCGATACTGTGGCGCGCTTGCAGGCGGCGATCTGCGATTTCGTGCCGGGCAAACCTTTTTCCACCGACAACTACCGGTCGCTGCTCGTCGACAGTGTTTGCAAAGTCAACGGCCTCGCCCGGCTCGGCATTCAGCCGCAGCCGTTCGCGGCCGTGCTCCCGAAATACCTGGTCTGACCTTCGACCGGACCGCAATCCGGATAAATCTTTTCCAGCGCCGCCATCGGGATCCGGCGGGGTGTCGCCTCGATCGCAGCGCAGAATTGCTTTGGCCGGATTTCGATCAAGATGAAGGGCAGATCCTGGCGCGGGCGATGCGATCGTGGACCAGCAGGTTCATCGCCGCATAGAAGGCCGGCAGGTCGTTGCCGACGCGATCGAGCTCTGACTTGAGGGCAGGCACACACCGTTCATAGGTGGCGACCGCCACTAATCGGGCGTTGTTGAATTCGCCCGTGGCGGGATGACCGCCGGCGGCGAGGGATTCACGGAGTCGGACGAATTCTGCGGCCTTGTCCGCGCGCATCCTGTCCGGTGGCGCCCCGCTCTCATACAGCGCCGCGAGGCGCCGGCGGCTTGCGACCATGAGGTCGGCCGCGGCGCGCTGTTTCATTCGCCGCGCGAGAAACTTTTCGAGATTGGCGTGGCGCTCCTCGCGCGCCAGCCAGCGGCGCAAACCTTCCATCTCGACGACGGATGCGAAGGCCTCGTTGAAATCGCTGTCCCCGGGCGCGTACGCCGCCTGGTGGGCGAGCTCGTGAAAGATGAAGGCCGCCAGTTCCGCGTCGCCATAGGCGAGCATCGTATTCAGCACCGGGTCGCGCAGGTGGCCGAGCGTCGAGTAGGCGATCGACGGCCCGACGTGCACGTCGTAGCCCCGCTCGTGCAGACGCGCCGCCTCACGCATGGCGCGTGCCTCATCGAAGTATCCGCGATAGCTCACGCAACCGGCAACAGGAAAGCACCAGCGCTTCGGCTCGACCGAGAATTCCAACGCCGCGAACAGGTTCCAGGTCGCGTACCGGCGGTCGAGATCCGCAAAGCTGCGATAGCTTCCGTTGTCCGGGAGCTCGAGCTCCGCCATCGCGAAGTCGCGGGCCCGCGCCGCCAGTTCGAGCCGCTGGCGCAGCGTCGCGTCCGTGCCGGGACGCGCAATCACCTCTTCGATCGGCTCGCGCTGCCGATTCATCTCGAGCTGACCTGCAGCCAGATGCATGTAGTAGCAGCCCGGCAGCGCAACACAGGCCGTCGCCGCCATCACCAGACGGGTCGAGCGTCGCGGTGAATCGCGTAACATGATGCGATGAAAGTCTATCTGGTCGGCGGCGCGATTCGCGACGAGTTGCTCGGCCGGCCGGTGCGTGAGCGCGACTGGGTCGTGGTCGGCGCCACGCCGCAGCAGATGCAGGACGCCGGCTACCGCCAGGTCGGCCGTGATTTCCCGGTGTTCCTGCATCCCGAGACGGGCGAAGAGCACGCGCTCGCGCGCACCGAGCGCAAGACCGGTCCCGGTTACCGCGGCTTCGAGCTCCGCTACTCGCCCGAGGTCACGCTGGAGGACGACCTGAAGCGGCGCGATCTCACGATCAATGCGATGGCGCGCGACGCGGACGGCCGCCTGATCGATCCGCACGGCGGCCGCGTTGATCTGGAGGCGCGGAGGCTGCGGCACGTCTCCGAGGCTTTCAACGAGGACCCGGTGCGCATCCTGCGCGTCGCGCGATTCCTCGCCCGGTTCCAGCCGCTCGGCTTTTCAATCGCGCCGGAGACGCAGGCGCGCATGCGCGCAATGGTCGCCGCGGGCGATGCCGATGCCCTCGTGCCCGAGCGCATCTGGCAGGAAACCGAGCGCGCGCTCGGCGAGCCCGCGCCCGAGGCCTGGCTGCGCGCGCTCCGCGATTGCGGCGCACTTGCGCGGATCTTCCCGGAGCTCGACGCGCTCTACGGCGTGCCGCAGCCGGAAAAATGGCACCCGGAGATCGACACGGGCCTGCACATCGAGCTCGTGCTCCAGGCGGCGGCCGATCTCACGCCGGAGCCGCGCGTCCGTTTTGCAGCCTTGATGCACGACCTCGGGAAGGGACGCACGCCGCGCTCCCAATGGCCGCACCATGTCGGCCACGAGGAAAGCGGCGCGCGCCTCGCGCGCGAGGTTTCGACGCGGCTTCGCGTGCCGGTCGAGTACCGCGAGCTCGCTGAGCTTGCCGCGCGCTGGCACGGCCTCGCGCATCGCGCAGAGGAGTTGCGCCCGCGCACGATTCTCGATCTCCTCGAGTCCTGCGATGCGTTTCGCCGGCCGGAGCGATTCCGGGAGCTCCTGCTCGCGTTCGAGGCCGATTGCCGCGGGCGCGGCGGCTGGCGGCAGCGTCCCTATCCACAGGCGGAGTTGTTGCGGAACGCCCAGGAAAAAACGCTTGCAGTCACCCTCTCGAGCGCCGATCGCGAGGGGCTTTCCGGCGCGGCCATCGGCGAGCTGCTCCGGCGCCGGCGGCTCGCGGCGCTCAAGAAAAGCGCCTGATCAAGCGAACATCACGAGAATCAGCGCCGCGACCGCGAACCGGTAGATGGCGAACGGAGCGAGCCCGATGCGGGTGATCACCTTCAAGAGCCAGTGGATGCAGAGATAACCGGTGACGGCCGCGACGGCGACGCCGAGTCCCATCAAGGGCCATTCGACGCCCTCCGCCGGCCCGCTCATCAGTTGCAGCAGCTCATAGGCTCCCGCCATGCCGATGCCCGGAGCCGCGAGCAGGAATGAAAAGCGAGCCGCGGCCTCGCGGGTGAGGCCGAGCGTCCTCGCCATCGTCATCGTGACGCCCGAGCGCGACGTGCCCGGCATCAGCGAGAGCGCCTGCGCGCAGCCGATCAGGAGCGCATCCCGCCAACCCACCGCGTATTCGTCGCGCTCCCGGCGGCCGAGGCGGTCCGCGATCCACATCAGCAAGCCGAAGAACGAAAGTGTGGCGGCGACGAACAGCGGATTGCGCAGCGTCTCCTCGATCCACCCGCCGAAGGCCAGGCCGGCGAGGCCGACGGGAACGCTGCCGACGATCACGCACCAGGCGAGTCGCGCATCCGGCGTCAGGCCGCGGCCCGCCAGCGAGCCAAGCCAGGCGCGCGCCATCGCGATGAGCTGCACGCGGAAATAGGCCAGCACCGCGAACAGCGTGCCGACATGCACGGCGACGTCGAAGGCGAGCCCCTGGTCCTGCCACCCGAAGACATTCGGCACGAGCACGAGATGGCCGGAACTCGAGATCGGCAGGAACTCGGACAGTCCCTGCACGATGGCGAGAACGATCGCTTGCAGCGGATCCACGGAGTCCATCCTACAGACTCGCCGTGAAGTCCCGGAAACCGAAGCCGGCCACCGGCCCGTCGATGCCCCGGGTCAATGCGAGCACTTTGAAGCGCTCGCCCATTTCGCCGGGTAGCAATAATGTCGCGGCTGCCTGGCGATGCAGGACACGGTCGCTCTCCTCTGCGCCTTCGAGGAGGCGCCCGAGTTCACGCTCGATTCCGACCGACATCAGGTAATGTGCCTGCGTCGCAAAGCCGTCGACTTCCAGGCCACAGGCGCTGGCCTCCTCAGCCAGCGCGGAAAAATCCACCCAGGCTGTCAGGTCCTGCGCACCCGGCGTCGCCAGCACGTCTTCCACGCGGCGATGGCGGCGGTATCCGCAGAGCGTCCCGCCGTTACGGGAGTGGTGGTAGTACTGCGCGCGCGGCAGGCCGTAATCGGTCACGAGCATTGCGCCTTTCGTGAGCTTTTCGGTCGCGGTGGCGATCCATTTCCGCTGGCCTAGGCGCAGTTCGGAGACGAATTTTTCCGGCAGTGGCACCGGCAGCCGTTTCCGCAGCGCTTCCACCGCTTCCGCGAGACGCGCGTCAGCGCGCCTCGCCTGCCAGCGGAAGCCGTTCGCCGTCGGAACCACGCCGATCGCCTCGCAACCGCCGCCCGCGATCCGGAAGCGATCGACCGGCAGCGCGTCGACGACTTCGTTGGCGAGCGCTACGCCCTGCCATTCCGCGGCGGGCGGCGAGTTCAGCCAGTCGAAGCGATCGACAAGCGCGGATGTGGCGGACCAGCGCTCGAGCCAACGGCGCTGCCGGTCCGCGAGCATCGGGCTCGGCTCGACGATGCGATAGCGCCGCGGAAGCGCGTCACGCCGCGCGAGCGTGGCGAGAATCTGCGCTGCCATCACGCCGCTTCCGGCGCCGAACTCGACAATATCGCCGCCCCCGGCCTGCGTTAGCAGGTCGACAAGGCCGTTGGCGAGGCAGCTTGCAAACAGCGGCGACATCTCCGGAGCGGTCGTGAAATCGCCGGCCGGACCAAGGATGGGCCGATCGGTCATGTAATAGCCGAGGTCCGGCTCGTAAAGCGCTGCGCGCATGAACTCGGAGAACGGCAGCCAGCCGCCGCGCTCGCGCGCGCGCTCCCGGATGCGCGCCGCGAGTTGCGCTGAGCGCGCCGCTTCCTCGGCGTCGAGCGGCGGCAGCTCGCCCGGGCTCAGCACCAGCGGTCCCTGCGGCCGTGATATCGTCGCCGCCCCATTCCAGCTATTTCCAGCCTATGTCGAGGTCCGGATCGCCGCTCGCAGACAAGGTCGTCCTGGTGACGGGGTCCGCGCGCCGCATCGGCGCCGCGATCGCGGAAGCCTTTCAGGCGCGCGGCGCAACCGTTGCCGTCCACTATCGCAGTTCCAGGAGTGACGCCGAATCGCTCGTGTCCCGGCTCAACGCCGGGAGGGCCGGATCCGCAAAGGCATTCCGCGCGGATCTCGCCGATGCCGCCTCGTTCGACATCCTGCCCGCGGCGGTCATCCGCAAATTCGGCCGCCTCGACGTGCTCGTCAATAATGCGTCCAGCTTCTACCCGACGCCGGTCGGCGAAATCACGCAGGATCAGTTCGATGACCTCATCGGCTCGAACCTGCGGGCGCCGCTTTTCCTCGCCCAGGCCGCGGCGCCGGAACTCCGGAAACGCTCGGGACTCATCCTCAACATTGCCGACATCCACGCGTTGCGCCCGCTCGGCCGGCACGCGGTGTACTGCGCCGCGAAAGCGGCGCTCGTGATGCTGACGCGCTCGCTCGCGCGCGAGCTCGGTCCGGAGATTCGCGTCAACGCCGTCGCGCCCGGCCCCGTGCTGTGGCCGGAGAACGGCGTCGACGAAGACCTCAGGCGCCGCATTGTCGCGCGCACCGCGCTGAAGCGCCCCGGATCGCCGGAAGACGTCGCGAAAGCGGCGCTCTTTTTCGCGAGCGAGGCGCCCTTCGTGACGGGTGAGGTGCTCGCTGTCGACGGCGGGCGCCTGGTCGGCGGCGAGGATCGTTGAGTCCGTCATTCGTCCGCGCCATCGAGCTCGATGGGGGTCAGCGGATGCGCGCGCTGGTCGAAGCGCCGCCACAATGCGCCGAATTTTTCGCCGAGCACCGGATGCGCGAGCCCGGGCGCAATCTCCGCGAGCGGCCCCAGCACCCAGGCTCGCGTCAGTAGATCCGGGTGCGGCAGCCGCGCACCATTGAAGTTGCCCACCTGGTCCCCGTAGAGCAGCAGGTCGAGATCAAGCGTCCGCGGGCCCCATTTCGGCGCCCCGGGCTCACGGCCGCATTCGCGCTCGACGGATTTCAGCCGCCTGAGCAGCGCCTGGGGCGCCAGGTCGGTGGAAAACGCGACGACCAGATTGACGAAATCGTCGCCGGAGAACCCCACCGCGGCGTTCGCGAAGGCGCGCGACACGCGAAGACCCGGAAATTCGCGCGCGAGCCTGGCGAGCGCCTGCCTGAGGTTTGCGCGCGGCCGGACGTTGCTGCCGGCCGCGACGTACGCGTCAGTCATGGCTGGTTTCAGTCATCCCGGCCGCGCTCGACGATCACCCCGACGTCGCGGGAATGGCGTATCGCACCCGGCTTGTGGACGGTGACACGCACCCGGGCAACCTTGAATTCCTCCAGCACGATGCGGGCGATACCGCCGGCGAGCGCCTCGACCAGGCGAAACCGGCTCTCTTCGACGAACGCCAGCACCCGCTTCGCGACCGACTTGTAATTCAGCGTGTCGTCGATCGCGTCGCTTTTCGCCGCGGCCGCGAGATCGACCCAGATCTCGAGATCGACCTCGACGCGCTGGCGTACTTCGCGCTCCCAATCGTAGACGCCGATGATGGCTTCGGCCGCGAGCGCGGTCAGGAAAATGCGATCCAACAGGTTCTCCAGAGGGGACAGTCCCCTTTAAAGGGGACGGACCCCTTTAAAGGGGACAGTCCCGGGCGCGGCAAGCTCGCCGAGCGGCCAGCGCGCGCGGGCGCGCACCGGCAGTTCCTCACGCTCACCGGCTTGCAGTCGATGATGGCCCGCAACCGCGATCATCGCGGCATTGTCCGTGCAGAACTCCGGCCGCGGGAAATGCACGCGGCCGCCGGCGGCCGCGACTGCATGTGTGAGCTCATCTCGCAGGCGGCGATTGGCGCCGACGCCGCCGGCCACGATCAGTACGCTGAAGCCGGTCTGACGCAGCGCGCGCAGGGACTTCGCGACCAGAGTCTCGACCATCGCATTTTCGAAGCCGCGCGCCACGTCGGCGCGCGCCTGGGCGTCGAGCTCCTTGCCGCGAACCGCGACGACGACCGCGGTCTTCAACCCGCTGAAGCTGAAATCGAGGCCAGGCCGGTCGAGCATCGGCCGTGGAAACTCGAATTTTCCGTCCCGCCCGCACTCGGCGAGCGCGGCAAGCGCCGGTCCGCCCGGGTAGTCGAGTCCGAGCAGCTTCGCCGTCTTGTCGAAGGCTTCTCCCGCGGCGTCGTCCAGCGTCTCGCCCAGGACCCGGTAACGGCCGACGCCCTCGACTTCCGCCAGCAGGGTGTGGCCGCCCGAGACCTGCAGCGCGACAAAGGGAAAATCCGGTGCATCCGGCTCGAGCGCCGGGGCCAACAAATGACCCTCCAGGTGATGAATGCCGACGACGGGCACATCCCAGGCATAACCCAGCGAGCGCGCGACCGAGGCGCCGACCAGGAGCGCGCCGATCAAGCCGGGCCCGGCGGTATAGGCAATCCCGTCAATGGCTTGCGGCGTCAGGCCTGCATCCGCGATCGCGCCGTCGATCATCGGCAGGAGTCGTTCGATGTGATCGCGCGAGGCAAGCTCCGGCACGACGCCGCCATGGCGGCGGTGCAACTCGGTCTGGCTGAATACCCGGTTGGCCAGCAGGCCTCTTGCGCCGTCGTAGAGGGCGACCGCGGTCTCGTCGCAGGAGGTCTCGATGCCGAGGACGATCATGGAGCTAGTCTTTTGATTTTCCGGGGGCAGATCACTACAATTCCGGGCCCTTTCCCCGGGCCCGCCCGGGGCAGTTCAGGCGAGCGAGAGGTTTGAATGCCGAGTGTCCGTATCCGCGAGAACGAGTATTTCGACGCTGCCCTGCGTCGTTTCAAGCGGGCCTGCGAAAAGGCCGGCGTCCTGACCGAACTGCGCCGCCGGGAATTCTACGAGAAGCCCACCCAGGAACGGAAACGCAAGAAGGCCGCCGCGATCAAGCGGCACCTGAAGCGCGCCTCCCGCGACGGCGGGCGCAGCGCCGCGCGTTGATTCCGGGATGAGCCTGAAGGCGCGCATCACGGAAGACATGAAGGCGGCGATGCGAGCGGGAGAGAAGGATCGCCTCTCCTGCATCCGCATGCTCCAGGCCGGCATCAAGCAACGCGAAGTCGATGAGCGCATCGCGCTCGATGACGCGCAAGTGCTCGCAGTCATCGACAAGATGATCAAGCAGCGCCGCGAATCGGTCGCCCAATTCGAAGCCGGCAAGCGCGCGGATCTCGTTGCGAAGGAATCCGCCGAGATCGAGCTGCTGTCCGGCTATCTGCCGGCACAGCTCGACGCGTCCGAGCTCGACCGGCTGATCCGCGAGGCGATCGCGGCGACCGGCGCTTCCTCGATGAAGGAGATGGGCAAGGTCATGGGGTTGCTGAAACCGAAGGTCCAGGGCCGCACCGACATCGGCGCGCTGTCGGCGCGCATCAAGGCCGCGCTCGGCGGTTAGGGGGCCTCCGGGATTTCTCACATGAGTCCGAGCAAGGTTCCCGAAGGCGAGTCGCGCGGCTACATCGTTCCGATCGGCGGCGCGGAGAACAAGGAAAACGATCCGCGCATTCTCTCGCGCTTCGTGCGCGTGTCCGGCGGCGACGCCGCCGACATCGTCGTGATTCCGACCGCGAGCCGCGCACATGAAACCGGCGAGCGCTACGAGAAGCTGTTCCGCGAGCTCGGCGCGCGGCGCGTCGACGTCATGGATTTCGACACGCGCCGCGACTGCCAGGAGCCGGGCCGCCTCGTGCGCATCACCGAGGCGACGGGCATCTTCTTCACCGGCGGAAATCAATTGCGCCTGACGACGCTCCTGGGCGGCACGCCGGTCGCCAAGCTGATCCGGACGCAGAACGCACGCGGCGTCACCGTCGGCGGCACGAGCGCGGGCGCCAGCATCCTGTCCGCGCACATGATCGCCTTCGGCGACGACGGCGCCGCCGCGATCGCCGGCAGCGTGCGGCTCGCGCCGGGACTCGGGCTCACCAATCGCTTCATCATCGACCAGCATTTCCGCGAGCGCGACCGCCTCGGGCGGCTCATCACTGCGCTCGCCTACAACCCGTTCGCGGTCGGGATCGGCCTCGACGAGGACACCGCCGCTTTCATCGGACCGGACGAGACGCTCGAAGTCGAGGGCAGCGGCGGCGTCACGGTAGTCGACGCGTCGAAAGTCAGCTTCTCGTCGGTCGACAGCGCGGTTGAAGGCCAGCCGATCTGCATCCTCGGCCTCGCGGTGCACGTCCTCACGGCTGGCGCGACTTTTAACCTGCACACGCGGCAGGCGGCAATGGGCACCTTGTCGCCTGCGCGGGAATGACGCAATTGCCATGCGCATTCTGGATCGCTCCATCTATGTCGGCCCTTCGCACTACGCGAGGTTCCCGGTCATCCGGCTCGAGCTCGATCTCGGCGAGCTCGAAGCCTGGCCGACCGGAAAGCTCGGCAAGGGATTCGTCGACGGCCTGACGCTGGCACTGCCTGGTCTGGCGGAGCACGGCTGCTCCTACCGGCAGCCGGGCGGCTTCATCCGGCGCATGAACGAGGACGAAGGCACCTGGCTCGGCCACGTGCTCGAGCACTGCGCACTTGAACTTCAGAACGTCGCCGGCGAGGACGTCACCTTCGGTAAGACACGAAGCCTCGACCTGCCGCGCCACTATTCAGTTGTCTACGAGTACGCGGAGCGCGAGGAAGGCGTCGCCGCGGGCGAACTGGCGCTGCGGCTGCTGTGCTCGCTGCTGCCGGAAAAGCTCCGGCCGGCCGGCAGCGTGCCCGAGGGCTGGGACTGGCCCAAGGCGCGCAATGAATACATCAAGTTCGCGCAGCGGCGCGCGCTCGGCCCCTCCACCGCCTCGCTCGTGCACGCGGCCGAGAAGCGCGGGATTCCCTGGCTCCGGCTCAACGACCAGTCGCTGATCCAGCTCGGCCATGGCAAGTACCAGCAGCGCATCCAGGCAACCGTCACCGGCCGCACACCGCACATCTCGGTCGAGCTCGCGAGCGACAAGGAGGAAACGAACCGCATCCTCGGCGCGCTCGGATTGCCGGTTCCGCGCCAGGAACTCGTGCAAGCCGAACGCGATGCCGTACGCGCCGCGAACCGCCTGGGCTTCCCGGTCGTCACCAAGCCCTACAACGGCAATCACGGCCGCGGCATCTCGATCCGGCTCACGAGCGACGCGGAGGTCGCTCGCGGCTTCATCACGGCGCACGAGCATTCCCGATCGGTCATCGTCGAAAGCTTCCTCGAGGGCGACGACCACCGCCTGCTCGTCATCAATGGCGAGCTGATCGCCGCCACCCGGCGCACGCCGGGCCACGTGGTCGGCGACGGCAGGCACACGGTGTCGCAGCTCGTCGAGATCGTGAACCAGGATCCGCGGCGAGGTGTCGGCCATGAAAAGGTGCTGACCCGGCTCGATATCGACCACCAGGCGCAAATGATGCTTGCGCGAGCCGGATTGACGCCGGAATCGGTGCCCGACGCCGGCCGGGCCGTCTACCTGCGGTCAACCGCGAACCTCTCGACCGGCGGCACGGCGACCGACGTGACGGACGTGATCCACCCCGATAACCGCGACATGGCGGTGCGCGCAGTCAAGGCAATCGGGCTTGACGTCGGCGGCGTCGATTTCCTGTCGAAGGACATCACGCTCTCCTACCGCGAGATCGGCGGGGGCATCTGCGAGATCAACGCGGCGCCGGGCTTTCGGATGCACGTCGCGCCGTCGGAAGGGACGGCGCGCGATGCCGCGGGCCCGGTGATCGACATGCTGTTTCCCGCCGGCGCGCCGTCGCGCGTGCCGATCGCCGCGATCACGGGCACGAATGGCAAGACGACGACGGCGCGTATGCTCGCGCACATCCTGAAGATGGCGGGCTACACGCCGGGGCTCACGACGACCGACGGCGTTTACATCGACGGCCAGCGCACCGTCTCGGGCGACATGACGGGCCCGGTCTCGGCGCGCATGGTGCTCGCCGATCCGCACATCGACGCGGCCGTGCTCGAGACCGCGCGCGGCGGCCTCTTGCGCGCCGGCATGGGCGTTCCGGCGGTGGACGTCGGAGCCGTGCTCAACGTGCAGGCCGACCATCTGGGGCTCATGGGCATCGACACGCTCGAGCAGCTCGCGGACGTCAAGCGCGTCGTCGTCGAGGTCGCAACCGGCTGCGCGGTGCTGAACGCGGACGATCCGCTGGTCCTCAGGATGTCGGCGCACACCGATGCCGCGAACATCTGCTACGTGACGATGAATCCGCAGCACACCCTGGTGCGCGAGCACATCCGCGCAGGCGGCCGCGCCTGCGCGCTCGAGGCCGGCGTCAATGGCCAGATGGTCACGTTGTACGACCGCGGCAGCCACATCCCGCTCGTCTGGACCCACCTGATCCCGGCGACACTCGAGGGCCGCGCCACGCACAACGTGCAGAACGCCATGTTCGCGGCCTCGATGGCGTTCTCGCTCGGCGTGAAGCTCGACGCGATCCGGCAGGGGCTCCGCACTTTCGACACGACCTTCTACCAGGCACCCGGCCGCATGAACATTTACGACGAGCATCCGTTCAAGGTGCTCTTCGACTATGGCCACAACGCTCACGCGGTCTCGATGCTCGCGGACCTCGCCGGTCGCCTCGACGTCGCGGGCCAGCGCATCGTGGTGCTCGCGGGCCCGGGTGACCGGCGGGATGAGGACCTGCGCGCCATCGCGCAGGCCGCGGCCGGCCGCTTCGATCATTACATCTGCCGCCGCGACGACAACCTGCGCGATCGCGCGCCGGAGGAAGTCCCGCGCATCATGGCGGCCACGCTCCTGGCCGCCGGCGTGCCCCAGTCCGCCATTTCGATCATTCCGGACGAACAGGCGGCAGTCGACGCCGCGCTCCGCATGGGCCAGCCGGGCGACCTCGTCCTGATCTTCGCCGACGGGCTGGTGCGCTCCTGGAAACAGATCATCCGCTTCCGGCCGGAGGGCGCGCCCGCGCCCGTCGCTGCGCGCCCGCTCGCGCCGGTCGCGGTGCCGGTCGTCGAACCGCCCGCCGAGATCGCGGCGCCGCTCTCGCTCGACGGCCTGATCCGCGACGAGCGCGGCATCCGCTATGCGCCGGAGCCGTCCGACTGAGTGAGCCTGACGCAGCGCCGTTCACCGATTCGCGCCGGCTGACCGGACACAACCGGTTTTTCGACGGCACCGGCGCCGTGCTCGAGACGGACGAGCGCGATTCCGGAATGCTCCACGACTGGGAGCGACGCGTGCAGCTCGCCCGCAGGGAGCTGCGCTGGCCAGAGGCGCCGCAGCGCGCGATACCGCACCGGACCGGCGCGTCGCTTGCGCTCGCGGCGCCCGCGGACCAACTCTTTACCGCGACCGAAGTCAATGAATGGGCGCTCTGCGCGGGGCTCGGCGAGCGCGATCCCGCGCGCAGCGCAAGCCTGATCGCCGCGCTCGCCGTCGAACAGCCGGAGGAAACGGAACCGCCCGTGCTCGAGGAGGCGGGCGCCCTGCTGCGCTTGCGCCGCCGCGCGGCGCGCGAAGCGAACCCGCGATTGCGCGCGCTCATCGAAGCCGCGGCCATGCGCGACCTGCCGTGCCTTTGCGACGATGAATTCCTGACGCTCGGCGCCGGCGCCGGCGGTCGCGGCTGGCCGCTCGGCGATTTGCCCGACGCCGCGGACATTCCGTGGTCCGAATTGCGCGGCATTCCGACGGCGCTCGTGACCGGCACCAATGGCAAGACCACCGTCGTGCGCCTCATCGCCGCCTGCGCGAAAGCCGCCGGCCACGCGGCCGGTCACTGCTGCACCGACGGCGTCTTCGTCGCCGGCCAGCCGCTCGGAACCGGTGATTACTCGGGCCCGGCCGGCGCGCGACGGGTGCTCCGCGACACGCGCGTCGAGGCTGCGATCCTCGAAACCGCACGCGGCGGAATACTGCGCCGCGGGCTCGCGGTTACGCGCGCCGATGTCGCCGTCATCACGAGCATTGCCGCGGACCATTTCGGCGAATTCGGAGTCCACGACCTCGATGCGCTGGCCGAGGTGAAGCTCGCTGTTGCGCGCGCCATCGGCCGAGATGGCCTGCTGGTCGTGAACGCAGACGACGCGGTACTCGCCCGCGCCGCCCCCTCCGCCGGAAAGCCGCTCGCCTGGTTCGCACTCAACGCGGACCTGCCGCTCCTGATCGCGCATCGCCGGGCGGGCGGAGCGGCGGCCTGCGCCAGGGACGGTCGGCTGCTGCTCGCGTCGCGCGGCCGGGAACACGACCTGGGAGCGATCGCGGGCATGCCGCTCGCGGCTGGCGGGCACTCCTCATTCAATGTGTCGAATCTCGCGGCTGCCTCCCTGGCCGCCGCCGGCCTCGGGATCGAGCCCGCGACGATCGCCGCGGTATTCGCCCGATTCGGCGCGAACCCGGGGGACAATGCCGGCCGGCTCATGCGCTATGAACTGGGCGGCCTCAACCTGATCGTGGATTTCGCGCACAACCCGACGGCGCTCGCCGGCCTCGTCGATTTCGCGCAGCACCTGCGCAGTAGCGGCCGCCTTGCGCTGTTGCTCGGCCAGGCGGGCAACCGCGAAGACACCGACCTCGACCGGCTCGCCGCGGTCGCGGCCGCGGCCCGGCCCGATCTCGTCGTGGTCAAGGAGCTCGGAAGCCATTTGCGCGGGCGCAGCGCCGGCGAAGTGCCCGCGATCCTGCGCCGCGCATTGGCCCAGGCGGGTGTCGCAGATGCGTCGATCGCCGACGCGCCGGATGAAGACCGCGCCGTGCGGCGCGCGCTCGCCTGGGCGCGCGCGGGCGACGTGCTCGTGCTGCCGCTGCATTCCGGGGAAGGCCGCGGACGTGCGCTCAGTCTGATCGAGCAGCTCCGCCGCGAAGGCTGGCAGGCCGGCCGGCCGCTGCCAGAGTAGGAACCTCTGAGGTATCGTGTCGCATGGCAGGCCGGATCCCGCAATCCTTCATCGATGAGCTGATCGCGCGCACGGACATCGTCGAACTGATCGGCGGGCGGGTGCAGCTCAAGAAAGGCGGGCGCGAGTGGAAAGCCTGCTGTCCGTTCCACAACGAGAAGACGCCGTCGTTCTGGGTGAGCCCGGACAAGCAGTTCTATCACTGCTTTGGCTGCGGCGCCCACGGCACCGCGCTCGGATTCCTGATCGAGCACGACAAGCTGCCATTTCCCGACGCGGTCGAGGAGCTCGCCTCGCGCCTCGGGCTCGAGGTGCCCCGCGAGGACGACGGCCGCGCCGCGCGCGCGCGCCCGGGCGAAGGGCTGTACGACCTGCTCGCGCAGGTCACGCAGTTCTACCGTGACAGCCTGCGCGAATCGGAGCGCGCGAAGAAATATCTTGGGGATCGCGGCATAACGGCCGAGAGCTGTGTCAAGTTCGCGATCGGCTACGCGCCCGATGCCTGGGACGGCGTGCTGAAGCGCTTCGGAGGCAACGCGGAGCGCGAGCGCGCGCTGCTCGAGGCCGGGCTCGTCGTCGAGCGCAGCGGCAAGGGCGAGTCCGGTTTCTACGACCGCTTCCGCGACCGCGTGATGTTTCCCATCCGTGACCCCCGCGGCCGCGTCATTGCATTCGGCGGCCGTGTCATCGACGCGGGCGAGCCAAAATACCTCAACTCGCCCGAGACCCCGCTGTTCCACAAGGGCCGCGAGCTCTACGGCCTGTACGAGGCGCGCCAGGCGCTTCGCAAGGTCGAGCGGCTGCTCGTCGTCGAGGGATACGTCGACGTCGTTCGACTGGCGCAGGCAGAAATCCTGTATTCGGTCGCGACGCTCGGAACGGCGACGACGCCGGAGCATCTCAACCGCCTGTTCCGCTTCACGAGCGAACTCGTGTTCTGCTTCGACGGCGACAGCGCCGGACGGAACGCTGCCTGGCGCGCGCTCGAGAATGCGCTCGAGCACGCGCGGGACGGCAGGCAGCTCCGTTTCCTGTTCCTGCCCGAAGGTCACGATCCCGACACGCTGGTCGGCGAGGAAGGCACCGAAGCCTTCGAGGCGCGCATCGCGGGCGCGCAACCCATTTCGGAGTTCCTCGTGACGCAGCTCGCCGCGCGCACGGAACTCGGGAGCGTCGACGGGCGCGCGCGGCTCGCGGAGCTGGCCCGCCCGCTGCTCGCGCGCGTGCCGCCGGGCGTTTATCACGAACTGCTGATGGAACGGCTTGCACAGGAAGTCCGCATGCCCGCGGGCCGGCTTGCGGATCTGCTGCGAACCCCGCCGG
>JBOHZO010000012.1:0-23139 GCA_050738555.1 Steroidobacteraceae bacterium | reverse complement strand
GTCGTCGCCCTCCAGCATCTCGCTCACCTGGTCGGCCCAGCGCTCGTTGCGATCGAAGATGAGCGGATCGGCGAGGTCCGGATAATCCGCGATGTCTTCGGCGAGCCGCCTCTCCATGTGCTCTTCGTCGCCATCGCGCCAGGCGGCGAGGAGCGGCCGGATCAGCTCGTCGACTTCGTCCGCTTCGTCGATCGCTTGCAGCAGCAGGTCCCGCTGCGACCGGGCCGGCATGGTATCGAGCATGGCGAGCTGGGCGTCGAGCGTTTCGAGCGCACAGACCGGCTTGCCTGCTTCCTTCGCCGCGGCCTCGATGATCATCTCGACGCCGTGCTTGCCGTCGTAGCCGTGCTGCTGCAAGGCCAGCAGCGAAACCGTGAGGCCGGCGAACCATGGTTCGAACGCGGCGAACTGCGCGATGTCGATGCCGGCGGCTTCGGCGCTGGCGCGCACATGATCGGCGTCCGGGCCGAGCAGGTCGAACAAGCTCCGGCCCTCTGGATCGATCGCGCGAGCGAGCGTGAGCCGCATCGTATTCGCCTCATCGTGCTCATCCGGGTCCAGTTCCAGGCAGACCCGCTCCGCATCCTCGAGCGCTTCGGCGAGCGCGCCGCCGATGGCGAAGCCGCCTTCCGGGAGGAGATGCACGGACCCGAAGACGTACACGGTGTTGCCGCGGCTGCTGACCGCCCAAAGCGCGGGATCCGCGACGGACTCGCCGCCAGCGAGCGTTGCGATCGCGACGAGCAAGGCGGCCGGCAGGCGTTTATTCGAATGCTCACTCATCGGCTTCAACCCACTCGATACCGGTTTCAATCGAGCCGTCCTCGCCGAGCTCCAGCCATCGGTAGGCAGGCGGGCGAGAGTCCACCTCGAACTCGTCGGCATTCTGCGTGAACTGCATGCAGGTCGAAGGCGTCCCCATCAGGTGGACGCGCCCGTGCATGCCTTCGAACGACTGATGTGTGTGACCCCAGGCAAGGCCGCGTACCCCCGGGTGTCGCGCGATGACCTCGAAGAACTCCGGCGCATTGTCGAGCATCAGCTCGTCGAGCCACCGGCTGCCATGCGGCACGGGCTGGTGATGCAGGCAGACGATCGCGTGCGCATCCGGATTCTCGGCGAGCACGCGGTCCAGGCGCTCGAGATCCTCGGCCTTGAGGTGGCCGTGATGCGAGCCGGCGACGGTGCTGTCCAGCATGACGACCAGCCAGGCGCCGTAGCGCACGGCGAAATCGTGCACGAATGGCGCACCGTCGAGCGCGCGCTTCACGAGTACCGGATCGTCGTGGTTGCCGGGCAGGCAATGCACGGGCGCTTCGAAGTCTCCGAACTGCGCGCGCAGAGCCTCGTAGCCGGCCGCTTCGTCGTGCACGATATCGCCTGTCAGCAGCACGGCGCGGGGGGCGGGATGACGCCTGCGCGCATGCGTGACGCAACGCGCAAGCGTCGCTTCGGTCGCGACCCCCCGGACGAGCATCCCCGGCGATCCGGGAAGATGCGGGTCGGTGAATTGCAGCAGGCGCACCTTCAGTAGCGGTAATGATCGGGCTTGAAGGGCCCGACGGCCGGCAGGTCGAGATAGCGCTCCTGCTCCGGCGTCATCGTCGTGAGCTTCGCGCCGATGCGCCCGAGGTGGAGCCGCGCGACCTTTTCGTCGAGCGCCTTCGGCAGCACGTAGACGCGGTTCTCGTACCGGTCGCCGTGCGCGAAGAGCTCGATTTGAGCCAGCACCTGGTTCGTGAAGGAGTTCGACATGACGAACGAAGGGTGGCCGGTGCCGCAACCCAAGTTCACCAGACGGCCCTCGGCGAGCACGATGATGCGCTTGCCGTCGGGGAAGATCACGTGGTCCACCTGCGGCTTGATGTTCTCCCAGCGGTACTGCCTGAGCGAGGCGATGTCGATCTCGCTGTCGAAATGGCCGATGTTGCAGACGATCGCCTGGTGCTTCATCCGCCGCATGTGATCGTGCGCGATGACGTTCACGTTGCCGGTCGCGGTGACGAAGATGTCGGCCGCTGCGCAGGCATCGTCCATCGTGACGACGCGGTAGCCTTCCATCGCGGCCTGCAACGCGCAGATCGGGTCGATCTCCGTGATCCAGACCGTCGCGCCGAGTCCGCGGAGCGCCTGCGCGCAGCCCTTGCCGACGTCGCCGTAACCCGCGATGATCGCGATCTTGCCGGCGATCATCACGTCCGTCGCCCGCTTGATGCCGTCGACGAGTGACTCGCGGCAGCCGTAGAGATTGTCGAATTTCGATTTGGTGACCGAATCGTTGACATTTATCGCCGGGAAGGGTAGCCGGCCCTCCGCGGCCAGGCGATAGAGGCGCTTGACGCCCGTCGTCGTTTCTTCCGTGACGCCCTTGATCTCGGCGAGTCGCGTTGAATACCAGCCCGGCTGAGCTTCGAGGCGGCGCTTGATCGAGGCGTAGAGCGAGCGCTCCTCGTCGTTCGCCGGTTTTGCAATCACGGAGGCGTCCCGCTCGGCCTGCGCGCCGAGCATCAGGAGCAGCGTCGCGTCGCCGCCGTCGTCGAGGATCATGTTGGCATGCTTGCCGGCCGGCCAGTCGAAGATCCGGTGCGCGTAGTCCCAGTACTCGTCGAGCGATTCGCCCTTGTAGGCAAATACCGGCGTGCCCGCCGCCGCGATCGCGGCCGCCGCATGGTCCTGGGTCGAGAAGATGTTGCAGGACGCCCAGCGCAGTTCGGCGCCGAGCGCGGCAAGCGTTTCGATCAGCACGCCGGTCTGGATCGTCATGTGAAGCGAGCCCGCGATGCGCGCGCCGGCGAGCGGTTGCGCGCGGCCGAACTCGGCGCGCACCGACATCAGGCCCGGCATCTCGGTCTCGGCGATCGCGATCTCGCGCCGGCCCCAGTCGGCCTGCGAGATGTCGGCGACGTGAAAGTCTGTCGGCTTCCTGTTGATCACGGCATTCATGGTGATACCTCTCCTTTGCGAGCGAGAGCGCCGTTGCCTCTCGCGATCTTCGAGCCTGGCAGGCCGCGGCCTGTTGCAACGCTCCTCGAAGATCGCGTCCCCGGTGGGGAGGTCAGATTGCTGCGGCCTTCCTCAAGGCCTCCGCGCGGTCGGTGCGTTCCCAGCTGAACCCCGTGAACGCCGTCCGGCGCCGGGCACCGGAACCATTCGAATCTTCCTGCCAATCGTAGTGCATCTCGACCGGATCCCGTCCGAAATGTCCGTAGGACGCCGTCGCCCGATACATCGGGTGGATCAAATCGAGCATCTTGATGATGCCCCAGGGACGAAGGTCGAAGTGCGCGCCGACCAGTTTTTCGAGACGCGCGTCGCTCAATCGACCGGTCCCGAATGTATTCACCGATATCGAGGTTGGCTTCGCCACGCCAATCGCGTAGGACACCTGGATCTCGCAGCGGCGCGCGAGGCCCGCCGCGACCAGGTTCTTTGCGACATATCGCGCCGCGTAGGTGGCCGAGCGGTCCACTTTCGAGGGATCCTTGCCGGAAAACGCACCGCCGCCGTGCCGCGCCATGCCGCCGTAGGTGTCGACGATGATCTTGCGCCCGGTCAGGCCGCAATCCCCGACGGGCCCGCCGATCACGAACCGGCCCGTCGGATTGATGTGATATTTCGTGCGCTTGCTGAGCCACCGCGACGGCAACACCGGCTTGATGATCTCCTCCATGACGCCTTCGTGGACGTCTTTCTGGCGGACATCCGGCGCATGCTGGGTCGACAGCACGACCGCCTCGATACCGACCGGCTTGTCATCGTCATAGGCGAAGGTGAGCTGGCTCTTCGCGTCGGGGCGGAGCCAGGGCAGCTTCGGGTTGCGGCCCTTGCGGACTTTCGCCTGCCGCTGGACGAGCTTGTGCGCGTAGTGGATCGGCGCCGGCATCATGGCCGCGGTTTCGTCGGTTGCGTAGCCGAACATCAGTCCCTGATCGCCCGCTCCCTGGTCCTCGGCGCTCCGGCGATCCACGCCCTGCGCGATATCGGATGACTGCTTGCCGATGACATTGATGACGCCGCGCACCAGCGCCTCGAGATCGATCCAGGCGCCCGTCGTGATTTCGCCGGCGACCACGGCGACGCCGGTCTTGACGAGCGTCTCGCAGGCGACGCGCGAGCGCGGATCACGCGCGAGCAGCGCGTCGAGCACGGCATCCGATATCTGGTCCGCGACCTTGTCGGGGTGGCCTTCGGAGACCGATTCGGAAGTGAAGAGGAAGTCGCCGGACATCGAAAAATTATACGCCATCGGCGACAATATCGGTTTCCCGCCGGAGCCCTTGAATGCCCAGCCGCCGCGAACTCGCCAATGCCATCCGGGCCCTCAGCATGGACGCGGTGCAGCGTGCCAATTCAGGGCACCCGGGCATGCCGATGGGCATGGCGGACATTGCCGAAGTGTTGTGGCGCGACTTCCTGAAGCACAATCCCGGCAACCCCCGCTGGCCTGATCGCGACCGGTTCGTGCTGTCGAACGGTCATGGCTCGATGCTGCTTTACTCAGTACTCCATCTCACGGGCTATCCGCTCGCACTCGACGAGTTGCGCAATTTTCGCCAGCTCGGCTCCCGCACCGCCGGCCATCCCGAGCACGAAATCGACATCGGCATCGAGACGACGACCGGCCCGCTGGGTCAGGGGCTCGCCAATGCCGTCGGCATGGCCCTCGCCGAGAAAAAAATCGCCGCCGCATTCAATCGGCCGGGACACGAGGTCGTGGATCACCACACCTGGGTGTTCCTGGGTGACGGCTGCCTGATGGAGGGCATTTCGCACGAAGCCTGCTCGCTCGCGGGCACCTGGGGGCTCGGAAAACTGATCTGCTTCTACGATGACAATGGCATCTCGATCGACGGCGAGGTCGCCGGCTGGTTCCCCGACGACACGCCGAAGCGGTTCGAGGCCTATGGCTGGCAGGTAATCCGCGCCGTCGACGGCCACGACGCCGAATCGGTCATACGCGCGATACGGCGTGCGAAGCGCGAGAAGTCGAAACCGACGCTGATCTGCTGCAAGACCGTGATCGGTTACGGCGCGCCCAACAAGCAGGGCAAGGAGGAAACTCACGGCGCAGCGCTCGGCGCCGACGAGGTCGCGCGCGCACGAGAAACGCTCGGCTGGCCGTATGAAGCCTTCGTGGTCCCGGAGGAGATTCGCTCGGGCTGGGACGCGCGCGCCGCGGGCAAGCGCGCCGAGAGTCGCTGGCGCCGCCGCTTCAAGGCCTACGAGCAGGCGCATCCGGAGCTTGCGGCGGAATTCGTGCGGCGCGTCGATTTGCGCCTGCCGGCGGATCTCGATGTGTGGATCGAGGAGGGCGCGGCCGCGGCACAGGCTTCGGCGCAGCCCGTCGCGACGCGCCAGAGCTCCCAGGCCGTGTTAAATGGCCTCGCCGCGCGCATGCCGGAGCTCCTCGGCGGTTCCGCCGACCTGACCGGATCGAACAACACGCGGATCAAGGGCGCCGCGCCGTACTCCAGCGCCCAGCCGGAAGGCGCCTACCTGCACTACGGCGTCCGCGAGTTTGGCATGGGCGCGATCATGAACGGGCTCGCGCTGCACGGCGGCTTCATCCCGTTCGGCGGGACCTTCCTCGTGTTCTCGGACTATGCGCGGAGCAGTCTTCGCATGGCGTCGATCATCGAGGCGGGCAGCATCTTCGTGCTGACTCACGACTCGATCGGTCTCGGCGAAGACGGACCGACACACCAGCCGGTCGAGCACCTCGCGTCGCTCAGGATGATTCCACGCATGGAGGTCTGGCGTCCCTGCGACACCGCCGAAACCTGGGTGGCCTGGGGCGCGGCGATCCGTCGCCGCCGCGCGCCGACAGTGCTTGCGCTGACACGCCAGTCATTGCCGCAGCAGGCACGCGATGCCACACAGTTGGAATCCATTGGCCGCGGCGGCTACGTGCTCGTCGACTGCGACGGCCGGCCCGAGTGCCTGCTGATTGCGACCGGCTCGGAAGTGCCGATCGCGGTCGATGCCGCGCGCTCGCTCGCGGAACGGGGCCGCCGCATCCGCGTCGTCTCGATGCCCTGCACCAGCGTATTCGACGCCCAAGACGAGTCCTGGCGCGCGGCCGTGCTGCCGTCCGACGTCGAGCGCCGCATCGCGATCGAGGCCGGCGTGCCGGACGGCTGGTGGCGCTATGTCGGGCCCCGGGGCCGCGTGATCGGCATGACACGCTTCGGGGCCTCGGCGCCGGGCAAGGATGTCTTCCGTCACTTCGGATTCACATCCGCTGCCGTCGTCGAGGCGGCGGAGTCGCTGTTCAACACCGGAGAAAATTGACCATGGCGATCAAGGTAGGCATCAACGGCTATGGCCGCATCGGACGGAACGTCCTGCGCGCCCTGTACGAATCGAAGCGCACGGGCGAGCTCAGCATCGTCGCGATCAATGATCTCGGCGATGCGAACACGAACGCGCACCTGACGCGCCACGACACGGCCCACGGCCCGTTTCCCGGCAAGATCGCCGTCGATGGCAGCCACATGGTCGTGAACGGCGATCGCATCCGCGTGCTCGCGGAGCGCGACCCTTCCAAGCTGCCCTGGGGCGAGCTGGGCGCGGAAATCGTGCTCGAGTGCACGGGCCTCTTCGCCAACAAGGAAAAGGCTTCGAAGCATCTCGCGGGCGGCGCGAAGAAGGTCGTCATATCCGCTCCGGCCGACGGTGTCGACGCGACCATCGTTTACGGCGTTAATCACCAGACACTTCGCAACGCGATGACGGTGATTTCGAATGCCTCCTGCACCACGAACTGCCTCGCGCCACTGGTGAAGGCACTGCACGACAGGCTTGGCGTGGTTGCCGGCATCATGACGACGATCCATGCCTACACGAATGACCAGGTGCTGACGGACGTCTACCACAGCGACCTGCGCCGCGCGCGTTCCGCGACGATGTCGATGATCCCGACGAAGACCGGCGCGGCGGCCGCGGTCGGCCTCGTGCTGCCCGAGCTCAAAGGCAAGCTGGACGGCTTCGCGGTCCGCGTGCCGACGATCAACGTGTCATTCGTAGACCTGACTTTCACAGCCAAGCGCGCGACCACGGCGCAGGAGGTCAACGCGATCCTGCGCGCGGCCTCGGAGGGCACGCTGAAAGGCATTCTCGAGTACACCGACGAGCCTCTCGTATCCGTCGATTTCAACCACACCCCGGCATCCGGGACGGTCGACTCGCAGCTGACGAAGGTGCTGGACGGGACGCTGGTGAAGGTCTGCGCCTGGTACGACAATGAATGGGGATTTTCGAACCGCATGCTCGACACGACGCTTGCCTGGGCGCGCGCGAACTGAGAGCGGCTGTGAAGGCGATCCGCATGACGGATCTCGATCTCGCGGGCAAGCGCGTGTTGATCCGCGAGGACTTCAACGTGCCGGTGGAGAACGGCATCGTCACGAGCGATGCGCGGATCCGCGCAGCGCTGCCGACCCTGCGCCTCGCGCTCGATCGCGGTGCGCGAGTGCTCGTGATGTCGCATCTTGGCCGGCCAAGGGAAGGCGAACGCGATCCGGCGCTTTCGCTCGCCCCGGTTGCCATATCGCTTTCCGCGCTGCTCCGCCGGCCCGTCCGGTTCGTCGAAGAGTGGCTCGACGGCGTCACCGCTGCGCCTGGGGAAGTCGTTCTGCTGGAAAATGTCCGCTTTCTGGAGGGCGAGAGGAAAAACGACGACGGGCTCGCGACGCGCATGGCGGCGCTTTGCGACGTGTTCGTCATGGATGCGTTTGGCACGGCGCATCGCGCCGAGGCGAGCACCCACGGGGTTGCGCTCCATGCGCCCGTCGCCTGCGCCGGCTTGCTCCTCGCCGGCGAGCTCGACGCTCTCGAACGCGCCTTGCACGAGCCGACGCGGCCGCTCGTCGCCGTCGTGGGCGGATCCAAGGTCTCGACCAAGCTTTCCGTGCTCGAGAACCTGATCGCCAAGGTCGATCAGCTCGTGATTGGCGGCGGCATTGCGAACACCTTCCTGGCGGCGACCGCCAATCCGGTGGGCAAGTCTCTCCACGAGCCCGGCATGATCGATGTGGCGAAGCGGCTGCTCGCCGAGGCGAAGAAGCGCGGCGTCGGTATTCCGATTCCGACGGATGTCGTGGTCGCGCGCGAGTGCGCGGCAACCGCGAAGGCACAGACGCGCGCGGCATCCGCGGTCGGCGCAGAGGAGATGATCCTCGACATCGGGCCGGAGTCGGCGAAGGCGGTCGCCGACATCGTGATGAAGGCGGGCACCGTCATCTGGAACGGCCCGCTCGGCGTATTCGAGTACGATCAGTTCGGCGAAGGCACGCGCTCGCTCGCCCAGGCGATTGCGAGAAGCGCGGCGTTTTCGATTGCCGGCGGCGGTGACACGCTCGCGGCCATCGAAAAGTATCGCGTCGAGGACGAAATCTCCTATATTTCGACCGGCGGCGGTGCCTTCCTCGAGTTTGTCGAGGGCAAGACCCTGCCGGCGGTCGCGGCGCTCGAGCGGCGCGCGGCGGATGCGCCGCCGCGCTAGAAGAGACTGACATGCCAAGACGCACCAAGATCGTGGCGACCCTCGGACCGGCGACCGATTCCGAGCCGGCGCTCCGGGACCTGATCGGAGCGGGAACGGACCTGGTGCGCGTCAATTTCTCGCATGGCAGCCTCGACCAGCATGCCGGGCGCATTGAGCGCGCGCGCGCGGCGGCAGCGCGCGCCGGCCGGGTCGTCGGCATCCTTGGCGACCTGCGCGGCCCCAAGGTCCGCATTGAACGCTTTGCCACCGGTCGCGCGGCGCTGGTGGAAGGCGAGACTTTCACGCTCGATCCGGCTTTCGATCCGGCGAACGGCACCGATCGGATCGTCGGTGTCGCCTACGAGTCGCTTCCGCGCGACGTGCAGCCGGGCGATACGCTCCTCGTCAATGACGGCCTGATCGCGCTCGAAGTCACCAGTGTCGAAGGCACGAAGGTCCACACCCGCGTGTTGACGAGCGGCGAGCTGACCGACCTGAAGGGCCTCAACAAGCTCGGCGGCGGCCTGTCGGCCGGCGCGCTGACTTCCAAGGATCGCGACGACATCCGGATGGCGGCGGAATTGGGCGTCGATTACCTTGCCGTGTCCTTCGTGCGCAATCGCGAAGACATCGCAGAAGCCTGGGACCTGATGCGCGCCGCCGGCGGCGAGGGGAGAATCGTCGCGAAAATCGAGCGGCGCGAGGCGATCGACAATCTCGAAGCGATCATCGAGACGAGTGCGGCCGTGATGGTCGCGCGCGGCGATCTCGGCGTCGAAGTCGGCTATGCCGAGCTGACCGGGCTTCAGAAGCACATCATCGCGCTGGCGCGCGCCCGCAACCGCCTCGTCATCACGGCGACCCAGATGATGGAATCGATGATCCATGCGCCGGTGCCGACGCGCGCCGAGGTGTCCGACGTCGCGAACGCCGTGATGGACGACACCGACGCAGTCATGCTCTCGGCCGAGACCGCCGTGGGCCGCCATCCCGGCCGCGTCGTCCGCGCCATGTCGCAGGTGATCGAGGGCGCCGAGAAGTGGCAGATCTCCAACCGCCCGGACCTGCAGCGCACGGACGGTCATTTCAACCGGACCGACGAGGCGATTGCGGCGGCGGTGATGTACACCGCGAACCATCTCGACGTGCGCGCGATCGTCGCGTTGACCGAATCCGGTTCGACGGCGCTCTGGATGTCGCGCATCCGGTCCGACATTCCGATTTATGCGTTCACGCGCCATCCCGCGACGCAACGGCGCGTGACGCTGTATCGCGGTGTGTACGCGGTCGATTTCGACGTCACGCATCCGCGCCCGGAGCGGATGTACGCGGCGATATTTGAGCGCATGCTTGCGGACGGACTCGCCGCCGAAGGCGACCTGGTCATCGTCACGAAAGGCGAGTTCTCGGGCGTCTCGGGCGGCACCAACTCGATGAAAATCGTCAGGGTCCAGCGCCCGCAGGCATGACGCCGAACGCACGGCGGCTGGTTCGTTACGGCCTCGGAATTCCCGCTGCGCTGTTCCTGCTCGCGTTCGTCGCGGTCATGCTCGCGTTGCGCGCGAGCCTCCCGAAGCTGGACGGGACGATCACCGTACCGGGCCTCGGAGCGCCCGTCGTGATCGAGCGCGACGCCGCCGGCGTGCCGGTGATCCGCGGCGCGTCACGCGTCGACGTCGCGCGCGCGACCGGCTATGTGCATGCACAGGACCGCTGGTTTCAGATGGACCTGTTGCGCCGCACCGGCGCCGGCGAACTGGCCGCGCTACTCGGCCCCGGCTTGCTGGACGCCGATCGTCGGATACGCCTGCACCAGTTCAGGGCGCGCGCGGTTGAGACGCTCGGCTCGCTCGACGACTCGGAGCGCGCGCTGTTCCAGGCCTATGCGGAAGGCGTGAATGCGGCGCTCGCGGACATGCGTGCGCGCCCGTTTGAATACCTTTTGCTGCGGCAGCAGCCGCAACCCTGGCGGGCGGAGGACTCGCTGCTCGTCATCTACGCGATGTGGATCGATCTCCAGGGGCTCGAGGCGCGCCACGAGCAGCGCCGCGGGCGGATTGCGGCGGCGCTGCCCGAGCCAATGTATCGCTTCATCGTGGAGCCGGACCCGGAATGGGAAGCGCCACTGGACGACAGCCGGCTGCCGCGGATGCCGATGCCGGCAGCGGAGGACTATGACCTGAGAAAGCTCGATCGCGCCTTGTTCGAGCGGATCGAGGGCCCGCAGGAAGAAGATCGGCGCGCCGGGCTCGAAATCGGCGCGCAGGACGCGATGGTCGGCAGCAATAACTGGGCTGTTGCCGGCGCGCGCGCCGATGGCGGCGCGCTGCTTGCGAACGACATGCATCTCGGATTGAACGTGCCGAATATCTGGTACCGCGCGCGCTTCGTGGTCGAGCGAGGCAAGCTCGACGTCTCCGGCGTCAGCCTCCCGGGCCTGCCTGCGATCATTGCCGGGAGCAATGGCCAGGTTGCCTGGGGATTCACGAACAGCTACGGCGATTTCCAGGACCTGATCCGGCTCGAGCGCGGCGCGAACGGCGATGGCAGCTATCTGGCGCCCGACGGTCCGCGCAGCTTCGAAACGGACATCGAGGCACTCGAGGTCGCGGGCGGCGAAACCGAATACCTGACGGTCCGCAAGACGGTCTGGGGTCCGGTGATCGGCGAGAACGGCGATGGTGATGGGCTCGCGCTCGCCTGGACGGCCCATCGTCCCGGTGCCACGGACATGGCCCTGCTGGCGCTGGAGCGCGCGAGCGATCTCGACGAGGCGGCCGACATCATCGGCGGGGCCGGCATGCCTGCGCAGAACGTGATGATTGCGGATCGCAGCGGCCGCATCGGCTGGGTGCTGTCAGGCAAGCTTCCCCGCCGCGATGGAATCGACGCATCGCGGCCGTCGACATGGCACGCGCGGGGTGCAGGCTGGAATGGCTGGTTGCCGGCATTGGAATCGCCACGCCTGCTCGATCCGCCGCAGGGCTTTGCCTGGAGTGCGAATGCGCGCGTGGCCGGCCGCGAAGCGTATGCGCGAATCGGCGATGGCGATTACGCGCCCGCGGCGCGCGCGCGGCAGATCCGTGACCGGCTCGCGGCGCTCGCCGGCGCGACTCCACCGGACATGCTTGCGATCCAGCTCGATGTCCGCGCCGACTATCTCGCGCACTGGCAGCCGATCCTGTATCAGGCGCTCCTGCGCGCGGGTGAGGGCGAGGCTGCGACACTCGTCGCAGACTGGAGCGGCAGCGCGGCGGTCGATGACTCAGGGTTTCGACTGGTGCGGGATTTCGAGCGGACTGTGGTCAACCGGGCATTCGCGATGCTGGCGGCCGAGGCGATTGCGCGCTGGCCGGATTTTCCCTGGCGCGCGCCGCAACGATTCACGGAGGTCGCATGGCGGCTGATCCACGAACGACCGGAGCATCTGCTCGATCCGCGCTTTGCCGATTGGGATGCCTGGCTCACACACGTCGCGGCGAAAACAGTCCGCAAGCTGCCCGAGGGCTGCGTCGCGCTCGACAGTTGCGTCTGGGGAAAGGTCAATGTCGCAGCGATCCGCCATCCCATCAGCGCGGGCTTGCCGATCCTTTCGCGCTTACTCGACATGCCGGCGGATGCGTTGCCCGGCGACTGGTCGACACCGCGCGTGCAATCGCCGATTTTCGGTGCTTCCGAGCGCTTCGCCGTTTCCCCCGGGCGCGAAGGAGAGGGCTATCTGCACATGCCGGGCGGTCAGAGCGGTCACCCGTTCTCGCCGTTCTACCGCGACGGGCACGTGGCGTGGGTGCAAGGTGATCCGACACCGTTCCTCCCGGGGCCAGCGAGATACTCGTTGACGCTGGTGCCGGCATGGGACCGCGGCGAGTAGCAAGCGAGACGGGTTGACGAGGTGGCCGTAGGCAATCAATGACTTGCAACGGACTTGGTGATTGACTGGCCGAAATGACGTAAAACAAACGGTCATTGATGACGTTCAATTAAGAGTTAGGCATCACAAACACAATCTTCCCGAGCGACGACAGCTGCCGCTGCGGCATTACGTCATAGCATCGTGAAGGAGTACGACTTGCGCCACTTGAATTCAGTTGTTCGATTTCTTGCAGCAATCTCAATACTTTCGTTCTCAATGTCAGACGCCGGCGCTCAAGACTCTGCTCGGTCGGGCCATGTGTACGACGAACTCGCCAGAATGGACCGTCAACTTTTCGATGCGGCATTTGTGGATTGCGACCAAGCGAAGTTCAGCTCGATTTTCACTGATGACGCCGAGTTCTATCACGACCGGACTGGCGCAGATTATGGTGAAAGTGTTAGGCAACTTCGAAGCTGCCCCAGAGACAACGGGGTCAAGAGAACCTTAGTGCCAGGCAGCCTCGAGGTCTATCCGATCAAGGACTTTGGCGCGATTCAAATGGGTCGTCATACTTTCACCAGGGAAGGAGAGCAGGGGGCCGAGATTGCAAGGTTCATTCACTTGTGGAGTTACAGTGACGGGAGTTGGCGCCTTTCCCGTGTCATGAGTTTTGATCATCGTCCGATGACGGAACAAGATTAGCGCGCGGGGTAAATTGTTCAACAGTAACTCGCGTGTGATGCCTAACTATGCGATGCAGCATTCGGCACGCGTCGTCACGCCGCTTGCAGGACGCGCAGGCGGCGCGCCGACAGCGCGCCGCCGCTGATCGCGGACGTTAGCCGTCCCTGTTTCACCAAGAGAATCGCGTATGAAACATCCCGTGGTATTTATCGTTTGCCTTGCATTCGCTGCTGCTGCCTACGGTGCAGAGAAAACCGTTACATTGAGCGTTGTCGACGCTAAGGGTACCGGGGCCCCTGCGGGTACGGTTCGCATCGTCGAAACGCGCTATGGGTTGGTCTTCTATCCAGCGCTCACGGACTTACCGCCAGGCCTTCATGGGTTCCACATTCACGAGAATCCATCATGCGCACCTGGAGAGCTCGACGGTGTCGCGGTGGCTGCTTTCGCCGCCGGCGGTCATTTGGACCCACAGGCAACGAAGCGACACGGCGAACCGTGGGGCGACGGGCATCTTGGAGATCTGCCTGCGCTGTACGTGGCACCTGACGGTAGCGCGAGCAACGCCGTGTTGGCGCCAAGATTGAAGTTCGCGGATGTAATCAATCGTTCGCTGATGGTTCACGCCGGTGGTGACAATCATTCCGATCACCCGGCGCCGCTCGGCGGCGGTGGCGCTCGGCTCGCCTGTGGTGTGATCGGCGGCTAACCCTTCGCCCAAACGAGCGTGCCTTCGCCAGGCCACTCAGCTCAAATGATAGGCGTCATTTTCAAGACCAACTCCGCATGAAGCGCAAGAATCAATAGCCCCGGAGTCCAGATGCGCAAGATTCTTTTGCTGACAGCATTGCTCTGCATCCTGGCATGCAGATCGGTCCAGGCCGAAACGATCGTGATCGAGGCAGGGCAGTTCATCGATGTCGTGCAAGGCAAGCTCGTTTCACCGGCCGTGATCGTCGTCGAGAACGACAAGATCGCAGCCGTCAATCCCGCCAGCCGGCCGGCCGGCGCACGCACGATCAATCTCGACGGCTACACGGTGCTGCCCGGCCTGATGGATGCGCACACGCATCTGAATTACGACCTCGTCGAGGGCTGGGAGACCGAACCGGTGCGTCTGACCGCCGGCGAGTTTGCGCTGCGGGGCGTGCCCAATGCCGAGAAGACCTTGCTCGCCGGATTCACGACTGTGCGGGACGTGGGCACGGGCCTGGGCTTTTCGGATGTCGCATTGCAACGCGCGATCGACCACGGCTGGGTCGCCGGTCCACGGATGATCCCGGCCGGTCATGCGTTATCGATTACCGGCGGGCACTGCGACATCACTGGCTTCGGCCCGGGCATCGAGCCGCAGGGCTATGTTTCCGGCGTCGCGGACGGCGTCGACGAGGTGCTGAAATCGGTCCGCTACCAGATCAAGCACGGCGCAAAGGTGATCAAGATCTGCGCGACCGCGGGCGTGCTGAGCTTCGAGGGACCGGTCGGCGCGCTCCAGTACTCCATCGAGGAGCTGCGCGCAGCGGCGGAGGAAGCGCATCGGCACGGACTGAAGATCGCCGCCCATGCGCACGGCACCGATGGAATCATCGCCTCGAGCCAAGCGGGAATAGACAGCGTCGAGCACAATTCCATCGTGACCGAAGAGGCGGCGCGGCAGCTCGCGGCGAACGGCACCTTCGTCGTGCCGAACTTGTACCTGATCAAGTCCATCGATCTCACCAAGATTCCGCCGCCAATGGCGGCCAAGATGAATTACCTGAAGCCGCTTCAGATCGAGAGCTTTCGCCGTTCGCTCGAGCACAAGCTGAAGATTGCCTTCGGCACCGACGCGGGCGTATTTCCGCATGGCGAGAACGCTCGCGAGTTCGCGGCGCAAGTCGAGCAGGGTCAGACGGCGCTGGGCGTCATCCGCTCGGCGACGATCGTGAACGCGGAGCTCTTCGGCACGCCGGACCGCGGCAGGATCGAGGCGGGGCTGCTTGCGGACCTGATCGCGGTTGCCGGCAACCCGCTCGAGAATGTGCGGCTCCTCGAGGACGTCCGTTTCGTTATGAAGGGCGGAACGGTCTACAAACACGTGGATTAGCGAGAAGGGGACGGTCCGTTTCCTTCGGTCCTTCGGGAGAACGGACCGTCCCCTTCTCGCTATTGCAACGTGCGCATGGCTCGGTCCAGCCCTGCAAGCGTCAATGGAAACATCCGGTCCTCGAACAGCTCGCGCGTGATTCGAATGGATGGCGTGAATTCCCACCCTTCCTGCGGCTCCGGGTTGAGCCAGACGTGGCGCGGATAGCTCGCGAGCAACCGCTTCATCCACACGGCGCCCGGTTCCCCGTTCCAGTGCTCGATGCTGCCGCCAGGCTGCAGGATCTCATAAGGGCTCATGGTCGCGTCGCCTACGACCACCAGCTTGTAGTCGTGGCCGTAGGTATGCATGACCCGGGCGAGCGGCGTGCGCTCGCCGTGGCGGCGACGGTTGTCCTTCCACACCGACTCGTAGACGAAGTTGTGGAAATAGAAGTATTCGAGATGCTTGAACTCGCCGCGCGCGGCGGAAAAAAGCTCCTCGCAGATCCGGACGTGATCGTCCATCGAGCCGCCTATGTCGAGGAAGAGGAGCACTTTCACCGCGTTGTGGCGCTCCGGCACCATCCGGATGTCGAGCATGCCGGCGCGCCGCGCGGTCGAGTCAATCGTGCCGTCGAGATCGAACTCTTCCGCCGCACCCTGGCGCGCGAAGCGCCGCAGGCGCCGGAGCGCCAGCTTGACGTTTCGTGTGCCGAGCTCGACCGAGTCGTCGAGATTCGCGAATTCGCGCCGCTCCCAGATCTTGACCGCGCGACGATTGCCCGCACTTTCGCGGCCGATGCGCGCGCCCTCGGGGTTGTAGCCGTGGGCGCCGAATGGCGAGGTTCCGCCCGTGCCGATCCACTTGCTGCCGCCCTCGTGCCGCGCTTTCTGCTCTTCCAGCCGCCTGCGCAGGGTTTCCATCAGCGCTTCCCAGCCGCCGAGGGCCTCGATGTGCGCTTTTTCCTCGTCGCTCAAATGCAGGGGCAGGCTCTTGCGCAGCCACTCGGCCGGAATCTCGGACGCGAGCAGCGCCTCGAACGCCTGCTCGACGCCCTTGAAATGCGCCGCGAATACGCGATCGAAACGGTCGTAATGGCGCTCGTCTTTCACGAGCACCGCGCGGGCCACCCAATAGAACTCTTCGACGCCCGCAAAGGGCAGAGCCCCATTTACCGGGGAGATGAGTCGTGAGGCGAGTGCTTCGAGGAGCGCCAGGAACTCGGTGATCGAGACCGGCACGCCGGCGGCGCGCAGCATCAGGAAGAATCGGATCAACACGGGCGTTCTGCCCCGATCAGCCGGGCCTTGCCGCGCGCCGGTTCAGGAACACGAGCTGCTCGAACAGATGAACGTCCTGCTCGTTCTTGAGCAGCGCGCCGTACAGCGGCGGGATCGAAGTTTTCTGATTGTCGGCACGTAACGCCTCCGGCGGAATGTCCTCGGCAAGCAGCAGCTTGATCCAGTCGAGCAGCTCCGAGGTCGAAGGCTTCTTTTTCAGCCCCGGCACGTCTCGAATCCGGTAGAAGGCGCCGAGCGCCTCGGCAAGCAGCGCTTTCTTGAGCCCCGGATGGTGCACCGCGACGATCCGCTCCATCGTCTCGACGTCCGGGAATCGGATGTAGTGAAAGAAGCATCGCCGCAGGAACGCGTCCGGAAGCTCTTTCTCGTTGTTGCTGGTGATGAAGACGATCGGGCGATGTCGCGCGCGCACGAGAGTTTGCGTCTCGTTGACATAGAACTCCATGCGATCGAGCTCGCGCAGCAGGTCGTTCGGAAACTCGATGTCGGCCTTGTCGATCTCGTCGATCAGGAGCACAGCCTGGCGATCGCACTCGAAAGCGCGCCAGAGCATGCCGGGCAGGATGTAGTTGGCGATGTCCTGCACCCGCGCGTCGCCGAGCTGCGAGTCTCGGAGCCTTGAGACCGCGTCGTATTCGTAGAGCCCGTGCTGGGACTTGCTCGTCGACTTGATGTGCCACTCGAAGAGAGGCTTATCGAGCGCGCGCGCCACTTCCTGGGCGAGCTGCGTCTTGCCGGTGCCAGGCTCGCCCTTGATCAGAAGCGGCCGGCTAAGCGTGACCGCGGCGTTGACGGCGAGCGCAAGCTCGCCGGTCGCAATGTAACTGTCGGAACCGGAGAAACGATTCAAAGGGGACGCTCCCCTTCATTCACTGCGCGATTCAAAGCGTGCGTCGACTCAGAATCATGAGGGGGAGCGTCCCCTTTGAATCCTTCAACTGGTCTTGGCGGCCGGAGCCTTGGCGGCGAGCTGCTTGAGATCCGCCAGCACGATCTGCGAATGACCCTTCGGGTCCACCTTCAGGTAGTGCTTTGCGATCCGACCCTGCGGATCGATGATGAATGTGTCGCGCCGCGCAAGCTCCGCGACGCCGAGGTACTTCATCAACGTGCCGTAGGCGGCGGTGGTCTTCTTTTCGGAATCTGCCAGTATCGGGAAGGGCAGGCTGTGTTCCTCGGAGAACGCCTTGTGCGACGCAACGTCGTCCACGCTGACGCCCAGGATCACGGCGCCGAGCTCACGGTACGCAAAGATATTGTCGCGAAACTCGCAGGCCTGCGTCGTGCAGCCCGGTGTGTTGTCCTTCGGATAGAAATACAGCACGACCCACTTTCCCTTGTAGTCGGAGAGGGCATGCCACTTCCCGGTCTGGTCCTGTAGCTTGAACGGTGGCGCGGCGGACCCGACTGCAGGCGGCTCCGCTGCGAACGCCGCGGCGCCGAGCAGCGTTGCAGCAAAGGCAAGGGCGGCGCCATGCAGGAAACGCGTCATGTCGAATCCTCCGGTTTGGTCGATCAGCGGAGCCGCCTCCGCGGACTTGCGGATAACATAGTAGCGCGGCCTGCCGTCAGATGACCACGAGGGGGCATGGGGGTTCCCCGCATGAGCGAGCAAACACCGAATTCCCGTGCCGACCGGCCGCGGATCGCGCTCGTCCTTCCGGGCGGAGGTGCGCGCTCCGCCTACCAGGTGGGTGTCTTGCGGGCGATTGCGGGCTGGTGCCCGGCGACTGGGCCGCTGCCGTTCGCGGTGCTCTGCGGCACCTCGGCCGGCGCGATCAACGTGGCGGTGCTCGGCGCGCATGCCCGTGACGTGCGGCAGGCGACCGAGGAACTGTTCCGGGTCTGGAGCGGGTTCCGCATCGAGCAGGTCTATCGCGTTGGCGCCGGCGAAATGCTGCGCACCGGCCTGCACCTCTTTCTCGCTCTGCTCACCAGCGGCTGGCTGTTGCCGATGCCGCGCGCACTGTTCGACAACTCGCCACTCAGGGAGCTTCTCTCGAACAAAGTGGATTTCGCCAGCCTCCGGCGCGCGCTCGAATCCGGCCTGCCCGATTCGATTGCGATCACCGCGACCAGCATGACGGGCGGCGAATCCGTGACGTTTGTTGAAACTGCGCGGCCATTCACGCCCTGGGACCGGGCTGCGCGCCGCGGTGTGGCGGAGCGTCTCGAGGTGGACCACCTGATGGCGAGTTCGGCGATTCCAATGCTGTTTCCGGCGGTGGCGATGGGCAAAGCGCATTTCAGCGACGGCGCCATCCGCCAGGCGACGCCATTGGCGCCGGCAATACATCTCGGCGCCGACCGCATCCTCGTGATCGGCGTGCGGAAACCCGGTGGCGCGTGCGCAGCCGGCGGTCCGGCTCCGAACATGGCGGAGCAATTCGGCTTCATGCTCGATTCCCTGTTCATGGAGGGATTGCAGTCGGATCTCGAGCGCCTGCGCCGTGTCAACACGCTGCTGAGCCATGCCCGGCCGGGACCTCTGCCGCTCGGCATGCGCCAGGTCGAAGCGCTCCTGATGCTGCCAGAGCGCGATCCGAGCGAAATCGCGATGGCCCATCGCTCGGCGACGCCCGTAACCTTGCGGTCGCTACTCAGGATTCTCGGCGCGACGGGCGCGCGCGGCGGCCACTTGTTGTCGTATCTGCTGTTCGAATCGCCCTATACGCAGGAGCTGATTCGGGCCGGCGAGCAGGATGCCAATCGCCGGCGCGCCGAAATCAGCGCATTCCTCGGACTGGACCGGGAATTCGGCGCAACACTTGACTAGATAGCGGCGAATCGCGCGCCGCGGTTGCTGAGCGCGGGAGCTGTGTCCGTCACGTGGGCAGTGCGTTGTGGCGGACGAGGAGTTGCGGGTATTTCCGGCGGAAGTGCGCCGCGAGCCGCTCGACGAGGTACACCGAGCGATGCTGGCCGCCGGTGCAGCCGATGGCGACCGTCAGATAGCCGCGATTCGCGGCCTCATAGTCCGGCAGCCGGCTTTCGAGGAAGCGGATCAGGTCTGCGACCATGCGCTCGACCGGCGGGCTCGACTCGAGAAACGCGATCACGCGGCTGTCCAGCCCGGTCAGGGGCTGCAACGCCGGCTCCCAATACGGATTCGGGAGCGTCCGCGCGTCGAACACGAAATCGGCGTCGCCGGGCGTTCCGTGCTTGAAGCCGAAGGACTCGAACAGGATGGACAGGTTTCCCGGCGCCTGCGGCTCGACGCGCTTTGCGATCATGTCGCGAAGCTCGTGCACGCTCATGCGCGACGTGTCGATGACGAGATCCGCGCTGTCGATCAGCGGATGCAGCAGGCGCCGCTCTTCGGCGATCGCGTCAGCGAGACTCCTGCCGGCGCCCGCCAGGGGATGGCGCCGGCGCGTTTCGGCATAGCGCCGCAGCAGGACCTCGTCTTCCGCGTGCAGGTAGAGCACCTCGCAGCGAAGCCCCGCGCGGCGGAGGTCCGCGACCAGCGCCGGAATCGAGGCGAGATCGTCGGGGCGGTTACGCGCGTCGAGGCCGACCGCGAGCCGGCGGTAAATCGGCTCCTCGGTGCGGAGCGTATGGGAAACCAGCGCCTGAACGAGGCCCGCCGGAATGTTGTCAATGCAGTACCAGCCCAGGTCCTCCAGCATGTTGAGCGCCACGCTCTTGCCGGAACCCGAGAGCCCGCTGACGACGACGAGCCGGGTCATGGGAAGCGGCGTGACTAGGCCAGCCGGCCCCGCGCCACCTCGGCCGCGTGATGATCGGACAGTTTTTCCTTGTGCTTGCGGAGCCGCCTTTCGAGTTTATCCGCGAGCGCGTCGATCGAGGCGTACATGTCGCCCTCCTTCGCGTCCGCGTGGATGACGGCGCCGCTGACACCGAGCGTGGCTTCCGCCTTGTGTTCGAGTTTCTCCACGGTCAACACGCAGTGCACGTCGATCACCTGCTCGAAATGGCGCAGCACGCGGTCCAATTTCTTCTCGACATAGCCGCGAAGCGCCGGGGTGACTTCGATATGGTGGCCGGTCAGCGTCAACTGCATGGTCGGATCCTCCGTTCGTTCCTGTCCTTCGGGCCGGTCATCGCGCCACGGCCTGGCGCCGGGCGCTCGAGGGCGCAATGCCGAGCGCCTCGCGGTACTTGGCGACGGTCCGGCGCGCGACCTGGACGCCGCCGGCCTCCAGCAGCTCGACGATCTGCTGGTCGGAGACGGGGTGTTCCGGCGATTCCTGCGCAATCAACTTGCGGATCTTGGCACGGATTGCCGTCGAGGAAACGCCGGCGCCGTCTTCGCCCGGTACGTTACTTGAGAAGAAAAACCGGAACTCGAACACGCCGCGCGGCGTGTGCAGGTACTTGCCGGTCGTCACGCGCGAGATCGTCGACTCGTGCATCCCGACGGCTTCGGCGACGTCGCGCAGGATCATGGGCCGCATGGATTCCTCGCCGCGCTCGAGGAATGCCTGCTGGCGCTCGACGATCGTTCGCGCGACGCGCAGCATGGTGTCGTTCCTGATCTCGAGACTTCGCAGCAGCCAGCGCGCCTCCTGGAGCTGCGTGCGCAGCACCGCATGATCCGGCGCGCGCGTGATCATTCCGGCGTAACCTTCGTTTAGTCGCACTCGCGGCAGTGCCGAGGGGTTCAGGTCCATGACCCACCCCTGCGGCGTGCGCCGTGCATAGACGTCGGGCACGACGTACTCGGTCCTCGGCGCCTGGAACGCGGCGCCGGGCCGGGGATGGCAGCTCCTGACGAGCGCGAGCGCGACGTCGAGCTCGTCGCCGCAGACGCGCAACTCGCGCTGGAGCGCCGCGAACTGCTGACCGGCGACGAGCTCGAGGTGCCGGTGCGCAAGGGTGTGCGCCGCCGCGAGCCCGGGCGTCGCCGGGTCGAGCTGGCCGAGCTGCAGCTCGATGCACTCGGCGACCGAGCGCGCGCCGACGCCCGCCGGGTCGAACTGCTGGATCACGGCGAGCATGCGCTCGACGTCCGTGGCGGAGGCGGGGCGGTCGCCGTCGACGGCCTGTGCGATCGCGTCGAGGCTCTCGGTCAGGTAGCCGTCGTCGTTGACGGCATCGATCACGGCGCGCCCGATCGCGAGCGAGGGCGCCGGCAGGTGCGCGAGCTCGAGCTGCCAGGCGAGATGGTCGCGCAGCGTGCGGCCCGACTCGTCTTCGAGCTCGAGCTCGCCCGGGCCTGCGCGCGACCAGGGGGACTCGGACTCGGCGGCGTTCGGCTCGGGCCACTCCTCGCCGATCTCGACCAGGGGTTCTTCGGCCTCGCCGCCGGTCGCCTCGGGCGCCTGCGCTGCGGACGCGCCCTCGATCGCCCAGGTCGCGTCGAAGTCCTCGTCGGTCTCCAGCAGCACGTTCTTCTCGAGCGCCTCGAGCACCTGGGCCTGCAATTCGACGGTCGGGAGCTGCAGCAGGCGGATCGCCTGCTGGAGCTGCGGCGTCATCGTGAGCTGCTGGCCGATCCTGAGCTGGAGGCTCGGTTTCATCATGCGGCAGGCGCCTCGGGGCGGAATTGGAGGGGACGCTTCCCTTCAACGGCAGGTCTCATGTTGATGAAACAGCGATTTGTTGAAGGGAAGCGTCCCCTCCATGCGCGCCGTCAGAGCCTGAAATCCTGTCCCAAGTAGACCTTGCGCACCTCGGGATTTGCAAGGATCTCGTCGGCGGTTCCCGAAGCCAGCACCGTGCCCTGGTTGACGATGTAGGCCCGGCCGCAAATTCCCAGCGTTTCCCGGACGTTATGGTCGGTGATCAGGACGCCGATGCCGCGCTCGGCAAGGTGGCGCGCAATGCGCTGGATGTCGTGCACCGACAGGGGATCGACGCCCGCGAAGGGCTCGTCGAGGAGGATGAACGCCGGGTCCGCGGCGAGCGCCCGCGCAATCTCGACCCGGCGCCGTTCGCCGCCCGAAAGGCTCATGCCGAGGTGATCCCGGAGATGGGCGACGTGCAGCTCCTCAAGCAGGCGCTCGAGCGCCTCCTCGCGGCCGGCCTGGCCGAGGTCATCGCGCGTCTCGAGTATGGCCATCACGTTGTTGACGACCGTCATGCGGCGGAACACGGACGGCTCCTGCGGCAGGTAGCCGAGGCCGCGGCGCGCGCGAGCGTGCATCGGCAGTTCCGTGATGTCCTCGCCGTCGAGGCGGATCCGTCCGCCGTCGCAGGGCACGAGGCCCACGATCATGTAGAAGGCCGTCGTCTTGCCGGCGCCGTTCGGGCCGAGCAGCCCTACGACCTCGCCGCTCGCGATCGAGAGCGAGAGCGACGACACGACCTTGCGCTTGCTATAGCTCTTCTCGAGCCCTTCGGCAGCCAGCACGCTCATGAGGGGGGCTTCGACTTTTCGGACTGGTTATCGCCGGGCTGGATGGTGATGAGGACCTGCTCGCGCGAGACTACGCGCTGGTTCGCCGTGCTGTAGACGAGCGTTTCCCCCGTGATCTCGGTCCTGCCGTCGGAGAGCCAGGCGTCGCCCGCAAGCTCCACGGCGCCGCGCTTAAGGTCGTAGTCGATGCGGTTCGCGCGCCCCTCGGAGAGCTGCTCCTGGCTTTGCTGCTGGAATGTCGCCGGCGCGCCGGTCACCGTCGCGCTCGCGATTTCGCCGGCCGCAAACCTGACGCGCGCGGTCTCGCTCGCGAGCGACGATTCGGGCGTCGTGATGCGGACGCTTCCGTTGAATTCCCAGCGGCTGTCCTCGAAGTCGAGACCGCTGGCGACGGCGCGGTCTGCGGTGATGCGCACCTCGCCC
>JBOHZO010000011.1:0-4985 GCA_050738555.1 Steroidobacteraceae bacterium | reverse complement strand
AAGCGCATCAGGCCCAGGTTGACGTTGTTGGAGGCGGCGAGCTGCTGAATCGTGCTGGTCGCGACTTGCTGCATGATTTCGAGGCGCGTCTGCGTGATCGTGCTCGCGTTGTAGAGCCAGTTGAGGTAGTTCGGCGAATAGAACACGTAGGAATTGTTCGCCGGGCTGGCCCAGGTGATCGCCGAGGCCGAGACCGCTGTCCAGGGACCAAGGGTGTTGGTCGCCCACAGATTCAGCAGATTCGTGCCGTTGCCGTGGATGCCCGCATCCGCGCGGCATTCGACCCAGGCCGTGTTGCTGCCGGTCACCGTGATACTGCGCCAGCGTGTCTGGCCGCTGACCGTGCGCCACTGCGCCGCCCGGTCCGCGATGTAATAGCCGGCCGTGAGGAAAGCCTGTGAGGCGGCATCGCACTTGAATGCGGCCAGCGGCACGGAGTTGCCGGTGCTGCAGCTCGGCGGGCTGTTCGAATTGCTGCCCGAACGGAAATAGACTCGGTTGGAAGCGCAGCTGCCGGAGTAGGTCGTCGCCGGGTCGAACGGCACCTGGGTGACGACGTTCGTAGACATGCTACCCGACGTGTCCATGATGAGCAGGATGTTGGGGCGCTGATTCGACACGGCATTGCCGGTGCCGACGAAAATCTCGCTCTCATCCGCGCCGGCCGCGCAGGCGACCGCCGCGAGCGCGGCGGCACAGGCGAAATGAAGGACGCGGGTGGCTGTGTGTTTCATGGATGCACTCACTGGACGTTGCCGGCCGCGGCGAGCCGCAGGCGGGTCAGGGTTAGGGACTTGGGTTCGTAGAAAACGTCGAGGCGCAGATCGCCTTTCGTGGCCGCCTCGCGGAATTTGGCGTAGGGGACCGACTCGCTGCCGATCAGGTAGCGCGTGCGGGCGTCGAACTTCAGGCGCAGCGTCGGACAGCCGCTGCACGGGCTCGCGGACAGGCTGCCGCCGGCAACGCCGGGCAGGCTGACTTCATCCGTCCCTGTTTCGAGGCATTCCTCGATGGTCTCGAGCGGCAGCGCAGCAACGGCGGTGCCGAAGGCCAGCACGCCGACGGCAGTGGCAAGCCAGCGCGCGACATTCGGTCGAACGGTGCTGACCACCTGATCGAAGCGCGCGCCCATGAGATTGTTCATCGATCGATCTCCTAGCAATTGGTCGAGTCTGGCGGCCCAACGATGAAGAAATTCTGTACGTGCTCGGCCAGCGCATTTCCCGGCGCGGTTCCGGCAGCGTCAACCTGAAAGTGGTAGGCAGTGAAACCGGCGGGACCGAGGCTGTAACCGGTGGCACCGACTCCCAGTTCCGACCGGCAGACAAACTGGAGCGTGTACGAATACTGGTCGTCGGGCGAATTCGGATGGCCCGTGAACGCCTGGACTTCCGGCGTGCTGGTGCTCAGCAGCGGGTTGGCCAGCGCTTCTTCGATTGCGAGCTCAGCGGCCTGGAAGGCGCGCTCCTGCAATTGGGTGTTGGCGGTCATGCGCAACTCCATCGTCGACGTGAACACGCCGGAGACCGCGAGGATCGTGAGCACCATGAGGAGCACGAGCCCGACGACGAGCGCCGCGCCTTGCTGCCGGACCGGACTGGAAGTCATGCCGTTCATCGCCGTGTGTTCCTGAGCGCTACCGTCTTGCTGACGAGGACCCGCCGGAACGAATCCGCGGGCGTGTAGGCGGCAGGGCCGACGCGGCTCGCATAGGTGTAGGTGCGGCCGTCGATGAACCCGGTTTCCTGCTGTTCCGCGCGCACCAGGAGCCACACGCGCACGGCGACGATCTGGTCGCCGGCCGGAATGGCGGTGTTGGGCTGGACGAAGTAATCGGCGTTCTGGTCCTCGTTGAAGTCCGCGCCGAATTCGACCTGGAGGTCCTCGACGCCCGGGACGATCTGCAAATCGCCCATCACCGTGGCGCCGCCGGCCACCTCGAGCTGCTTGCGGCGCAGCGACGGCGTACCGGGTCGTTCGTCGGAGTCCTGATCCACGTAATAGCCGTTTGCGATCAGCGCGCGCGTCTCGGAAACCGGCGGCAGATAGCCTGTCGGCAGCGTGCCGCTCGCGAACAGCGAGCCCTGCACGCGGCTCGTCTGCAGCTTGATCTGGCCGGCGCTCGCCGCGAGCGCGGCGGGTGCAATGATCTGCGTCGATGCGCGGCGGATCGTCAGCTGGTCGGAGCCCGGGACGGCCGCGCCGTATTCCGCACAGGTATAGCCGTAAGCGTCGTCATTCGCCTCGACGTACGCGGGCAGCTTCACCGCCCACATGTCGCCGCACGCATTGATCTCTGTGGCATAAGCCGCGAGCTCTGCCGGCAAGGTATAGGCGGGATCGACGGCCGGCGGATTCGCGGGATCGAGCCTCGGGCCATTCTCGACGAAGTCGGCGCGGCTCATGAGGCCCCAGTAGTTCGCCATGCGCAGGTCGGCCTCGATGGTGCTCATCGCATAGCGCGCCGTTTCCTGGAGCCGCGCGGTGGCGTCGTTGGTCCGGTACAGGTCGCGGGTCTTGCCGAAGACCGTGATCGCGCCGGCCAGCAGGAAGATCCCGATGGCCATCGCGACCATCAGTTCGACGAGGCTCATGCCCCGCTGCAACCGGCACCACGACCAGCGGGATGGCTTCATGTCGCTAATCCGATCTGGAAGGTCACCGGCGCCGCTTCGCCGGCTTCGGCCCAGCGCACGGTAACGACGTAATTGGCGGGCTCGCCCGCGGCGACGGGCAGCGTCACGACGACCTGGCCTTCGCCATTCGGCAGGAGCTGCGCGACCGTCATCTTCCAGCGCGAGAGATCGGTCGCGGCGAGGTCGGCATCGGTGCACCCGCCGGTGGTGTCGCAGGCGGGAACCGCGACCTCGGTGTCGGCGAAGAGGGTCCCGTATGCGGCGACAGCCGTGCGATTCATGCGGATCCGGTCGGCGAGGTCAGCCGCGAGATTCACGGCCTGCGTGCGATAGGTTGCGGTGCGGCCGGATTGCAGGCTCTTGAGGAGCAGCGCCGCGATGCCGAGCAGGCCGATGGCGAGCACGACGAGCGCCACCATCACCTCGACCATGGTGAAGCCCGCCTGGCCGGGGCGACGCAATACGCGAAATCGGTTCATGTGACTCTGCATGACTCAGCTCTCGTCGCAACCGCCGATGCTGCCGGCGTTGATTGTGTCAATCAGGTCCTGAATTTCATCGAGATTCCGGGTCACGCCGGCGCGGCCCGTCACCGAGATCAGGATGCCGCGCGCCGCCGACAACTCGCCGCCCGAGGGCTGGTTGCCGCGCTCGTCGCAGAGCACCAGCTGGGCCTGGTTTGGGTTGAGCGCGAACCCGTTCAGGAGGTAGGTGACCGCGAATGCATTGAGAGACGAACGCGCGGTGATGGCGGCATTCATCGGCTCGTGCTGCGTCAGCACGACTTCGCCGGCCTCGCGCTGCCCACTCTGGTTGAGATCGACGAACGCGATCCACCCGGTCAGGAAGGGCGAAGCGTCGCAGACCGGGTCGGCGGCCTGCGAGGCGGCGCTCGTGCAAAGCGTCACCGGAAAGCGCCGCTTGATGGCTTCGGAACGCGTGAAATGCAGGCCTGCCATGACGTCGTTGGCGGCCCCGGTGATCCGCGAATTGCGGATGAAATTGCCCATCGCCGGGACGGCGATGGCGAGCAACACGCCCGCGATCGCGACGACCAGCATCAGTTCGAGCAGCGTGAAACCGGCCTGGGCTCTTTTCATGGGTCGCACTATAAGGAGCGCATCGGCTGCCCGGGCGCGCCTTCCGACGGGCGCTCGCGGCATGGCGACGAACGGCCGAAAGCCGTGTCCTGCCGGCTTCTTATGTCGACTGCCTCGTGAACTGCTTCACATTTCTGCTGGCACCGACAGCGATGCTCAACTAGACTGAACTCCCGTCGTTTCGCACCGACGGCGGGGTCCCAGATGACGCGATTCGTGTTCGTAACCGGTGGCGTGGTCTCTTCCCTGGGGAAGGGCCTCGCATCGGCGAGCCTGGGCGCGATCCTCGAAGGCCGCGGGCTCAGGGTCCGCATGGTCAAGCTCGACCCCTACATCAATGTGGACCCGGGCACGATGAGCCCGTTCCAGCACGGCGAGGTCTTCGTCACGGAGGACGGGACGGAAACCGACCTGGACCTCGGGCATTACGAGCGCTTCGTCCGCACCACGACCGGCCGCAACAGCAATTTCACGACCGGGCGGATCTACGAGCGCGTGATCGCGCGCGAGCGGCGCGGCGATTACCTCGGCGCAACGGTGCAGGTCATCCCGCACATCACGGACGAGATCCGCCGCAGCATCAAGCTCGGCGCGGGCGATGCCGACGTCTGCATGGTCGAGATCGGCGGCACGGTGGGCGACATCGAGTCGCTCCCTTTCCTCGAGGCCATCCGGCAGATGGGCGTCGAGCTCGGCCGCGGTCTGTGCGTCTACATCCACCTGACCCTCGTGCCGATCGTCGGCGGCTCGGGCGAGATCAAGACCAAGCCCACCCAGCATTCCGTCAAGGAGCTGCGCGGCATCGGCATTCAGCCCGACGTGCTCCTGTGCCGTTGCCGCGATCCGCTGCCGGAGGAGCAGCGCCGGAAGATCGCGCTCTTCACGAATGTCGAGGAGCGCGCCGTCATCTCGGCGGTGGACGCCGACGACATCTATCGCATTCCGATCCTGCTGCACGAGCAGCATCTCGACGACATCGTCTGCGACAAGCTCGGGCTCACCGTACCGCCCGCGGATCTCCGCGAATGGCAGCAGGTCGTCGCCGCGCGCCAGCAGCACGATGCGACGGTGAATGTCGCGATGGTCGGCAAGTACGTGCAGATCCGCGATTCCTATATCTCGCTGAACGAGGCCCTGCGCCACGCCGGGCTCAAGACCCGCACCCGCGTGCAGGTCCACTACGTCGAATCGACCGACCTGGAAAGCGCCGGCACCGCCGCGCTCTCCGGGATGGACGCGATCCTGGTGC
>JBOHZO010000010.1:0-2910 GCA_050738555.1 Steroidobacteraceae bacterium | reverse complement strand
GCTCTTGTTGCTTCTCGGCCTGATGTTTTCCCGCCGGGATTGCCCCGGCCGGCGCTTTTGTTGCTAATCTCGTACAAAAGCCGAATTGCTGGTGACGTGGACTGACGCCTTGGCATGACTTACAGGGATGCTACATGCCTGACGACAGCACTGACTCACGACTTCTGACAGACGATCGCCCGCGCCCGACGCCGCAGGCGGACTCGCTATTCACCGACCGGCTCGTCAGGATCTCCATCCTGGCGGCGGGGTACTGCCTGACAGGGATCGTCGGGCTTACCCTCGCCGTGCCCCCCGGCTACGCGACTGCTGTCTGGCCGCCCTCCGGAATCGCACTCGCCGGCGTACTCATGTGGGGCCCGCGAGTCTGGCCCGGGATCTGGCTGGGGTCCTTCCTGGTCAATCTCATGGTCGCGCTCACCGGCGACACGGATCCGAGCGTCGCGAGCGCATTGGTCGCAGCCAGCATCGGCGTCGGCTCCACCCTCCAGGCGCTCGTCGCCGCCTATTTCCTGCAGCGCCTGGTCGGAGTGGCGAACATTTTCGAGTCCGGTCCCACGACGCTCGCCTTCACGGGCATCGTGACCGCCGGTTGCCTGCTGGCCGCAAGCTGGGGCGTCGCGACGCTGCTGGTCGCGGGTATCACGGACGCGTTGGATTTTTTCGATTCGTGGCAAACCTGGTGGCTCGGCGACCTGATCGGCGTGCTGGTATTTGCGCCGGTGTTCCTGACCTGGCGCCAGTCATTGCAGGTCGGCCGCAAACCCTGGCGGCTCATCGAAGTCTTTGCGTCGTTCACGCTGCTCGCGGTCCTGACCACGATCGTGTTCGCCCGTCCCCTGCCGGTCGAGGGTGCCGCGGGCCCCCTCACTTTTCTGCCGTTGCCATGTCTCGTGTGGATCGCGTGCCGGTTTCGGCCGAGCGGCGTGGCGCTCGGAGTCTGCATGGTGTCCGTGATTGCGGTCGCTGCGACCGCGAACGGCACGGGCCCCTTCGCCCGCGAAACGACCACCGATTCCCTGATCCTGTTACAGGCTTTCATCGGCCTCACGACCGTCATGGCGCTGACGCTCGCCGCGACCATCACGGGCCGCCGCCAGTCAGAGCACGCGCTACGCAACTTGAGCGTCGAAATGGAGCAGCTCGCGCTCACCGACGAGCTGACCGGCCTTCGCAACCGGCGGGGATTTCTGCTGCTGGCGGATCAGGCGTTCCGAATGGCCCGGCGCGCGAAGGTCAAATGCCTGCTCATGTTCATCGATCTGGACGGTCTGAAAGACGTGAATGACACGCGCGGTCACGCCGCGGGCGATGCGATGATTGCCGACGCGGGGCGCGTGTTGAGCCATGTTTTCCGCGACAGCGACGTGGTTGCGCGCGTCGGCGGCGACGAGTTCGCAATTTTCGCCCTGCTGGACGAAAACGACGGCGCGGCCACGGTCACCAGCCGGTTGCACGAGGAGATCGACAAGTTCAACACACAGGCGGTCCGGTCGATGCGGCTTTCCATGAGCATCGGCATCGAGGAACTGCCCTGTACCACCGACACTCCGCTCGACGTGCTGCTCTCGCGCGCCGACCACGACATGTACGAGAAGAAGCGCCGGAACAATCGAAATCGGAAAGCGCGGTAATGGCGACACCGGCCACGCCAAGCTACTTTGTCGTGCGGCGCGCGCGCGGGCCGGCATGGAATGCGGCCGCGCCGCTCCGGGCACAAGTGCTGTGGAACGAACACGCGGCATTCATGGATGCTCTCACCGAAGAAGGGTTCGTCGTTCTTGGGGGCCCGCTCGGCGGCACTGCCGGCGCGATGCTGATCGTCGACGCGCCGGACGAGGCAGAAGTCCGGAAACGCCTGGCCGAGGACCCGTGGGAGCGGTCCGGTCATCTCGTGGTCGAGCGGATCAATGCGTGGACGATCCTGCTGCATCATCGGAACCGGGAATTTCCGTGAGATACTTCGCTCTACCCCGGCCGCGGCTCACCCATGCGGTATGTCGCGATGATCTCGTGCGTCACCGTGTCGCGAAGCACGTTGAACCACTGCCCGCAACCGAAGCTGTGACACCAGCGCTCCGCGTGCTCGCCCTTCGGGTTTGAGCGGAAAAACAGGTAGCGGGACCATTCCTCGTCGCTGCAACCGGGCGACGGGCGCGCGATGTGCGACTCGCCGCCGTAACTGAACTCCGGCTCGTCGCGCAATCCACACCAGGGGCACTCGATCCTGAGCATGCTCTATGATTCCATGGGGTCACCGATGCAGCGCTACTCATTCTTGGCTCTCGCCCGGCACGCGGTCAACGGCAATCGTAACTGGCCGCGCGTGCTGCGCCAGCCGGCGCTCAGGAAATCCTACGACGCGATCATTGTCGGCGGCGGCGGGCACGGTCTCGCGACGGCGTACTTCCTCGCCAAGAACCACGGCCTGCGGAACATCGCCGTGCTGGAGCGCGGCGCCATCGGCCAGGGAAATTCCGGCCGCAACACGCAGGTGGTCCGTTCGGATTACTTTCATCTCGTCAGCTCGAAATTCTTCGACCGGTCGCTTCGCCTCTATGAAGGGCTGAGCCGCGAGCTGAACTTCAACATCATGTTGAGCCAGCGCGGCAAGGTGAGTCTCGCGCACAGCCCGCACGAAATGGAGACCCTGCGACGCACGGTCAATGCCATCCGTATGAACGGCGTCGATTCGGAATTGCTCACGGTCCGCGAGCTCAGGAAGCTCGAACCGATGCTCAATGTGTCCTGCCGCTTCCCGATCGAGGGGGCGGCGGTCCAGTGGCGTGGCGGGATCGCGCGCCACGATGCGGTCGTGTGGGGCTTCGCGCGCGCGGCAGGGGCGCTCGGCGTCGACATCGTGCAGGGCTGCGAGGTCACCGGATTCACCATCGAGAGCGGCCGCGTGAC
>JBOHZO010000009.1:0-9804 GCA_050738555.1 Steroidobacteraceae bacterium | reverse complement strand
GGGTGAGCGCATCACGGCGGTGCTTGCGATCCGGGAGTTCGACGAGTCCCACTTCGTGTTCATGGCGACCGCGCTGGGCACGGTCAAGAAGACGCCGCTGTCGGCGTTCTCGCGGCCGCGCGCGAACGGCATCATCGCGGTGTCCCTCGACGAATCGGACTGCCTCGTCGGCGTCGCCTTGACGGACGGCAAGCGCGAGATCCTGCTGACCACCACCGACGGCAAGGCGATCCGCTTTGACGAGGACCAGGTGCGGCCGATGGGACGCGAAGCGGCCGGCGTCCGGGGCATCCGCCTCGCCGAAGGCCAGCGCGTCACCTCGCTCATCGTGCTCGGGGAAGGCCCGATCCTGACCGTATCGGAACGAGGTTATGGCAAGGTGACGGAGATGGACGATTACCCGCGGCACGGGCGCGCCGGGCAGGGCGTCATCGCGCTCCAGACCAGCGACCGCAACGGCTCGCTCGTCGGCGCGCGCCAGGTTCACCGCGACGACGAGGTGATGCTGATCAACTCGAGCGGGACCCTCGTGCGCGTGCCGGTCAGCGACATCCCCGTGCTCGGACGCAACACCCAGGGCGTGCGCATCATGCGGCTCGAGGAGGGCGAGAAGCTCGTCGGTCTCGAGCGGATCGCCGGGGACGATTCACAGGGCGGCGAAGGGGCCGGCTGAAGCCGGCCTGCCAGGGAACCTCTGATTTACCCCTGCATGGGCGCGACCGTGTGCGATTTTCGTCCCTGGCAAGGCGCGAGGCGCGATGTGTATCAAGGGATACATGAGCGCCAAGCAACGCAGTCAGGGACGAAAATCGCCCCGTCCCTGCGGGTTACGCGCGGGCCTTGGGGGGACTTCGTTGCGCGCCTCGCCAATAGTTACGATTATTTGGCTTCGGCTCGCCCCTTGTCCCGCCAAGGCGCACGCGTAACGCGCTCCATGCGGGGGTAAATCAGAGGTTTCCTACAGTCGTGCGCGTCTACAATTTCTCCGCGGGTCCCGCGGCACTGCCGCTGCCCGCTCTCGAACAGGCGCGCGACGAGCTGCTCGACTGGCAGGGCGGCATGTCGGTGATGGAGACCAGCCACCGCAGCCGTGCCTTCATGGTCGTCGCCGAGCAGGCCGAATCCGACCTTCGCGATCTACTTGCGATTCCGCCGCAATATCGGGTGCTGTTCATGCAAGGCGGCGCGACCGCGCAGTTCTCGGCCGTGCCGCTCAATCTTTCGGAGGCGGGCGCGACGGCCGACTATGTGCACACGGGCCACTGGTCCGAGCGCACGATCAAGGAAGCGCGACGCTTTGTGACCGTGCGCATCGCAGCCGACGAAGCCGCATCCAACTACACGACGGTGCCCGAGCCATCGGCCCTTGAGCTGACGCCCGGGGCCGCCTACGTCCATTACACGCCGAACGAGACGATCGGCGGCGTGGAGTTTCCATACATTCCGGAGACGGGCGGCGTATCGCTCGTCGCCGACATGTCGTCGACGCTTCTCTCGCGCCCGCTCGATATTTCTCGGTTCGGAGTCATCTACGCCGGCGCCCAGAAAAACATCGGGCCGGCCGGCATCACGGTCGTGATCGTGCGGGATGACCTTATCCGGCGCGCGCGGGCCGGCACGCCGATGGTATTCGACTACCGCGCGGTCGCCGACGCCGGCTCCATGCTGAACACGCCGCCGACATTCGGCTGGTATTTCGCAGGGCTCGTCTTCCGGTGGCTAAAGCGCGAAGGCGGACTCGCGGCGATGGCGCAGCGCAATCGCGCCAAGGCCGAGGCGCTCTATGGCGCGATCGATGCGTCGTCGTTCTACGCCAATCCGGTCGCCCGCAACTGCCGGTCCTGGATGAATGTGCCCTTCCGGCTGGCGAAACCGGAACTGGAGAAGACTTTCCTGGCGGAGGCCGACGTCGCCGGGCTCACGAATCTCGCGGGTCATCGCGCGGTCGGCGGCATGCGCGCCAGCCTCTACAACGCGATGACTCTCGAGGGTGTCGCGGCGCTGGTGGATTTCATGCGCGATTTCGAGCGGCGGTACGGCTGATGCGATTTAGAATCCTGACGCTGAACAGCATTTCGATCAAGGGGCTCGAGCGCCTCCCGCGCGATCGCTACGAAATTGCTTCCCAGATCGGGCACCCCGATGCGGTCCTGGTCCGTTCCGCGGACATGCACTCGATGGAGATTCCGGCCAGCGTGCGGGCGGTTGGGCGCGCCGGTGCCGGCTCCAACAACATTCCGGTGGCACTGCTGTCGCAACGCGGCGTGCCGGTGTTCACCGCGCCGGGCGCCAACGCGAACGCGGTCAAGGAACTGGTGCTGGCGGGCCTTTTCCTCGGGGCCCGCCACATCTGCGAGGCCTGGGACTTCGTGCGCGGCCTCGAGCTGCCCGGCGACGCGCTCGAGGCCGCGGTCGAGGAGGGCAAGAAGCGTTTCATCGGGCACGAGCTTCCGGGAAGGACGCTCGGCGTGGTGGGACTCGGCGCCATCGGCGTCGAGGTTGCGAACGCCGCGCACCTTCTCGGCATGCGCGTCCTGGGTTATGACCCGCAGATCACGGTGCAGCGCGCCTGGCAGCTTTCCTCCGGCGTCGAGCAGGCCCTGAGTCTCGAGGACTTGTTCGCGCGTTCCGACGCGATCAGCGTGCATGTCCCGCTGACCGAGGAGACGCGCGGGCTCGTGAACGCCAAGCGTCTCCGCCACATGCAGATCGGCGGAACCGTGCTGAATTTCGCGCGCGCCGCGATTGTCGACGAGCCTGCGATCGTGGCCGCGCTGAAATCCGGCAAGCTCGGCGCCTATGTCTGCGATTTCCCGTCTCCGACGATCCGCAATGTGCCGGGTGTCATCGCGCTGCCGCATCTCGGCGCTTCGACCAGCGAGGCCGAGGACAATTGCGCGATGATGGTGGCCGACACGCTTCGGGATTACCTCGAGCATGGCAACATCCGCCACTCGGTCAATTTCCCCGAGGCGGCGTTGCCGCGGGTACCCGCGACCGCCCGCATCGCGATCGCGAACAGCAATGTTCCCAACATGGTGGGCCAGATTTCCACCCGGCTTGCGGAGGCCGGACTGAACATTGCCGATCTGTTGAACAAATCGAAGGGCGAAGTGGCCTACACGCTGATCGACGTCGACGGACAGGTTCCCGCCGGGCTGATGGAGCGCATCGGCACGATCCAGGGCGTGCTGAGCGCCCGGGTCGTCTAGGTGAGCGGAGTGAACCGGTTCGAGTCGCTCGCAGCGCCTGGCGTCCGCGAGCTGGCGCCGTACGTTCCCGGCAAGCCTCCGGAACAGCTCGAACGCGAACTCGGCATCAAGGACAGTATCAAGCTCGCCTCGAATGAGAATCCGCTCGGACCCGGGCCGTGTGCACGAACTGCGCTGGCGGCGGCGCTGTCGGGCGTCGGCATGTATCCCGATGGCAGCGGCCAAGAACTGCGCTCGCGCCTCGCAGAAAAGCATGGCGTGTCGCTTGGCCAGGTAACGCTCGGGAACGGATCCAACGACATTCTCGTGCTGCTCGCGGAAACGTTTCTGACTCCGGGGCTCGCGGCGGTCTACTCGCAGTATGCGTTCGCCGTATATCCGAACGCGGTGCAGGCTTCGGGCGCGACTGCGCGGGTGGCCCCGGCACATCCGCCGGACCATCCCATGCCGATCGGCCATGACCCGGACGCCATGCTCGCGGCCCTCGATTCGCGCACGCGGATGGTCATTCTCGCGAACCCCAACAATCCGACCGGAACCTGGCTCACCGCACCGGAACTCGATGCGCTGTTGCGCGCAATACCCCCGGACGTGATCGTCGTGCTGGACGAGGCCTACCACGAGTACTCCGCCGCGGCCGGCGTGCCCGATGGCGCGCAATGGCTCGCGCGCCATCCGAACCTCGTGATCACGCGGACTTTCTCCAAGGCCTATGGCCTCGCGGGCCTGCGCGTGGGCTATGCGCTGTCGCATGCCGATCTCGCGGACCTGTTGAACCGGGTGCGCCAGCCATTCAATGTTTCGGTGCCGGCGCTCGCCGCCGCTGCCGCTGCCCTGGACGATTGCGAGCACCTCGATGCGACGATCGCGCTGAATCGCGCGGGCATCGCACGGCTGCGCGCGGGTCTTGCGGCGCTCGAGGTACCGGCGCCGGCGTCGGCAGGAAACTTCGTGCTGGCCGATCTCAGGAGGCCCGCCGCGCCGGTGAACGATGCGCTGTTGCGCCAGGGCGTCATCGTGCGTCCGCTCGCCAATTACGGGCTGACGAGTCACCTGCGGATCACGACGGGCACGGCCCCCCAGAACGAGCGCCTGCTGACGGCGATGTCCGCCGCGCTCGCCGCCGGCTCGTGAGCGCGACGCCGGCAAGTTACGTCGCGAGACCCGGCGCGCAGGTCGCCGGCGAAATCAGCGTCCCCGGCGACAAGTCGATCTCGCATCGCGCGGTCATGCTGGGCGCGATTGCGAACGGCATCACCGAGATTCGGGGATTCCTCGAGGGCGAGGACTGCCTCGCGACTCTTGCCGCGGTTGCCGCCCTGGGTGTGCGCATCGAACGTCTGTCCGCGGGTCACGTGTTGATTCACGGCGCCGGCCTGCGGGGACTCCGGGCAGCGGCGACCCCGCTCGACTTCGGCAATTCAGGCACCGGCATGCGCCTGCTTGCGGGCCTCCTATGCGGCCAGGCGTTCGATTCGATTCTCATCGGCGATGCGTCCCTCATGCGGCGGCCGATGGAACGCGTCGCGGCGCCGCTCCGCCGAATGGGTGCGGATATCCGCACCCACGACGGCCGGCCGCCGCTGGCGATCGCAGGAGGCCGCGCGCTGCGAGCTTGCGATCACCGACTCGAGCTCCCGAGCGCCCAGGTGAAGTCGGCGATCCTGCTGGCAGGTCTCTATGCGAACGGGCGGACGACAGTCCGGGAACCCGGTCTCTCGCGCAATCACACGGAGCATTTGCTGGAAGACTTCGGTGTTGCGATAGCGCGGCAGGGTGAGGCCTTGTCCATCACGGGCCCAGCGACGCTTGCCGCCACGCGCATCGATGTGCCCGGCGACTTCTCGTCCGCGGCATTCTTCATCGTCGCCGGTTTGATCGCGGGACTAGCGCCGCTCGTGATTCGCGGCGTCGGCGTCAATCCGACGCGCACGGCCGCGCTCGATATCCTGCGGCTGATGGGGGCGGATATTCGCCTGCATCCGGTCGACAACCGCGGCAGCGAGCCCGTCGCGGATATCGAAGTGCGGCCGGGAGCCCTCCGCGGAATCACGGTTCCCCCGGAGCTCATACCCATCGCGATGGATGAATTGCCGGTGCTCTTCGCCGCCGCGGCTGTCGCCGACGGAGAAACCGTCGTGTCCGGTGCAGGCGAATTGCGCGTCAAGGAAAGCGATCGTCTGGCGGCCATGGCGGAAGGCCTGGCGGCGATCGGAGTCGCGGCCGATCCGCTCCCTGATGGCTTGCGCGTGCGCGGCGGACGCGTCGCAGGGGGCGAGATCGACTGCCGCGGCGATCACCGGATCGCCATGGCATTCGCGGTTCTGGCTGCCCGGGCACGATCCCCGATCGTCGTTCGCGGCGTTCAGAATGTTGCCACTTCGTTTCCGGGATTTGCGGGTACAGCGCGCGCCGCGGGATTGCTGTTGAAGGAGGAGGGTTGAGCGGGGTTGCGGTCATCGCCATCGACGGTCCGAGCGGGTCCGGCAAGGGCACGGTCGCGCGTCACGTCGCAAGGCATCTGGGGTGGCACCTGCTCGACAGCGGCGCGCTTTACCGGCTGGTGGCGCTTGCGGGCAGTCGTGCCGGCCTGGCGCCGGACGATATTGCGGGTCACGCGCGCGTCGCGGCCACGCTCGACGTGCGCTTTGGGATGGATGCAGCCGGCAACGAGCAGGTGCAGCTGGCGGGTGAGGATGTGACGCGCGAATTACGCGCCGAGGCGACCGGAGAAGCGGCTTCCCGGGTCGCCGCTTGGCAGGACGTGCGATCGGCCCTGCTGGACCGTCAGCGTGCCTTTGCGCGGCCACCGGGCCTCGTGGCCGACGGGCGGGACATGGGATCGATCGTTTTCCGCGATGCCGGGCTCAAAATCTTCCTGACTGCGAGCCCCGAGGAAAGGGCCCGGAGACGCCATAAGCAGTTGAAACAAAAGGGGTTGAGTGTTAGCCTTGCCGCCCTTTCGGCGGAGATAGCCGAGCGGGACAGGCGGGATACCACGCGAACCGTGGCCCCGCTCGTCGCGGTCCCGGAGGCCGTCGTCGTGGATTCGACTGCGATGTCCATCGAGGAGGTCGTCGGGCGGGTGAGTGAACTCGCGCGCGCGCGGTTTCCGGAGGCGGCGCGCGGGATTTGAGGATGCCGGCCATGTCCGGCAGGTAAACCCAGTGGGCCCCGAGGCCCGGAAGACCCAATGACCGAATCTTTTGAGCAGATGTTTGAGCAGAGCCTCGCGAGTCAGCAGATCCGGCCCGGCCAGATCCTGACCGGCACCGTCGTCGACGTGAATGCCGACGTTGTCATCGTCAGCGTCGGCCTGAAATCCGAAGCCGTCATTCCGGCGGAGCAGTTCCGCAACGAGAACGGTGAAATCGACGTCACGATCGGCCAGGAGGTCGAGGTCGCGCTCGACGCGGTCGAAGACGGCTCGGGCGAAACCCGGCTCTCGCGCGAGAAAGCCAAGCGCGCCCGCACCTGGACGCGCCTCGAAGAAGCCTTCACCAAAGGCGAAGTCGTCCGCGGCGTGATCAACGGTCGCGTCAAGGGCGGCTTCACGGTGGAGCTCGACAACGTTCGCGCCTTCCTCCCGGGCTCGCTCGTGGACGTCCGTCCGGTGCGCGACCCGAGCTACCTCGAAGGCAAGGAACTCGAATTCAAGGTCATCAAGCTCGACCAGCGGCGCAACAACGTCGTCGTTTCCCGGCGCGCGGTCGTCGAGCAGGAATACAGCGCGGAGCGCTCGGCGCTTCTCGACAACCTGAAGGAAGGCGACGTCGTCAAAGGCGCGGTCAAGAATCTGACCGACTACGGTGCGTTCGTGGACCTCGGCGGCATCGACGGCCTGTTGCACATCACCGACATGGCCTGGAAGCGCGTCAAGCATCCGTCGGAGATCGTCAAGGTCGGCGACGAGATCGACGTCCGGATCCTGAAGTTCGACCGCGAGCGCCAGCGCGTTTCGCTCGGCATCAAGCAGCTTGGCGCCGACCCCTGGCAGAACATCGCGCGGCGTTATCCGCCGAACACGCGTCTCTTCGGCAAGGTCACGAACATCGCCGACTATGGCTGTTTCGTGGAGATCGAAGAGGGCGTTGAGGGGCTGGTCCACGTCTCCGAAATGGACTGGACCAACAAGAACGTCAATCCTGCGAAGGTCGTGCACGTCGGTGAAGAGGTCGAGGTCATGGTCCTCGACATCGACGAGGAGCGCCGGCGCATATCGCTCGGCCTGAAGCAATGCAAGGCGAACCCGTGGCGCGAATTCGCGGAAAGCTTCAATCGCGGCGACCGCGTCAGCGGCCAGATCAAGTCGATCACCGACTTCGGCATCTTCATCGGCCTGTCGGGCGGCATCGACGGCCTCGTGCACCTGTCGGACATCTCCTGGGAGCGCCCCGGCGAGGAGGCCGTGCGCGACTACCAGAAGGGACAAACGGTCGAGGCGATGGTGCTGTCGATCGATCCCGAGCGCGAGCGCATCTCGCTCGGCATCAAGCAGCTTGCCAAGGACCCGATTTCCGCCTACCTCGCCGATCATCCGAAGGGCAGCATCGTCAAGGGCACCGTCAAGGAAGTCGACGCGAAGGGCGCGATCGTGGACCTGGGCGATGGCATCGAAGGCGCCCTGCGGGCATCGGAACTCGCGCGCGAACGCGTTGAGGACGCTCGCACGGTGCTGAAGGCCGGAGACGAGATCGAGGCGCGATTCGTCGGCGTCGACCGCAAGAGCCGCGCGATCGTGCTGTCGGTGAAGGCGATCGAGGCCGAGGAAGAGGCCGAGGCCGTGCAGCAGTATCGCGGCACGGATTCGGCGACTGGTACCTCGCTCGGTGACCTGCTCAAGGAGCAGATCACCGGTCAATAAGCCGGTCCGGGGCGCCGCCGGGGATGGGCGGCGCTCTGACGTTGAGGGACGGGAGTAATGACAAAATCAGAATTGATCGAGATCATCTCAGCCAAGCAAAAGCATCTGCCCGCGAAAGACATCGAGCTGGCGGTGAAGCAGATGCTCGAGATCATGAGCGATGCGCTCGCCGGCGGCGAGCGCATCGAGATCCGCGGCTTCGGCAGATTCTCGCTGCATTTCCGCCCGCCGCGGCAGGGCCGCAATCCGAAGACCGGCGAAGCGGTCGCGCTCGCCGGCAAGTACGTCCCGCACTTCAAGCCGGGCAAGGATCTGCGCGAGCGGGTCAATGCGGGACAGTCCCACCCGATCCGGAATTAGTGAATCCCGAGTCCATCTGGATCCTCCTGGGAGTCCTGTTCCTCGGCGGGGCAATCGGGTTCTACGCGGCCCGCAAGCCGCGGCCGAGCGCCGTCGGCGCTGAGCGGCTGCGCGGCAACTATCTCGCCGGCGTCAATTTCCTGGTCAACGAGCAACCCGATCGCGCGCTCGAGGCATTCCTCCGCGCGGCGGAGCTCGACGGCGACACGGTCGAAACCCATTTCGCGCTCGGCAGCCTCTACCGGCGCCGCGGCGAGGTGGACCGCGCCATCAAGATCCATCAGAACATCGCGTCGCGCGAATCGCTCGAGCCGACGCAGCGCGAGCAGGCGGGATTCGCACTGGCGCAGGATTACCTGAAGGCCGGCATGCTCGACCGGGCCGAAAAGATCCTCGGACCGCTTGCGGAATCCGGAACGCATCGCATGGCGGCAATGCGCAAGCTCATGCGCATCTACGAGCAGGAACAGGAATGGCTGCGCGCCATCGAGGTGTTCCGCGAACTGGAAAAGTCGGGGCGCGCGCCGCAGGAGAGCGCGATCGCGCATTACTATTGCGAGCTGGCGGAAGCGGCCCGCAGCCGCGGCGCGCTCGACGAGGCGCGCGAGCATCTGCGCGCGGCTCACTCAGAACGCCGCCGCTTCCCCCGCGGCGCGCTGGTGCGCGTCGATATCGCAATCGAACAGCGCGACTTCGCACTTGCCGAGCGCCTGCTGGCGGCGGTGCTCGCTCACGACGCAGCGCTTGCGATCGAAGTCGTGCCGCGGCTCGTGCGGCTCGCCCGCGCGGCGGGCCCCGAAGGTGATGCGGCCGTCGCGCGCGTGGTGGCGGGACGCGCCGATGCGGGACACGAGATCGGGATCGCCTCGATCATGGCGAATGCGCTCGATTTCGCGCCGCTGGAGGAACGGGTCCGCGCCTGCCTGGCGCAGGACGAGGCGATCGCGGGCCTCGTGCGCGCGATCGGGCGGGATCCGGCGGCGCTCGATGCGCGAGCGGTGCAGGATATCGCGGCGGTTTTGCGCCGCCTGGCCGCGACGACGCCGCGTTATCGCTGCGCAAACTGCGGCTTCTCGAGCATCGACCACTTCTGGCAGTGTCCGGGCTGCAAGATCTGGGACAGCCAGCGCCCGCTGCTGCGCTTCGATGTCGTTGCCGGTCTTGAGCGCGGCGGCAAATAAAGGGGCAAATAAAGGGGGCAAATAAAGGGGACGTTCACCTTTATTCGATGAAGGTGAACGTCCCCTTTATTTAACGTCCCCTTTATTTGCCGCCGCGCTCGAGACCGGCAACGACATCGAAGCGCAGCAGCGGGCGCTGGCTGTCCCAGATCTTGCAGCCCGGACACTGCCAGAAGTGGTCGATGCT
>JBOHZO010000008.1:0-3314 GCA_050738555.1 Steroidobacteraceae bacterium | reverse complement strand
AAGGAGCACTACGTCGGCGGCGAAAGCGGGTGGGTGAATTGCGATCACTGCGCGGGCCCTTTCGACCAGGAGTCCGTTCCGGCCTTCGACTATTCGCGGCAGATCGCGCTGCCCGAGGTCGGCAGGGCCGGCCAGGCGCGCCTCGCGGAATCGTCGGTCGTCGTGATCGGCGCCGGCGGCCTCGGCTGCGCCGTGCTCGCCGGCCTCGCCGGGGCCGGCGTCGGCACGATCGCGATCGTCGACCCCGACGTCGTCGAGTCCGCGAATCTCCATCGGCAGCCGCTGTACGAACGCGCGGACATCGGGCGGCCGAAAGCCGAGGCGGCCGCTGCGCGTCTCTCCGCCTACAACCCGACTGTCCGTGTGCTCGCCCGGGTGCTCCGGCTCGATGCGGGCAATGCTGCCGGACTGATCGCGAATACGGACGTCGTCGTCGATTGCACCGACAACTTCATGGCGAAATTCCTGATCAACGACACGGCGATGCAGACTGGCCGGCCCGCGGTGATCGCAAGCGTGTACCAATATGAGGGCCAGTTGCAGGTCGTCCGGCCGGACCGGGCGGGTTCCTGCCTCCGTTGCCAGTGGCCCGAAGCGGCCCGCGACGGGCTCGTCGGAAATTGCGAACAGGCCGGCGTGCTCGGTCCCGTCCCTGCGATACTCGGAAGTCTGCAAGCGATGGAAGTACTCAAGCTGCTACTCGGTCTGCCGGGTCAATTGAGCGACGAAGTGCTCCTGGTCGACTTGCTCGTGCACGGCCAGCGGCGCCTGCGCGCGCCGCGCAATCCGCGCTGCGCCGGAACCTGCGTGCATGCCGGCCAGGCGCGGAAGCATGCGCCGGCCGAGGAACTCGACATCGCGATGTCGCTCGCGACGGCCGCCGCCGAAGGCTACCGGATCGTCGACATCCGCGAACCCGAGGAATGCGAGGGCGAGCCGCTGCCGATCGCCGGTCAACAAGCCCTTCCCCTGGGCCGCCTGCTCGAGGGAAGCGTGGATCTGGCGCCCGGGCAGCGTTACCTGCTGGTGTGCGCGCACGGTGTGCGGAGCCGCGCGGCGGCGGAGTGGCTGCGCTCGCGCGGCTGCGGAAACGTGTGGTCGCTCCGTGGCGGGCTCGCGGCGCTCCGCCGCTGAGCGGACTCAGAACGCGAACTGATCGGCCGGCAATTCCATCAGCGAGCGGGCGCCGGCGTGCTGCGCGTCGAGATGCGCTTCCGCCCGCGGCAGGATGCGCTGGAAATAGTAGCGCGCGGTCGCAAGCTTGGCCTTGTGGAACGTCGCCTCGGAATTCCCCGCCTTCAGTGCCGCCGCGGAAACGGCAGCCATCCAGGCCCAGCACCAGGCGAGGCACAGGTAACCGGTGAGCAGGAGGTAATCCATCGACGCGGCGCCGGTTTCGTCGGGGTTCCGCGCGCTGCGCCTCGCGATTTCCTCCGTCGCCTCGCTCCATTCCTTGAGGAGCCCGGCAAGAGGCGCCACGAACTCCGACAGTTCCGCCGAGCCTGCGTGCCGCTCGCAGAACCCGCCGATCAGGCCGCCAAGCTGCCGGGCGAGCGCGCCGCCGGAGCCCAGCACCTTGCGCCCGAGCAGGTCCATCGCCTGCACGCCGGTCGTGCCCTCGTAGATCGCCGTGATCCGCGCGTCGCGGAAATACTGCTCGACGCCGGTTTCGCGCACGTAGCCGTGACCGCCGTGAATCTGCAATGCCAGGCTCGTGCACTCGAGCGACATGTCCGTGACGAATCCCTTGACGATCGGGGTGAGAATCGAGAGGAGCGAGTCGGCCTTTTTGCGCTCTGCATCATTCGGATGATGCAGGGCGCGATCCATCTGCACGCCGGTGAACCAGATGAGGACGCGCGCGCCCTCGATCAATGACTTCTGCGTCAAAAGCATGCGGCGCACGTCCGGGTGGCCGATGATCGGGTCGGCGGCAGCCTTGCCGCCCTCCGAAGTGCGGCCCTGCCGGCGCTCGCGCGCGTACGCAAGCGCCGCCTGCCAGGCGCGCTCGCATTGCGCGAGGCCCTGCAGGCCGACCCAGAGCCGCGCGTGATTCATCATCGTGAACATGCACTTGAGGCCGCCGTTGATTTCGCCGATCAGCCAACCCTGCGAGTTGTCGAAGTTCATCACGCAGGTCGAGGAACCGTGGATGCCGAGCTTGTGCTCGACGCTCGCGCAGCTCACGCCGTTCGGCGCGCCGGGCGCGCCCTTGGAATCCGGCAGGAATTTCGGCACGAGGAACAGGCTGATCCCGCGCGAGCCCGCCGGCGAGCCGGGCAGTTTCGCAAGCACCATGTGCACGATGTTCTCCGTGAGGTCGTGCTCGCCGCTCGTGATGAAAATCTTGGTGCCGTTGATGCGGTAGCTGCCCATGCCATCCGGCTCGGCGCGCGTGCGCATCAGGCCGAGATCGGTGCCGGCGTGCGGCTCGGTCAGCACCATGGTGCCGCTCCAGACACCGCTCACGAGCTTGGGCAGGTAGGCGCGGCGCAATTCCTCGGTGGCGTGCGTCTCCACACACAAAATCGCACTTTCGGTCAGCCCGCTGTAGAGCTTCCACGACATGTTGGCCGAGACGAGCATCTCGCCGACCACGCCGCCCAGGCTTTCCGGCAGGCCCTGGCCGCCGGACTCTACGGATCCACACAACGCCGCCCAACCGTCCTCGACGTACTGGCGATAGGCTTCCTTGAAGCCCGGCGGAGTAATGACCCGGCCATCGTCGCTGCGGCGCACGCCGATGCGATCGCCGGGCTCGTTGGTCGGCGCGATCACGTCCTCGGCGAAGCGCGCGCTTCCTTCGAGCACGCCGTCGACCAGCTCGGCATTGACGTCGTCACGGCCGAGATCGCGGTAGTGGGATGCGGCGTCCAGGACGTCGTAGAGAACGTATCGGAATTCGCGGAGGGGAACCTTGTACTCAGGCATGAATTGCGGGATCGCGCGGTCAGCCTGCGGCTTCGGCGCAGGTGATGCAGCGATCCGAATAAGGCAGGGCCTGCAAGCGGCGCTCGCCGATCGGCTGGCCGCAGTTGCTGCAGACGCCGTAGGTGCCCTGGTCGAGCTGGGCCAGCGCGCGATTGATCTGCGCGAGCTCGGCGGCGGTCGCCTCGCCGATCCCGGCCAGCACGGCGTCGTTCTCCATCTGCACGACCTGCTCGGCGAAATCCTTGTCGAGCGGACCGGAGGAGCGCGTGATGTCGGCGCGCACCTTCGCGGCGCGTGCCTGCAATTCCTGTTTCTGCTTCAGCAGTTTCCGGCGGACGGCCTCGAACTCGGTCGCCATGGGACCTCGCGGCGCTGACTGGGGC
>JBOHZO010000007.1:0-8074 GCA_050738555.1 Steroidobacteraceae bacterium | reverse complement strand
GTTCACCTTTTCCCGAAGGATCGAAGGAAAAGGTGAACGTCCCCTTTTCTATTTCCTTTTCTATTTCTTCGGGATGTAGAGATCGGTGAGCGTGCCTTCGTAGGCTTCCGCCGAGAAGGCGACGGTTTCCGAGAGCGTCGGGTGCGGATGGACGGTCAGGCCCACGTCGGCCGCCACCGCGCCCATTTCGATGGCAAGCGCGACTTCCGAGATCAGCTCGCCGGCATTGGTGCCGACGATGCCTCCGCCGACGACGCGATGCGTTTCGACGTCGAACAGGAGCTTCGTGAATCCGTCGTCGCGATTGAGCGCCAGCGAGCGGCCGCTCGCCATCCACGGAAACGATCCCTTGCCGAGGGATCGCCCGCTGGCCTGCGCCTCGGTCTCGGTGACGCCCGCCCAGGCGATCTCAGGATCCGTGTAGGCGACCGAGGGAATCACGCGCGCGTCGAACGCGCGCTTGTGGCCCGCCGCGACCTCGGCCGCCACCTTGCCCTCGTGCGTCGCCTTGTGCGCCAGCATCGGCTGCCCGACGATGTCGCCGATCGCGAAAATGTGCGGCACATTCGTGCGCTGCTGGCGGTCGACCGGCACGTAGCCCCGCTCGTCCACGCGCACACCGGCCGACTCCGCACCGATCTGCTTGCCGTTCGGCACTCTTCCGACCGCGCACAGCACGCGATCGAAGTTCTTCGGCTCGCCGGCTCCCTTGCCGTCGAAGCTGACCCGGAGCCCCTGGTCGATCGCCTCGACGCCCATGACGCGCATTCCCGTCTGGATCGACCCGTAGCGCGCGCGCAGCCGCTTCTCCAGCGGGCGCACGAGATCGCGGTCGCAGCCCGGCATCAGCCCTTCGGTCAGCTCGACGACACTGACCTCGGAGCCGAGGGCGTCGTAAACGCAGGCCATCTCGAGTCCGATGATGCCGCCGCCGATCACGAGCAGCCGCTGCGGGATGTCGCGCAGCTCGAGCGCGCTGGTCGAATCGAGCACGCGCGGATCGACGGGCAGGCCCGGAATGCGGGCAGGCTCCGAGCCCGCGGCGATGATGCAGTGCTCGAAGCCGATGATTTTCGTCGCGCCATCCGCGGCGCGAAGCTCCACGCGATGTGCGGAGGCGAAGCGCGCGACACCCTGAAGGACGTCGACCTTGCGCTGCTTCGCGAGCACCGACAGGCCGGCGGTGAGCTTGCCGACGACCCGGTTCTTCCACTGTTTCAGGGCCTGCGGGTCGATCTCCGGTTTCGCGAAGCGGATGCCGTGCGCGGCCATCGATTCGGCCTCCTCGATGACGCGCGCGGCATGCAGGAGCGCCTTCGACGGGATGCAGCCGACATTCAGGCAGACGCCTCCCAGTTGCGGCCACCGATCGGCCAGGATCACGCCGAGCCCGAGATCCGCCGCGCGGAATGCCGCCGTGTAGCCGCCGGGGCCGGCGCCGATGACGAGGAGTCGCGTCGTGAGATCCGCGGCCGGCTCGCCGGCCGAGATCTGTGCGGCCGGTGCTGCCTGGCGCGCCGGCTGCTTCGGCAAAACCGCCGTCTGCGCGGGGGCGGGCATGACGACCGTCTCGCTGAGCGATGGCAGTCGCACGGTGTCGCTGCCGCCGACGGCCACGAGAACGATCAGGGAATCTTTCGACACGCGGTCGCCCTTTGCGACCTTCACCGCCTGCACGACACCGGCAACGGTCGCCGGCACGTCCATCGTCGCCTTGTCGGTCTCGAGCGTGATGAGCGGCGTTTCCGGCTCGACGCTGTCGCCGGCCCGCACCAGAATTTCGATCACTTCGACGTCGCGGAATTCGCCGAGATCCGGCACCCGCTGCTCGACGACCTGGCTCAAGGCACGGCCTCGGTAAGGCTCTGCGGCGAGGCCAGCGCCTCCGCGAGCGCGACGACGAAGCGCACGGCCTCGGCGCCGTCGATGACGCGGTGGTCGTAGGACAGCGAGAGCGGCAGCATCAGCCTCGGCTCGAAGCGGCCGTCTTTCCAGACCGGGCGCTGCTGCGAGCGCGACACGCCGAGAATTGCGACCTCGGGCGCATTGATGATCGGCGTGAAGGCGGTGCCGCCGATGCCGCCGAGGCTGGAGATCGTGAAGCAGCCGCCCTGCATCTCGGCGGCGGTCAGTTTCCCGGCGCGCGCCTTGCCGGCGAGCGCGGCGAGATCGCGCGCGAGCTCGTACACGTCCTTGCGGCCGGCATCGCGTATCACCGGCACGACCAGCCCGTTCGGCGTGTCGGCCGCGAACCCGAGGTGCAGGTACTTCTTGAAGACCTGGTTCTGGCCCGCGGCGTCGAGCGAGCTGTTGAAATTCGGGAACTGGGCGATGACCCGAACGCAGGCGCGCGCGATGAACGCAAGCGGTGTCAGCTTGATGCCGAGGCCCGCCGCGCGCTCCTTGAGCGATGCGCGCAGCTTCTCCATCTCGGTGATGTCCGCCTCGTCGTGCTGCGTGACGTGCGGCAGGTTCACCCAGCTCGCCTGGAGCCTGGCGCCGGAAATTCGCTGGATGCGCCCGAGGGGGCGAACCTCGACCGGTCCGAATGCCGCGAAGTCGACCTCCGGCACCCGCGGCAAGCCGGTTGCGGTGGCGGCCGCGGCGCCCGGGCGTTGCGGTGCCGCCAACGCGGTCTTGACGAAGGCCTTGACGTCGTCCTCGCTGATGCGGCTCTTGATGCCGGTGCCGGTCACGCGGGAAAGGTCCACGCCGAGCTCACGCGCAAAACGCCGGACGGACGGGCTCGCGTGCGCCTGCCGGAGATCCGACTCAACCTGCGGGGCCGCGGGCGGTGGAGCGACGACCATTCTTACGGTCGGCTCCGGCGAAATCGCCGGCGCCGGCGCGGCCGCTGCGGCAGATTTCGCCGCAGCGGGGGCGGATCCGCGTACCGTCGCCACGAGATCACCCGCATTGACGCGCGCGCCCTTGCCGACGTGGAGCTTCGCCACTGTGCCCGCCGCCGACGAGGGCACGTCCATGGTGGCCTTCTCGGTCTCGAGCGTGATGAGCGGCGCCTCGAGCGCAACCGCGTCTCCATCCTTGACCAGGACCTCGATCACCTCGACGTCCTTGAAGTCCCCGAGGTCCGGCACCCGGACCTCGATCGCCGCCACCGGCGCCGCGGTGGCATGCGCTGGTGGCGCAGCCGCAGCGGTGCCCTGCTTTGCGGGCGGCGTCGTCTTGCCGGCGCCGCGCGCGGTGGCGGCCGGCTCCGTCTCCAGCACGACGATCGGATCGCCTTTCGACACGCGATTGCCTTTCTTCACCGAGAGTTCGGCCACGCGCCCCGCAGCGGTTGACGGCACATCCATCGTCGCCTTGTCGGTTTCGAGCGTGATGAGCGGCGTTTCAATGGCAACCGTGTCGCCCATCCTGACGAGCACTTCGATGACTTCGACGTCGTGGAAGTCGCCGAGATCCGGCACGCTGACGGTGGTGCGAGCGGCCACGGGTTCAGCTCACCAGCGGGTCGGGCTTGGCCGGGTCGATGCCGAATTTCTTCATGGCGAGCGTCACGCTCGAACGGTCGATCCGGCCGTCGTCGGCAAGCGCCTTGAGCGCGGCGACCACGATCCAGTGGCGGCCGATCTCGAAGTGCTGCCGCAGGGCCTGTCGCGAGTCGCTGCGCCCAAAACCGTCCGTGCCGAGCGCGACGTAGCGTCCGGGCACCCACTGCCGGATCTGGTCCGCGACCGTCTTTATGTAATCGGTCGCCGCGACGAACGGGCCCTGGCGGCCCGCGAGGCATTCCCGCACCCAGGGTTGCCTCGTCTTGTCGCCGGGCCGGAGCATCGCCTCGCGCTCGGCGGCGAGCGCATCGCGCCGAAGCTCGGTGAAACTCGTGACGCTGAATACGTCGGCCGGCACGCCGAATTCCGACTCCAGGAGCGCCGCCGCGGCGAGCGTCTCGCGCAGGATCGTGCCGGAGCCGAAGAGCGTCGCTCGAACTGCGCCGCGGCCGCCGATGTGCAGCAGATACATGCCGCGGAGAATTCCCTGCTCGACGCCTTTCGGCATCGCCGGGTGCGCGTAATTTTCATTCATGCAGGTGATGTAGTAGAAGACGCTCTCCTGCGTGGCAAACATCCGCCGCAGGCCGTCCTGCACGATGACCGCGAGTTCGTACGCGAAGCACGGGTCATAGGCGACGCAATTCGGAATGGTCGACGCGAGCAGGTGGCTGTGGCCGTCCTGGTGCTGCAGGCCCTCTCCCGCGAGCGTCGTGCGCCCCGCGGTCGCGCCAATCAGGAAACCGCGCGCCTGCATGTCGCCGGCGGCCCAGGCGAAGTCGCCGATGCGCTGAAAACCGAACATCGAGTAGAAGATGTACATCGGAATCATATTGATTCCGTGATTCGCATAGGCCGTGCCCGCGGCCATCCACGAGCAGAATGCGCCGGCTTCGTTGATGCCCTCCTCCAGCATCTGGCCCTTGCGGTCTTCGCGGTAGTACATGAGTTGGTCCGCGTCCTGCGGCGTGTAGAGCTGGCCGACGGAGGAATAGATGCCGACCTGGCGGAACAGGCCCTCCATGCCGAAAGTGCGCGCCTCGTCCGGCACGATCGGCACGACGTGCGCGCCGAGGCTCTTGTCCTTCAGGAGCTGCGTGAGGATCCGCACGAACACCATCGTGGTCGAGATCTCGCGGCCTTCGCTGCCGTCGAGCAGGTTCTTGAATGCTTCGAGCGGCGGCACGGCCAGCGCCGGGGCGCCCGTGCGCCGCGCGGGCAACGACCCGCCGAGCGCCTTGCGTTGGCCTCTGAGATATTGCATCTCCGGGCTGTCCTCGGCCGGACGGAAAAACGGCAGGCGCGCGATCTCGTCGTCGGACACGGGAATGCTGAAGCGGTCGCGGAATGCCTTGAGCGCCTCGTCGTCCAGCTTCTTCTGCTGGTGCGTGACGTTCAACGCCTCGCCCGCCTTGCCCATGCCGTAGCCCTTCACGGTCTTGGCGAGAATGACTGTCGGGCGGCCTTTGTGCGCAACGGCCGACGCATAGGCGTTCCAGACCTTGCGCGAATCGTGCCCGCCGCGGTTCAGCAGCGCGATCTCGTCGTCGGACAGGTTCGCGACGAGCTCCAGGAGTTCCGGGTACTTGCCGAAGAAATGCTCGCGCGTGTACGCGCCGCCCTTGGCCTTGAAATTCTGGTACTCGCCGTCGACCGCTTCTTCCATGCGCCTGCGCAGAAGGCCTTGCTTGTCGCGCGCGAACAGCGGGTCCCAGCGGCTGCCCCAGACCACCTTGATCACGTTCCAGCCGGCGCCGAGGAATGCGGCTTCGAGCTCCTGGATGATCTTGCCATTGCCCCGCACCGGCCCGTCGAGGCGCTGCAGGTTGCAGTTGATGACGAACACCAGGTTGTCGAGCTTCTCGCGCACCGGCATCGTGAGCGCGCCCATCGATTCCGGCTCGTCCATCTCGCCGTCGCCTAGGAAGCACCAGATCTTCTGGTCCGAAGGCTCGACCAGGCCGCGATGCTCCAGATAGCGCACGAATCGCGCCTGCATGATCGCCTGCAAGGCGCCGAGACCCATCGACACCGTCGGAAACTGCCAGAATTCCGGCATCAGCCAAGGATGCGGATAGGACGAGAGGCCCTTGCCGCCGACTTCCTGCCGGAAGTGCCGCAATTGTTCCTCCGAAAGCCGGCCTTCTAGATAGGCGCGCCCGTAGATGCCGGGGCTCGAGTGCCCCTGCACAAAGATCATGTCGCCGCGATGATGCTCGGACGGGGCGCGCCAGAAATGATGGAAGCCGACCTCATAAAGCGTCGCGGACGAGGCGTAAGTCGCGATGTGACCGCCATACTCGCTGCTCACGCGGTTCGCATGAACCACCATCGCGACCGCGTTCCACCGGATCAGCGATTCGATCCGTCGCTCGATCGCGGCGTCGCCCGGATACGGCTTCTCGCGCGAGACATGGATGGTGTTGACGTAGGCCGTGTTGGCCCTGAAGGGCAGCCACGCACCGGAGCGCCGCGCGTGATCGATGAGCCGGTCGAGCAGAAAATGAGCGCGGGTGGGCCCGTGCGCCTTCAGTACCGTGTCGATCGACTCGAGCCATTCCTGGGTTTCGAGCGGATCGACGTCGTCGCTGTGCGGGCCGTCAGCCATGGAGGAATTCTAACGCTACTCCCATGCCGGCGGCCGGCCCGATATGATCCGGTCTGCGGCGCCCGCGGGTCAAGATTGAATTCTCCTTTGCCGAGCCCGAATCCGACACTGACGATGACGAGGCCGGACGACTGGCACCTGCATTTGCGGGACGGTCCGGAGCTCGCCGCGGTCGCCGCGTGGAGCGCGCGTGCCTTCGCGCGCGCGGTCGTCATGCCGAATCTCAAGCCGCCGGTCACGAGCGTCGCCGAGGCGCGAAAGTACCGCGATCGCATCCGCGCGGCGCTGCCGCCGGGTTCCGTGTTCGAGCCGCTCATGACGCTGTACTTGACCGAAGCCATGGATCCCGCGGAAATCGACTGCGCGACAGACAGCGGAATCATCGTCGGAGTCAAGTGTTATCCGGCGGGCGCGACGACCCACTCCGACGCGGGCGTGACTTCGCTTGGCCGCTGCGAGGCCGTGCTCGCGCGGATGGAGGAAAATGACCTCGTGCTCCAGCTTCACGGCGAAGCGACGGGCGCGGAAGTGGATCCGTACGATCGTGAGAGCGTCTTCATCGAGAGAGAGCTCGAGCCGCTCCTGAAGAAGCATGCGCGGCTCCGCGTCGTGCTGGAACACGTGACCTCGCGCGCAGGCGCCGAGTTCGTGCGCGCGGCCGGGCCGCGCGTCGCGGCAACGATCACTCCACATCATCTCCTCTTGAACCGCGGCGCGATGTTCGCCGGCGGCCTGCGCCCGCATCTCTACTGCCTGCCCGTCCTGAAGCGCGAGCGCGACCGCCTGGCACTGATTGAGGCTGCGACTTCGGCAGATCCGCAATTCTTCCTCGGCACCGACAGCGCGCCGCACGCGCGCTCCGCCAAGGAGTCGGGCTGTGGCTGCGCCGGCGTCTTCTCCGCGCCCGCGGCGATCGAGCTCTACGCCAAGGCCTTCGAGGATGCCGGCCGGCTCGAGCGGCTCGAGGCGTTCGCGAGCTTCCACGGCGCGGACTTCTATCGCCTGCCCCGGAACTCCGGAACCATCACGCTGCGCCGCGAGCCCTGGACGGTGCCGAAAACCTGCGCTTTCGGGGCGGGTGAAGTCGTGCCGATGCACGCCGGCGAGCGGCTCGACTGGAAACTGCGGGAACCGGGCGACGCAGCATGAGCGCCATGCCCACCATCATGCGCGATCGCTTTCGCGGTTTTCTGCCGGTCGTCGTCGACGTCGAGACCGGCGGCTTCAATGCGGCGACCGACGCTCTGCTCGAGATCGCGGCGGTCCTGCTCTCGCTCGACGGCGAGGGCCGCCTGGTGCGGGGAGCGACCTGCCGCGAGCACGTCCGGCCCTTCGAGGGCGGGCGCCTCGATCCGGCGTCGCTCGCGGTCAACGGGATCGATCCCTGGCATCCGCTGCGCATTGCGACGACCGAGAACGACGCGCTCGGCGTCATCTTCGGCGAAGTGCGGCGCGCCGTGCGCGAGCAGGAATGCACCCGCGCGATCCTCGTCGGTCACAACGCGTCCTTCGACCTCGCGTTCCTCAACGCGGCGGTCGCCCGGGCAGGCATCCGGCGGAATCCCTTCCACCCGTTCTCGTGCTTCGACACCGCGACGCTCGCCGGCGTCGCGTTCGGTCAGACCGTGCTGTCGCGCGCAGTGCAGGCGGCCGGGCTCGAATGGAATTCCGGAGAAGCGCACTCCGCGGCCTACGATGCCGAGCGGACTGCGGACCTCTTTTGCATCGTTTGCAACCAGTTCCAGCCGCTGTACGAGGCCGCGGTGCAAAGGCTCTCAGGCACGGCGTCGGCAGAACCTCCGAATCCGTTGCTCGAGCCCGCGCCGGAATAGACCGGTCAGGCGATCGCGCCGGCTTCCTGCAGGAGCGTCTTGAGCTCGCCCGTGCGGTACATCTCGGTCACGATGTCGCAGCCGCCCACGAGCTCGCCCTTCACGTAGAGCTGCGGATA
>JBOHZO010000006.1:0-14854 GCA_050738555.1 Steroidobacteraceae bacterium | reverse complement strand
CAATGAGCATCCCGGGGTCATGCTCTATTCGCGCATCCGCCGGTCGCCGTACTTCTATGCGTCGCGGCGTCACGGCGTGCAGCTGTACAGCTTCTACAACCACATGTACCACCCGCGCCACTACGGCGATCCGGTGGCGGAGTACTGGCAGCTGCTGAACGGCGTCACGCTCTGGGACGTCGGTGTCGAGCGGCAGGTGGAGATCACCGGCCCCGACGCATTCACTTTCACGAACCTGCTCGTTCCACGCGACCTGACCAAGTGCGAGGTCGGTCAGTGCAAGTATGTCTTCGTCACCTCACCCGAGGGCGGCATCCTCAACGATCCGGTGCTCCTGCGTCTCGCCGAGAACCACTTCTGGCTCTCGCTCGCCGACAGCGACATCCTGCTCTGGGCCAGGGGTGTGGCCCAGAACTCGGGTCTCGACGTGACGATCGGCGAGCCGGACGTCGGACCGCTCCAGGTGCAGGGGCCGAAGTCGAAGGACGTCATGCTCGATCTCTTCGGCGAGAGCATCGCCGGCATCCCTTACTACTTCATGCGCGAGTACGAGCTCGACGGGATGAACGTCGTCGTCTCGCGGACCGGCTATACGGCTGAACTCGGCTACGAGATCTACTTGAAGAACGCAAGCCGCGACGGCGTCAAGCTCTGGGATGCCGTGCTCGAGGTCGGGAAGCCTCACGGGCTCACGGTCATCGGCCCCTGTCACATCAAGCGCATCGAGGCAGGCATTCTTGCGCTCGGCTGCGACATGTGGTTCGACACGAACCCCTACGAGGTGGGGATGGGCTATGAGTGGATGGTCGACCTCGAGCAGAAGGCGGATTTCATCGGCAAGGAGGCCCTCAAGCGCATCAAGGCCAATGGCGTTTCGCGAAAGCTCGTCGGCGTCGAGATCGGCGGGCCCGGGCTCGGCAGCTACAACGACGGCGCGATGATCGACTACTTCCCGGTCTTCCGTAACCGGAAGCCGGCAGGGCGGGTCACCTCCGCCTGCTACTCGCCGCGGCTCAAGAAAAACATCGGCTACGCAATGCTGCCGATCGAGCTGGCGGAATTCGGCACCCAGCTCGAGGTCGAGACGCCGAGCGGCAGGCAGCCGGCGGTCGTCGTCCGGAAGCCGTTCATCGACCCGGCGAAGGAGACCCCGAAGCAGAAGGTCGCGCTCGGAGCCGCTGCGGAGGCGTCGAACGTCGGCTGACGCCCGCCTCGTCCAGCTCCTCGCGCGGCCCCGCTACGAGGTAATCCCGCTCGAAGGGGCCGAAGAGGCCGTGCTCGAGCATGTGCCGGCCGAAGTGAAGGTGACCGTCACCACCTCGCCGGCCAAGGGCCTCGAGTCGACTCTCGCCCTGGCCGAACGCCTGGCGAAACGCGGCTACTCGGTCGTACCGCACCTCTCTGGCCGGCTCGTGCACGGTCGCAGCCATCTCGCCGAGCTCGTCCTGCGGCTTCGCGCCATCGGAACGCAGGACGTGTTCGTGATCGCCGGCGACGCGACGCAGCCCGCGGGTGAGTTCGACGGGGCCGCTGCCCTGCTCCGCGCACTGGAAGATCTCGGCCACCCGTTCACGGACGTGGGGATCACCGGCTATCCGGAGAGTCACGCTTTCATCAGCGACGAAACCACGATCCAGGCGATGTTCGAGAAGGCCGAGTTCGCGACCTACATCGTCAGCCAGATCTGCTTCGACCCGCAGGTGACCGTGGACTGGATCGAGGCGGTGTGGAAGCGGGGCACTCGGCTCCCGATTCACATCGGCCTTCCCGGGGCGGTGCCGCGCACGAAGCTTCTGCGTGTGGCGGCGCGGATCGGCCTCGGCGAGTCGACACGCTTCCTCCGGAGGCACGGGAGCTGGATCACCCGAGCGCTCCAGCCCGGCGGATTCAGTCCCGACCCCTTGATCGCGAGCCTCGAGCCCAGTCTCGCGGACCCGGAGCGAAAGGTCGCCGGCTTTCATATCTTCACGTTCAACAATCTCGCGGATACCGAGCGCTGGCGGCGGCAAGCGCTCATGCGCTACCGGAACGCCGGCTGAGAATATCCTGCCGCAGGATATCCTCGGGGTCTCCCTGGTTGGGGTTCAAGCATGGGCGTCCTTGATACCGGCATTCTGTTTGTCTACCTCGCGCTCCTGGTCGGCCTCGGCTTCTATGCCCATCGCCGCCAGCAAAACATCGAGGACTATTTCGTGGCAGGCCGACGCAGGGGCCCGATCACGATTGCGTGCTTGTGGATCGCAGCCTGGATTGGCGGAGCATCCGTGGTCGGCACATCGGCACGCGTGTATGAATTCGGCGTGACCGGTGTCTGGTACATCCTTGCCATAGCGATCGGCTGCCTGCTGTTCGGGCTGACGATGGCCAAGCGCGTGAAGCGGGTCGGCGATCGCCACCAGCACCTGACCTACCCGGATTTCATCGAGCAGCACTACGACAACCGCACCCGCCTGGTGGCAACCATCACCACCGTCCTCGCGTACACGGCGTATACCGCCGGCCAGTTCGCGGCAGCGGCCGCGATCCTGCAGGTGCTGCTCGGCTGGGACTACGGCATCGCGCTTCTGCTGTCAGGAACCATCGTGATCCTCTACACCGCCATCGGCGGATACCTGGCGGTGACCTATACCGACTGGGTGCAGGTCGCATTGGTGCTGCTCGGAATCGTGGCGGTCGGTGTTCCGGTCGCGATCTCGGAGGCCGGCAGCTGGAACGAGATGCAGGCTGCAATGCCCGCTTCCTACACCGATCTCGGCGCCCAGGGCTGGGACCGGATTGCGGCGCTCGTGGTCTCGCTGGTGCTCAGCTTCTTCGTGGCAATGGACAGCTTTTCCCGCAGCTTCGCCGCGCGTGATCCGGCAGCCGCGCGCAATGGCGCCCTGCTGGCGATCTTTGTGATCCTGCCGATTGCGGCTGCAGTGACTTGGATCGGCCTGGCCAGCGCCGCTCTCTACCCGGGTCATGCAGGCGGCATCGGCATCCTCACCCGATTCGTGCTGGACGCCTTCCCCACCGGCCTGAAAGGCCTGATGGTAATCGGCATCCTGTCGGCCATCATGTCGGTCGCGTCCATCTGCGTGCTCACGGCATCCGCGAACTACACGCGCGACATCCATCAGCGTTACATCCGGCCGGGCATTGTCCCCGCCGCCATGCTCAGGCTCGGCACGCTGGCGTCGTTGGGGGCGGGCGGGCTTGCGATGCTGATGGCGTGGAAGATGCGCGACATCATCGACATCCTGCAGCTCGGCTTCACCATCAACTCGGCCGCGCTGTTCCTGCCGACGATCGCGGCAATCTACTGGGACCGCGTGCCTGCGACTGCCGCGTTCTGGAGCAGCAGCACATCGCTTGCGACCGTGATCGGTTGGCGCATCGCAGCCGACGCCGGATTGGGCGGCCCGTTCGTCATCGATCCATTATGGCCGGGCTTGCTGGTTTCCGCGATCGTGCTGCTGACACTGACGGATTTCCGTTCGCGCCGCGTTGCCAGGGCGGCCACCTGATCGCGTCGCCGACGACTGTCGTGTTTGCCGAGATGCCCGAAGCGGCCGGCCGCGATCTGTCGATCGAACGCCGGCATCTGCCCGCCGCCGCGCGCATCGAAAACTTCACTTACACGGGTGACCGGAGCGCCTTGATCGCCGCCTGTCGCGACGCCGACGCGATCGTGACGGACTATGTCCCGTTCGACCGGGCCGTGCTGCAAGGGCTCGAGCACTGCCGCATCATCTCGGTGGCGGCAACCGGCTGTGACTGCGTGGACGTGCGGGCCGCGGCGGATTTAGGGATTCGCGTGAGCTGTGTCGGGGAATACTGCACCGACGAAGTCGCGGACCACACGCTCGCGTTGCTGCTCGCGCTCAATCGCCGACTGCTCGCGTATCACCATCAGGTGCAGGTCGACCGCGACTGGCGCTGGAATGCCGTTCACGGCGTGCGGCGCCTGGCCGGCCAGACCCTGGGTCTCATCGGATTCGGCCGTATCGGGCAGGCGGTCTGCCGCCGCGCGCTCGGCTTTGGCCTCTGCGTCCTCGCGTGCGATCCGTTGGTCGATGCCGACACGGCAAAACGTCATGGCGCCGAGCTCAACGATTTCGAAGGGCTGCTGGCCCGGTCGGACATCATCAGCCTGCACTGCAATCTCAACGCCGCCAATCGCGGCCTGCTGAACTGCGACGCATTAGCCCGGATGCGGCGCAAGCCGCTCTTGCTCAACGTCGCGCGCGGCGGGCTGGTCGTCGAGCCCGACCTGGTCAATGCGCTCGACCGGGGCCTGGTCGCGGGCGCGGCACTCGACGTGCTGGCGGAGGATTCGCCGGATCTGTCGCAGCATCCGCTCGTCGGACGCCACGATGTGCTGCTGACGCCGCACGTGGCGTTCTATTCGGAATCGGCCCTGGCCGATCTTCGGCGCATTTCGGCGCAGAATGTGCGGGCATTTCTCGAAGGCCGGCCGGAAGCGGTGTTTCGACTGGTTTCGCCGGCGGAGGGCGCGACATGAGCGCGGCGGTAACTTTCGACGGCGCACCGGAGCCAGGGACGATCAACTTCGGCGTCGGACAGCCTTCCGCCGACCTGCTGCCAGTGGCGCTCTTGCGCAGCGCCTGCGAGCGCTTCCTTGCCAGGGCCCACCCGCTCGAGCTGAACTATGGAGAGCGCCAGGGTGATGCGCGGTTCCGCGCGGCGCTCGCGGCGTTCCTGCGCGAGGCGGGTGACCCCTCCGCGACCCCCGAGTCGCTGCTGCTCACCGCCGGGATCTCGCAGGCACTGGACTTCGCATGCAGCCGCTTCACGCGTCCCGGAGATACCGTATTCGTCGAAGATCCGAGCTATTGCTATTCGTTCCAGATCTTCCGCGACCATGGGCTGAACATCGTCGGCATCCCGCTCGACGGCCACGGCATGGACCTCGAGCAATGCGGGCGTGAACTCGCTCGCCACCGACCGAAACTCCTGTACACGATCCCGAGTTACCACAACCCGACTGGACAGACACTCAGCCAGGAGCGTCGCGAGCGGCTCGTTGCACTCGCCCGCCAATACGATTTCATCATCGCGGCCGACGAGGTCTACCAGCTGTTGCACCATGGCGTGCCGCCGCCGCCATCGCTCGGAACGCCGGCCGGGCAGAGCAACGTGCTTTCGTTCGGGTCCTTTTCGAAAATCCTCGGCCCCGGCCTGCGGCTCGGCTGGATCCAGACCAGTCCGGAACTGATGGGCACGCTGTTGGCGAGCGGCGCCCTCGTGAGCGGCGGCAACTTCAATCACTTCACCTCGCACGTCGTTCGCCAGCTCATGGAGAACGGCGAACTCACGTCTTTTGTCGCGCACCTGCGCGCGAGTTATGCGGCACGGGCGGAGGCGATGGACGCGGCGCTCCGCAGGCACTTCGGCGATTTCGCGACCTGGCGCAAACCGCAGGGCGGCTATTTTTTCTGGCTCGAGCTGCCGGCCTGTCTCGATGCCGGAGAAGTGCAGGCCGCGGCGCGCGCGGCCGGCACCGGTTTCCTGCCGGGCACGGCTTGCTCCACGGCCGGGGGACTCGCGAACTGTCTGCGCCTGTCCTTCGCCCATTACTCCGTGCCCGAGATCCACGAGGGCATCGCGCGCCTGAAGCGCGCCTTCGTCGAATGAAGTCGTTCCAGGCCTCGGTGGACAATCCGCGATTGCGGCAGGCCGCCATCGCGATGAACCGCAACGACATCCCGCAGGCGGAGCGGCTCCTCAAGGCGTGCCTGCACGACTCGCCCACCGACGTGCCGGCGATGCGCATGCTGGCGGAGGTCGCCATGCGCATCGGCCGCGACGAGGATGCGCGGAATCTCCTTGAGCGCGCCCTCGAGCTCGCGCCCGAGTTCAGGCCCGCGCGCTACCAGCTCGCCGTGGTGCTGCACCGGCGCAACGAGCCGTCGCAGGCCCTCGCGGAGATCGAGCGTCTGCTCGCCGCGGAGCCGCGCAATCCCAGCTATCGCAACCTGGCAGCCGTGATCCTGAGCCGCATCGGCGAATACGGGCGCTCGAGCCGCATGTACGCGGAGCTCCTGGCGGAGTACCCGGGCAACGCCAAGGTCTGGCTGAGCTGGGGCCACGTGCTGAAGACCGAAGGCCGGCAGGAGGAGTGCATCGCCGCCTACCGCAACGCGCTCGAGCGTGATCCCGCCTTCGGCGAAGCGTACTGGAGCCTGGCCAACCTCAAGACCTTCCGCTTCACCGGGACGGATCTCGGGGCCATGCGCAAGAAGCTCGACGACCCTGCCGTCGACGAAATCAACCGCATCCACCTGCATTTCGCGCTCGGCAAGGCCCACGAGGACGCCGGCGAGTATCCGGCCTCCTTCGAGCACTATGCCAAGGGAAACGCCGTGTACCGCACGCGCAATCCCTACGACGCAGACCAGAACAGTGCCCGCGTGAAGCACCTGAAGTCGGTTTTCACGGCGGAGTTCTTCGCCGCGCGCGCGGGCAGCGGCGATCCCACGGGCAGCCCGATCTTCATCGTCGGCATGCCGCGCGCCGGCTCGACGCTGCTCGAGCAGATCCTGTCCAGCCATTCCGCCGTCGAGGGCACGACCGAGCTGCCGGAGATGATCACGATGGCGCGGGAGCTGCGCGCTGCGGCGGAATCCGACGACATCGGCTCCTATGCGGATGTCCTGGCGACCATGTCGCCGGATGCGCTGCGGGAACTGGGCCGGCGCTACCTGGAGCGCACGCGTGTGCATCGCAAAACGGAACGCCCGCACTTCATCGACAAGATGCCGAACAACTTCCTGCACGTGGCGATGATCCGGCTCGCCCTGCCGAACGCGAAGATCATCGACGCGCGCCGCCATCCCATGGCCTGCTGCTTCTCGAACTTCAAGCAGCACTACGCGCGCGGCCAGCGTTTCAGCTACGACCTCAGGGACGCGGGCCGCTTCTATGCCGATTACGTCGACTTGATGGCCCATTTCGACGCCGTCCTGCCGGGTCGCATCCACCGCGTCTTCTACGAGCGCCTGGTCGAGGACACCGACGCCGAGGTCCGCCGGCTGCTCGACCATTGCTCCCTGCCTTTCGAGCCGGAATGCCTGCGGTTCTTCGAGAACGAGCGCCCGGTCCGGACCGCGAGCTCCGAGCAGGTTCGCCAGCCGATCTACCGGGAGGGGCTGGAGCAGTGGCGGCAGTTCGAGCCCTGGCTCGGGCCGCTCGAGGCCGCGCTCGGGCCCGTTCTCGACGCCTATCCGGAGGTACCGCGCCTGCCATAGCGCGGTCGTTGCCGCAGCGCAACACGGGATCCCGGGCCTTTACGGCGAATTGGGGACAGGCGTAGGCTCAGCGGCCACGGGGGGTACAACTCATGCGGACATTCCATTCGACTCGACGCCATGCCCGCGCGCTCAAGCGCACGCCGGTCGCGACGGCGGTGCTGCTCGCGCTCGGAAGCCCTGCGGTCCACGCGCAGGACACGACGACACTGGGTGAAGTGATCGTCACCGCGCAGAAACGCGCGGAAAGCCTGCAGGACGTTCCGATCAGCCTCGACGCCCTCGGCCAGGAGAAGCTCGAAGAGCTGAACGTCCAGAACTTCAAGGACTACGTGCAGTACCTGCCGAGCGTGACCATGCAGGCATCTCTCGGCGCGGGCTCCGGCTACAACCTCGTCTACATGCGCGGCGTCGCGACGGGCGGCGACGGCCAGGCGACGACCTCGCAGCCGAGCGTCGGCATGTATCTCGACGAGCAGCCGATCACGACCGTGCAGGGGAGCCTCGACGTGCACCTGTACGACATCGCGCGCGTCGAGGCGCTCGCCGGCCCGCAGGGCACGCTGTACGGCGCGAGCTCGCAGGCCGGAACGATCCGCATCATCACCAACAAGCCGGACCCGTCCGGATTCGACGGCGGCTACACGCTGGAAGCCAATTACGTCGACTTCGAGGAGCCAGGCTACGTTGCCGAAGGCTTCGTCAACCTTCCGCTCGGCGGCAACGCCGCGCTGCGCCTCGTCGGCTGGGCGCTTCACGACGCGGGCTGGATCGACAACGTGGCTGCCACGCGCGTTTATCGGATCAACCAGGCGGACCCGGACGACGATTTCATCTCCTCGAACGACGGGCGCGTCGAGGACAACTACAACGAGATCGACACCCTCGGCGCGCGTGCCGCGCTGCGCGTCGACCTCGGCGAGAACTGGACGGTCACGCCGAGCCTCATGTACCAGAAGATGGAGCAGGAGGGTTCCTGGGGCGACGATCTCGCGGACGTCCAGGCCACCGGCGATCACGCGGTCGCGCACTTCCGCGACGAGTTCGTGAACGACGAATGGTACCAGGCCGGCCTCACGATCGAGGGCTCGATCGGCAACCTCGACGTCGTGTATTCCGGCAACTACCTCTCGCGCGACTCGGACGGCTCGTTCGATTACTCGGACTACTCTTACTGGTACGACAACGCCTATACGTCCGGCTTCTTCGGATTACTCTTCTTCGACAACGACGGCAACCAGCTGAATCCGGACGCCTCGTACACCAAGGACGACTACTACAGCAAGACGAGCCACGAGCTCCGCATCAGCACGCCGCAGGACAACCGCGTGCGCGGCCTGCTCGGTTTCTTCCACCAGAAGCAGTACCACAACTTCTACGAGTCGTTCGGCAACATCGTGGGCCTGGCCGACCAGATGCTGCTGAACCGGGACGAGCCTACCTCGCCGCAGTACCCGGGCGTCGTGTACCTGAACAGCATGGACCGTCGCGACACCGACCAGGCCGTGTTCGGCCAGATCCAGTTCGACATCACGGACCAGCTCGAGCTCTCGCTCGGCGCGCGTTACTTCGAGCCCGAGGTGACGGTCAAGGGCTTTTTCGGGTTCGGCATCGGCTTCACCGAGGCCGGGTGGTCCGGCACGGGCGAGAACCAGTGCAACCTGATCGGCGTCGGACAGGCCGATCGCAAGGATGCCCCGTGCTTCAACGTCAACAAGGGCATTTCCGAGAGCGACAGCGTCTACCGCGCAAACCTCAGCTGGAAGGCGACCGACGCTTCCCTGCTCTATGCGACCTGGTCCGAGGGCTACCGGCCGGGCGGCATCAACCGCAACCCCTTCGCCGGCGAGTACGTAGCGGACTTCCTGACGAATTACGAGATCGGCTGGAAGACCCGCACCGCGAACGACCGGCTCCAGTTCAACGGCGCCGTCTTCCTCGAGGAGTGGGACGACGTCCAGATCTCGTTCCAGGGGGCGAACGGCATCACGCAGGTGGCCAATGGCCCGAAAGCCGAGATCCAGGGCATCGAGGCGCAACTCGACTGGCTGCCCAGCGACAGCTTCCGGGTCGGCATGTCGGTCGCCTATTACGACAGCGAATTGCAGGACGACTACTGCGACTTCGACCTGGTCGGCAACTGCGTCAACGTCATCGCTCCGTCCGGAACGGCGCTCCCGATCACGCCCGATTTCAAGGGCAACCTGGTCGCGCGTTACACGTTCCCATTGGGTGGTTTCGAGGCTTATACGCAGGGGGCGCTCGCCTACCAGGCGAGCCGCGCATCCATATTGAGCCTCGCGGACCTGGAGCTCTACGGCGACATCCCGTCGTCCACGCTCGTCGACCTAGCCTTCGGCGTCGAGAACGACCGGTACGCGATCGAGCTCTTCGTGTCGAACGCCACGGACGAGGACGCCCCGCTCTACGTCACGAGCCAGTGCACCCCGCAGACCTGCGGCGTCCAACCCTATGGCGTGCAGAGCCGGCCGCGCACGATCGGCATCCGGTTCTCACAGGAGTTCTAGACTTTCGAGTCGGGGAACGAGGCCTGGCGACGGCTCATGTAGCGGTAGAACGCCGTCTCGAAGTTCGCGAGCGCGTGCATCATTCCCGCCTGGTCCGCGTCCATGACGAATTTTTCGTGGCCCATCTGCTGCCTGCGGCGCAGAGACGACCGTTACATTGAGCGCTGTCGACGCCAAGGGTACTGGAGTCTCTGTGGATACGGTTCACAGGGTCGCAACGCGCTTGGGGTTGGTCTTCCATCCAGCGCTCACTGGCTTGCCGCCAGGCCTTCATGGATTCCACGTACACGGGAATCCATCATGCGCGCCCGGCGAGCCGTGGGGCGACGGGCATCTTGGAGATCTGCCTGCGGCGTGTTCGGTTTCAACCACTAGGCAGCTCGCTCCTGGGCAGGATCGTCCTGCTGACTGCGCAACCGCTCGCAAGCGCAGCGTAACCCGCCTGGCGTCCATCCGGTTCCCCGATTCAGCGCACGCGTCAGGTGGCTCTGGTCCGCAAACCCGTGGCTGTCCGCGAGCGTCGCCAGCGGTTCAGTGGACTCGAGCAAGGCGCGCGTGGCTTGATGCAATCGCAACTGTCTCAGGTAGCCCGACAGCGTCATCCCGAGGTGATGCTTGAACATGCGCGCCACGTGCACCGGGTGGAGGTCGAGTTCCAGCGCGATGCTGCCGAGACTCGCCGTGAACGGCTCCGCGTGCAGTCGTTCCAGTGCGCGCCGCAGCCAGCGCGGTTCGCGACGCCCCGGTTTGACCGGATCGCGCGTGTATTCTTCGATCAGCTCGGCGATCAGCGCATACGCGGCGTTCGACCAGCCGGGACGCCGGTCGATCATCTCCCTGAGCAGCCGCAATGCGCTGCACGACATCGGCCGGCTTTCGAAGGCGCGTCGCTCGAGGCGGATGTCCGCGCTCGCCATGGCATCCCAGAACTTCTGGGCGACATCGACGCAGAGGAACACCGCGCCGCCAGATCCGATTTCATCATGATGTTCGGCCTGCGGCGGTCGCAGGACCATGGCGAGCGGTCGCGCATCCCAATGTTGGCGTCCAAACCATTCCCGGTAGCTGCCATTGATCAGCATCGAGAAGAACGGATTGGCATGCACGTGCTTCGGCACGACCCGCGACTGGAGGTGCGTGACCGTGGTTACGACGAATTCACCGGTCCGGAACTGGCCGCGGGTCGCGCCAAAGAACTGCCCGGCTCCCAGCGGGACCGCATGGGCGGAAATGTTGCTTTTCTTCAAGACCTGCTCCCCGCGGCGGCGTCAGGATACGCTGACATTCTAGTCCGCGGAGAGTCCGATGCTGAAAATCGCCGCTCTGTCCTGCGTTGCGATCGGTGGCCTGGTGGTCGCCGCCCTCGCGGCAGAGACGTCGCGCTCGCCGCCGGCTGCGAACGCCGGACCGGCTCTTGCCGGCGCCGTCTTTACCGCCGATGGAACCCTGCAACGGCCGGTGGATTACCGGCACTGGCAATTCGTGAGCACCGGTCTCGGCATGAGCTACGGTCCGGCCGCGCAGGCTGCGGCTCTGACCGGCCACGTGATGTTCGACAATGTCTTCGTCCAGCCCAAGGCGTACAAAACCTTCCTCCAAAAGGGGTCTTGGCCGGAAGGGACGATGTTCGTGCTGGAGCTGCGCGGCACCGAGACCCAGCGACCGCCCAATAATCGCGGCTACTTTCAGACCGACCTGCACGGCATCGAGGTTTCCGTCAAGGATTCGAGGCGATTCAAGAATCGCTGGGCCTATTTCGATTTCGGCATGGACGCGCGAACGGCGAATCCCGAGCCCAATGCCAACTGCTTCGCCTGCCACGCAGCCCACGCCGCCGTGGACATGACCTTCGTGCAGTTCTATCCCACATTGCAGAATGTGAAAGCCGCGAAGTAGCAGTCGCCCCCTTCTCTGCGTTCGCAATCCAGCCTACTCTCTGCCTGGAGAGTGGGTTGCATTTGCCTGCCTGGAGCCTATGAAGGCCATCCTGACCGTCGGCCTCGGTGGTTTGATCGGCTCGGCCGCCCGCTACAAGGCGGGTGGCGGGGTGCTGCATCCCACCGTGCTGGAGAGGTTTCCCTACAGCACCTTCGCCGTCAACGTCATCGGCTGCTTCGTCGCCGGCGTGCTGGCCGGCCTGGTCGAAAAGCACGATTTCTTTACGGCTGATACCCGGCTGTTCCTGTTCACCGGATTGCTGGGAGGGTTCACCACGTTCGCCGCGTTCGGGCTCGATGCGATTTATCTCGTGCGGCGAGGAGAGCTGATGACCGCGGCTTCGTATGCGGCGCTCACCGTGATCCTCGGCATCGTCGTCGTCTGGTTGGGTTTGCGGCTGATTGCCTCGTGGCCGCAGGTGCAATCATGAATATCCGCGCACCCAATCGCCTCACGCGCACCTACAAGCAGCATCTCAACGCCCCGGCCTCCAGGGTGTTTCCCCTGCTTTGCCCGGTTCGGGAAAAGGACTGGATCGACGGCTGGAATCCCATACTCGTGCTGACGCAATCCGGCGTGGCGGAGCAGGACTGCGTGTTCGTCACCGATGCGAAAGTTCACGATTCGATCTGGTACATTACGCGGCACGACCCGGCGCGCGGCTTCGTCGAAATGATCAAGATCACGCCGGGAGTCACCGCCTGCAAGCTGACGATCCGGGTCCGGCCCGCGAAACCGGGCAGCGAGGCGGAAATTACGTACTCCCACACGAGTCTCGGGCCCGAGGGCGACGTGTTCCTCGCTTCGTTCACCGCCGAGTACTTCGTGCAGTTCATGCGCGAGTGGGAATCCCGGATGAATCATTACCTGAAGCACGGCGAGGTGTTGCGCTCCAGCGCCTGAGGAGACCGTCATGGGCGAGAACGGCACTCATCTGCGAATGCTGCCGGCACCGGTCGGCGGGACCGGTCAACGCCTTCACATTTTGCAAACCTGACGCGGTCAAGATCACCCAGGGCGCCGAAAATGTCGGCAGTTTCGCCAAAACGCAGAAGAGTATTCGCAAATGGGACTCACCGACGTCTATGCCGCGATCCTCCCGAAGCTTGCGTTCAAGGCCGGCCTGCACGTGTTCTACGAGGAATCGGTGCTGCGAATACCGGACGGTTTGCCGAAGCAGAAGGACGTGCCGAAGGAACTCGGCGGCTCGGGCGTCACTCTGCGGGAATAGCGGCAGCAGAAGGTCGATCAGGTAATAGCGAAAGCTCCTCATGCTGATCAGCTGCGTCGCCTATCAGAACGGCAAACGAATCGCCGAAATTGATCCCCAGGATATCCATCGCTACGTCGCGATGCCGGATGCCTTCGTCTGGGTCGCACTGCTCGAGCCGGACGAACGCACCCTTGAATTGATGCAGGCAGAATTCGACCTGCATCCGTTGGCTGTCGAAGACGCCCGTCACGGGCACCAGCGGCCCAAACTGGAAGAGTACGGCGACTCCCTCTTTGCCGTCCTCCACCTGCTCGAACCCGGGGAGAACGGATTGCGGATCGGCGAAGTCGACATCTTCGTGGGACCCAATTACATCCTCACGATCCGCAGCGGCGTCGACCAGGGGTTCCGGGAGGTGCGTGCGCGCTGCGAACGGGAACCGGATCTTTTGCGGAATGGATCCGGATTCGTGCTTTATGCGTTGATGGATGCGGTAGTCGATCGCTATTTCCCGGTTCTGGAGACGATCGAAACCGAGCTGGAGCGCGTCGAAGAACGGATCTTCGCCGATACATCACCGCGCGAGAACGTCGAAGCCCTTTATTCGCTGAAGCAGGAGCTGATGAAGGTCCGGCACGCGGTGGCACCGCTCCTCGACAGCCTCAAGTCGCTGTCAGGCGCCCGCACACCGGGCGTGTGCGCCGGTATGACCGTATACTTCCGTGACGTTTCCGATCACCTTCAGCAAATTCACCAAAGCATCGAGTCGATTCGTGACGCGGCCGCGACCGCCATCTCCGTGAACCTGTCGATGATCAGCATGCAGGAAAACCAGACGGTAAAGCGCCTGGCGGCGTATGGCGCGCTGGTGGCAGTACCCACCATGATCGCCGGCGTCTACGGCATGAACTTCGAGCACATGCCGGAACTCGGATGGAGGTATGGCTATGTGCTAGCGACCGCGCTGATGGTCGGCATCGACGGCTACCTGTTCTATCGCCTGCGAAAGGCGAAGTGGCTGTGAAGGCGGAGTCCCGTTGACCTCCGGGGCCTGAAGATGTCGACTGACCGCGACTACTTCCTCGGCACACACGACGACGAAATCGCGCGCCTCGGATTGCAGCATCGGGTCTGGCGGCCGACGATGCTCGAGTGCTGGCGGCGCGCCGGCATCGGCGTGGGTTCGGGGGTGCTCGACGTCGGCGCGGGGCCCGGCTACGCCGCGGCGGATCTCGCGGAAATCGTCGGACCGGACGGTGAAGTCGTGGCCGTGGAGCGCTCGGGGCGCTTCGTCGAGGCGGGCCGCGACATGCTCACGCGCCACGGATTCGGCAATGTCCGCTACCACGAGCTCGACCTGATGGTGGACGCGCTGCCCGCCGGCAGCTTCGATGCGAGCTGGTGCCGCTGGGTCGCGTGCTTCGTCTCCTCGCCGGCGCTTCTGCTCGACAAGATCGCCACGGCGATCCGCCCGGGCGGTGTCGCAATATTTCACGAGTACATCCAATACGACAGCTTCCGGATATCGACCGCGGGCCGGCGGATGCACGAGTTCGTGCAGCAGGTCGAACAGGGCTGGCGCGCGACCGGCGGCGAGCCGGACATCGCTCCCGCCGTGGTGGCGCTCCTTCAGGAGCGCGGATTCTCGATCCGCGACGCGATCCCGCGCGTGTTCTGCGTCCGGCCGGGCGATGCCATGTGGCAATGGCCTGCTTCGTTCGTGAACATCCACCTGCAGCACCAGCTCGAGCTCGGCCGGATCGACCAGGCCTGGGCGGACGCCGTGCGCGGCGAGTTCGCGGCCGCGGAACAAAAGGCCGCAACGCTTCTCATCACGCCGATGGTGCTCGAGATCGTTGCCGAAAAGCGCCGCTAGATCAAAGGGATCAAAGGGGACGCTCACCTTTACGGCAGGGCCGCACAGC
>JBOHZO010000005.1:0-2413 GCA_050738555.1 Steroidobacteraceae bacterium | reverse complement strand
GTTCCAGAAGTAGTCGCCGCTCGCGACAAACTCTTTCGCCCGCGCGGCGTCCGGCTTCTCGACAAACTCGGCGACCGGGCGCACTGCGTCCTCGCCGGCGCCCTGGCGGATGTAGCCGTAGCCGGTTTCAGGGTGCGTCGGCACGACGCCGAAGGTCACGAACCGTCCCTCGCGCGCGGCAGGGATGGCGGTTGCGACCGCGCGGCGAAAGGCGGCAACGTCCTCCAGAACATGGTCTGCGGGCAGGACCAGCAGCAGCGGCTCGCTCGCGCCGCGTGCGCTGGCATCGCCTGCGATCGCCGCCAGCGCCGCGATCGCGACCGCAGGCGCGGTATTCCGGCCCGCGGGCTCGAGCAGGATCGCGCGCGGCTCGATGCGGATCTGCCGGAGCTGCTCGGCCACCAGGAAGCGGTGGGCCTCGTTGCAGACGACGATCGGGCCGGAGACCTCGGGCAGGCCGATGCTCCGGAGCGCCGTCTCCTGGATCATTGTGCGCTCGCCGACGAGCGGCAGGAACTGCTTGGGATAAAGCTCGCGCGACAGCGGCCACAGCCGCGTTCCCGCACCGCCCGACAGGATGACTGGAATGAGCATCGGATCAGCTCTTCAAGCGGCCTTCCGCCTCGAGATAGCGGATGACCTTGTCCACGCATTCCGCGACCGAGAGTTTTGAGCTGTCGATCACGATCTCGGCGGCCTCCGGCGCCTCGTAAGGCGAAGTGACGCCCGTGAAATTCTTGATCGCCCCCTCGCGCGCCTTGGCGTACAGGCCCTTGGGATCGCGCTGCTCGCAGACCTCGAGCGGCGTGCTGACGAACACTTCGACAAACTCGCCAGACTGGACCAGGTCGCGCACCAAGCGCCGGTCGCTGCGGAAGGGGGAAATGAATGCCGTTACCACGATGAGGCCCGCGTCGACAAAGAGCTTCGAGATCTCGCCGATGCGGCGGACGTTCTCGACGCGGCCCGCGTCGGTGAAATCGAGGTCCTTGTTGAGCCCGTGGCGGATATTGTCGCCGTCCAGCAGGTAACTGTGATGCCCGCGCAGGAACAGTGCCTGCTCGACCGCGTTCGCGATCGTCGATTTGCCGGCGCCGGACAGGCCCGTGAACCAGAGGATGCACGGATGCTGCGCCTTCTGGTTGGCGCGCTGCTCGTGGCGCTCCCGTGTCGGCTGCCAGAACACGGAAACGTCATGCTGGGCTCCCTGCGGCGCGGCGCTGCGGAGAATCATGCCAGCACCGGCGGTCGAATGTGTCAGGCGGTCGACGACGATCAGCGCGCCGGTATTGCGGCAGGTGGCGTAGGTGTCGAAAGCCGCCTGCTCGGCCAGCACGATGCGGCACAGGCCGACTTCGTTCAGCTTCAGCTCCGAGGCCGGATGCTCGGAAAGGTCGTTGACGTCCACGCGGTGCTGGATGCTCTCGACCGTGCCGCGCAGGTACCGGTGCGACAGCTTGAATTCGTATTGCCGGCCCGGCAGCAGGGGCGTATCGCTCATCCAGATGATGTGCGCGTCGAAGATGCGGCTGACGCTCGGCGAGCGGTCGGGATGTACCAGCAGGTCGCCGCGGCTGATGTCGAGCTCGTCCTCGAGCGCGACAGTGACCGCCATGTCGGCCCCGGCCTTCGCCGGATTGCCGTCGAAGCACACGATCTCGCGCACCTTGCTGAGCCGCCGTGACGGCACGGCCATGATCGGGTCCCCGACCGCGACCGCGCCTGCGGCGATCGTTCCCGAGTAGCCGCGGAAAGACGCGTCCGGCCGGTTCACGTACTGCACCGGCAGGCGCAGGTCCTGGAGTGCCTGGTCGCGGCTCACGTCGATCGTGTCGAGCACCTCGATAATCGTCGGCCCCTTGTACCACGGCATGCCGGCGCCCGCGGTCACGACATTGTCGCCCTTCAGCGCGGAGACGGGCACGATGCGCGCATCGACGCCGCGGATCCCCTCGATATGGAGGCAGTCGTCGTGGATCTTGTGGAACACTTTCTCGTCGTAGCCGACGAGGTCCATCTTGTTGACCGCGACGATGATGTGCCGGATGCCGAGCAGCGATACGATGTAGGCGTGGCGGCGCGTCTGGACCTGCACGCCGCGCGAGGCGTCGATGAGGATCACGGCGAGGTCCGCGGTCGAGGCGCCGGTCGCCATGTTGCGCGTGTACTGCTCGTGGCCCGGGCAGTCCGCGATGATGAATTTGCGCTTGTCGGTGTCGAAGTAACGGTAGGCCACGTCGATTGTGATGCCCTGCTCGCGCTCGGCCTGCAGGCCATCCACCAGCAACGCGAGGTCGGCGGCCTCCCCGGTCGTGCCCCACTTGCGGCTGTCATTGGTGACCGCCGTGAGCTGGTCCTCCAGGATCTGCTGCGTATCGTGCAGCATCCGCCCGATCAGCGTGCTCTTCCCGTC
>JBOHZO010000004.1:0-41943 GCA_050738555.1 Steroidobacteraceae bacterium | reverse complement strand
GTGTACGAGGACGAATGGTTCAACTACAAGGCGGCGTTCGAGGCCTTCATCACCGTGCGGGACGACGCCGAGACCGCCAAACTCGATCGTTTCGGCGGCGAGCTCCAGTGGCTGGAGGACCGGCTGCCGATCGATCCGCGCTACCGTCGCGAGAAGCTGGGAGGTCTCGCGCCGATGCGGGTCGTCAATGTCGTGTTCTCCGCCGGCGACGGCAATCACGACGTGCAGACGGCGGCGTTCAACCTGCCGAATGACGAGCGCATCGTCAGGGAGATGGGCTCGAAGCGCACGATGCTGAAGAATATCCAGCAGGCGAAGTTCGAGCATGCGCTCGTGCCGATCTCGAAGATCGCGCTGGCGGCCGAAGACCAGGGTCACGTGGACTTCGACGCTTTCTTCACGCACATCCTGATGCACGAAGTCATGCACGGGCTCGGGCCCACGAAAACCGGGCCGGGTGGAACGGGCGGCACCGTGCGCCAGGCGATCAAGGAGCTCTCCGGCACGATCGAAGAGGCGAAGGCGGATGTATCCGGTCTCTGGGCATTGCAGAGGCTGACGGACAAGGGCGTGCTCGATCGCGCCGACGAGCGTGCCATGTACACGACGTTCCTGGCCTCCGCCTTCCGGACGCTGCGATTCGGGATGAACGAGGCGCATGCCAAGGGCATGGCTTTGCAGGTGAATTACCTGCTCGATACGGGCGGCTTCCGCGTGAATGCCGATGGCACGTTTACTGTCGATCTGAAAAAGGTAAAGCGGAGCGTCGCCGCGCTCACGCGGGAACTCCTGACTTTGCAGGCGACAGGGAACTATGAAGGTGCAAAGCGCATGCTGGAGCGCCTAGCCGTCATTCGGCCCGAGGTGAAGACCGTGCTCGATCGCCTGGGCCAAGTGGCGGTGGACATCCGCCCGCGCTTCGTGACCGCCGACCAGCTGGAAAAGGAGATGCCCTGAGTGCGAGGGTCGGTTTTTCCGCTGTGCTTGCTGGCGGCTGGCTTGCCGGAATCGGCGCTGGTTGAGCCAGTGTCGCCTTGCAGCGCGCCGGAGCACCGCCAGTTCGACTTCTGGCTCGGTGACTGGAATGTCGAGTCGGCCGCCTCGCCGGGCACGGTCAGCCGCAACCGGATTACACGCGTCAATGACGGCTGCACGCTGCGCGAGGAGTACACCTCGCCCGGCGGCTACGCGGGCACGAGTCTCAATTTCTACGATGCAGCCAGGAAAATCTGGCACCAGACCTGGATCGACAACCACGGCGCGGCGCTGTTTCTCGAAGGCGGAATGGAAGGTCAATCCATGGTGCTGGCAACCACCGCCGATCCGCAGAAGGCCAATCGCATCACCTGGACGCCGCTCGAGGATGGACGCGTGCGGCAACACTGGGAGTCGACCGCGGATGGCGGCAAGACCTGGACGACCGTGTTCGACGGTTACTATTCGAAACGCGCCGGGCCCTGAGCCCGGCGCTCCGTCACTGCGGAGTGCCTGAAGAGCGCGATGCCATGCATCGGATTCCCGATGCGCGGCCGGCGCAGTATATTCAGGAGAGTTGGCCAGGGAGGCTGACATGGACAGGTGGACTCATCGCTGGTCGATCGCCTGCCTCGCGGCGTTGATCGTGGCCTGCCGGCCGGCCCCCGGACCGACACCGGAGGATCCGCTCGTCCTGAAAGGCGAAGACATTTTTTTCAATGAGAAATTCGGCGGCAATGGCCGCACCTGCGGAACCTGCCACCGCGCCGAGGACAATTTCTCGATCGCGCCAGCGTTCATCTCGACGCTTCCGGCTGCCGACGGATTGTTCGTGGCCGAGACGAATCAGGATCTGGCCCGGAATTTCGAGAACCCGGAATTGATGCGGAAATTCGCGCTCATCCTCGAGAACCAGGACGGATTTGACGACCTGGCGAACAAGTTCAACATGCGCGGAGTGCCGCACACGCTCGCGTTGCGCACGTCGATCGAAAGTCGCGCCGGACCTCAGACGGGCTGGGGCGGCGATGGCGCGCCAGGTGACGGCAGTCTGCGCGCCTTTGCGATCGGTGCCGTCGTCCAGCACTTCGCCAGGACGCTCAATCGTGTCGCAGATATCGATTTCCGGCTGCCGACCGACGAGGAACTCGAGGCGCTGGAGGCATTCCAGCTCTCGCTCGGACGACAGCAGGACCTCAGCCTGCCGTTGAAGCTCCGCGGCGACGTCGCGCGCCGCGGCCAGGAGATCTTTCTCGACGGCACGCTGGGCAAGTGCAATGCCTGTCACTTCAACGCCGGCGCCAATGCCGACCCGGCGATTTTCGGCCCGGGTGCGGGCAATCTGCGATTCGATACCGGGGTCGAGAGACTGCCCGATCAGCCGGCCGATCTGGCAGGTGAGAAGAATCCTCCGGACGATGGTTTCGGCAACCCGGGCAACGGCGAATTCAACACGCCACCGCTGGTCGAATCCGCCGATACCGGGCCGTTCTTCCACAACAATTCGATCGAGACCATCGAGGGCGCCGTCGCCTTTTACAATGGCGATGCTTTCACCCAGTCGCCGGCCGGCCAGCTTCTGATCGGCGCCACCGGCAGCGCGATCAATCTGGATGCGACGCAGGTGGTCGCGGTCGCCGCATTCCTGCGCGTCATCAATGCGCTGGAAAACCTGCGCGCCGCCGGAATGCTGTTGAAAACGGCATCCGCCTATACGAGCGGCCATGCGCGTCAACTCGTGCTGATCGAACGCGCCGGTTTTGAACTCCAGGATGCGAACGAGGTCATTCAGAGCGGGGGCCTGCATACGGAGGCGGTCGCGGATCTGCGCGCGGCGCAGGCCGCGGTGGAAAAAGCCCGGAATCGCTTCGGTCGCAAGCGTCAATTGGACGCGGCGGCAGCCGCGATCGCCAGCGCGCGAAGCCATCTGGAGAACTGAGATGCGCAACTCGCTCAAGACGCTCATCCTGCTTGCGGGCGCGGTCATGACGATGTCTGCGGCGGCGCATCAGGAGACCGAGCTTTACATCCCGATCGGCGAGTCGCCGGGAATCTCGCACGTCAAGTCACACATCGGGCGCATCGAGTCCCTCGACGTCGCGCAGAACGGCTTTACGATCCAGCTGCCGGACGGTCCGAAGTACGTCGCATTCGACGAGAAGACGAAGATCTACCTGCAGTACGCGACTCCCGGCAAGCGAAATCGGCTCGGCAGTCACGACGATTGCCAGGCTGGCCGCACCGCCGAAGTCTATGTAGCCGACGACGGCACGGTGCGCTGGGTCAAGGTGCTGATGCCCTGAGTGGGCCGCGTCAATTCGGCGCGCGATTGATCGCCAGCCAGTAGAAGCCGGCCTGCCGCGCGACTTCGGCCAGCGACTCGAAATCGAGCGGCTTCACGATGTAGCTGTTCGCCCCCAGGTTGTAACTGTCGACGATGTCGCTTTCTTCCTTGGACGACGTCATGATCACGATCGGGATGCGCTTCGTGCGCTCATCGCCCTTGATCGCGCGCGTGACCTCGATGCCGCCGACGCGCGGCATCTTGAGATCGAGCAGGATCAGCCGCGGACCGGGCTCCGCTCGATCGGCGTAAGCGCCGCGACGGAACACATAATCCAGCGCTTCCTCCCCGTCCTTGACCCAGGTGATCTTGTTCGCAAGTTTCTGGTTCTGGAGCCCGCGCATCGTCAGCTCCGCATCCAGGGGGTTGTCCTCGACCAGCAGGATCTCGACTTGGTCAAACTCCTCCATCGGAGGCCTCCTTCGGCAGGCTGAAATGGAACGTGGCGCCTTCGTCCGGTTTGCCGTCGGCCCAGACGCGCCCGCCGTGACGGGTCACGATGCGATGAACGAGCGCCAGCCCGACGCCGGTGCCCGGAAATTCCTCCTCGCGGTGGAGACGCTGGAACACCCCGAAAAGTTTCGCCTGGTAGCGTGAATCGAAACCCGCACCGTTATCGCGCACGAAATAGACATGCTCGTTCTCGGTCGAAATGCCGCCGATCTCGATGACCGGCTGCTTTTTCTTTGCCGAGAACTTGATGGCATTCGACAACAGATTCATCCACACCTGCTCGAAAAGCGCGCGGTCGCCCCAAGCGTGGGGCATCGAGCCCGGGCGGAAATCCACTGTTCGGCTGGGATCGGCGTGATTGAGGCGGACATACACGTTGTTGGCCATTTCGGCCATGTCGAGATCCGAGGGCTCCAGCGCCTTGCGGCCGAGCCGTGAAAACGCGAGCAGGTCATCGATCAGTTGGCCCATGCGCGCCGCTTCGCTGCGGATGATCGAAATCTTGCGCTTCGCCTCTTCGCCGAGCTCGGTCTGGTGGTCCTCGCCCAGCAGCACTGCGAAGCCGCCGATCGCGCGGATCGGCGCTCGCAGGTCATGCGAGACCGAGTAGCTGAAGCCCTCCAGGTCCTTGTTCGCGGCCGCAAGCTGCGCAGTCCTGGCGTCGACGCGCTGCTCCAGCTCGGCGTTCAGCTCGAGCAAGCGGGATTCGCTATCCTCAAGCGCGGATTGCGTGCGCTTGCGTTCGTCGATGACGTGCTCGATTTCCGCGAGCATGCCGTTGAAGGCATCCACAAGCACGCCGATCTCGTCTTCGGTCGTCTTGCTCGCGCGCGAACTGAAATCACGCTTGTCCATGACCGTACGCGCGACACCCGCGACTTCGAGTATCGGCTGCGTTACCTTCTGTTGCATGCGACGCGCAATCAGCAGGGAGGTCAGCAGGCTCAGCACCATCACGGCGCCGACGATCCCGAGGTAGTTGAGCAGACGCCCGAACACGTCGAATCGAGCCTTGATGTAAACCGTGCCGAGTATTTCCTGGCCGGAGACGATGCGCTTGAACAGGTCGAGCTCGCTACCCTTGACGGAATAGCCGTCGAGCGCGGGGAGGGCCGGAAACTCGACTGCCTTTCCGCCAGTCGCCGTGTAGGCAGCGAACGGCGATCCATTGGCGGAATAAATTGCGGCAGCGATGATGGACGGCTTGCCCTTGAGCGACTCCAGGTAATCCGCGGCGGCCTGCCGGTCCCCGAACTCGATTGCCGGTGTGGCGGCGAAGCCGATGATGTCCGCCTGCGCAGTCAGGTCCGTGACCCAGAGCTGGCGAAAGCTGCGCAAGTCGTAGTAGAGCATTGCGGCGGCGGTCAGAAGTAGGGCAAATGCAGCGGTCGCCAGCATGACGACCAGCATTTTCCGGTGGATTGAAGCGTGCAACGGAATCATGGCCTCACGACTCCGGGGTCCGTTGCACGCGCTGCGCAACCGCAAGCAGGCGCGAACTCAGCTTGAGGCGGCTGCGCTCTGCCGCGGGCAGGGACACTTCGAAGCGGACGCGCTCACGGTCGATCGTGAAATTGATGATGCTGCCGTCCGACAGTGCGCCCGCGGATTCCGTGACCGTCAGGATTGGCAGCTTCCGCGCCGGCAGCAGGAGTTGGTCGAGCCGCTCCGGCTCGTGCGCGCCGACGAACAGCACGTGCAGGCCGGCAAGGGAATCGCCGCCTGTGACCCGCCGGACCTGGACCGGACGATCATTGATCAGCCGGCCGGCGGTGATGCGGACCAATTCGTCCGCCATTTCCGAGGATTCGAGCACGCCGATCGTCAGTGGCTTCGCGGCGTGGATGCGCGCATCGGGCCACTCGACGTAGCCCGCGAACTTGCAGAGATAGGCGGCCTTGATGCTGCGCTCCGTCACAGGAACGGTTTCTGCCGTCTGGGCCCGCCCGACCTGGATGCCGGACCAGGCGATGCAGCACGCGCCCAGCAGCGCGGACAGGAAGGCATTGCGCACTAGGCCGCCGATGACCGGGACGCCAGCCAGTCGCCCAATTCTTTTGCGCTTGCCGGCCGGCGCACGAGGTAGCCCTGGATCGAGTCGCAACCGAGTTCCTTGAGAATGGCGACCTGCTGTTCGGCCTCCACGCCCTCGGCCACCGTGGCCAGTCCGAACGACTTCGCGAGCGTGATCGTCGTCTGCACCAGCAGACGGTGCCTTTCATTGGTCGCAAGATCGCTGACGAAACTGCGATCGATCTTCAGGATGTCCACCGGAAGCCTCGAAAGAATCTGCAACGAAGAATGCCCGGTCCCGAAGTCGTCGATTGCGACGGTGATGCCGGCATCCCGAAGGCGGCCGAGAATCGCGCTCGCGCGGCGCGAATCCTCTATCAACGCGCTTTCCGTGATCTCGAGTTCGAGTCGCGAAACGCCGTTCTTGATCGCGTCGGCAGCCTGCAAAACCTCATCCGCAAACCGCTCGCGCTTCAGTTGCAATGCAGAGATGTTGACCGCGACGCGAAAGCCGCCCGCGCGCTGTTCCGGTCGCCAGCCGTCGCTTTCAGCCAATGCCTTGCTCAGCACCCACTTGCCCACCTCCCCGATGAGGCCGATCGATTCGAGCAGCGGCACGAACACCGCCGGAGAAACGTTCGCCTCCGGCCAGCGCAGCAGCGCCTCCACGCCCTCGACGGCACCGTCGGAAAGCCGGACTATCGGCTGGTAATTGAGCATGAACTTCTGGCGCGCCGCCGTCGCGCGAAGCTGGCTCGTCAGGTTGAGCCGTTCGGTTGCGGCGATGTTCATGTCGGGGCGGTGCCGCAGGAACATCTCTCCCGACCGCTTCGCGTGAGCGAGCGCGGTCTGCGCGTGATGCAGAAGCGCTTCCGCTTCCTTGCCGTCGTCCGGAAATTCGGCAAATCCCGCCCGGACGCTCAGCCGGATTTCCTGGTCCCGCACCTTGAAGGGAGCATCGAGGAGCAGTTCGATGCGCTCGCGTAGCACCGTGGTCGCATCCGTGCTTCCCGCGGGATAGCTGGAGAAGACGCCAAAGCATCCCCCGCCCAGATGAGACAGCACGCTGGAATCCCGGAACACGTCTTTCAGTCGTTCCGCGACGAGCTGCAGCACCAGGTCGCCCGCATGGTGGCCCAGTCCGTCGTTGATCACGGTGAGGCCCGCGATGTCGAAGACCAGGAGGGCAAGCGCGTGACCGTCCCGTTCGGCGTCCCGGATCGTCGACTCGAGCCGTTGCAGGTAGAGCGTGCGCTTGGCAAGCGCCGTCAGCGTGTCGAAGTACGCGAGGTACTCGACGCTTTCCTTGCTGTGCAGGTACTGGAGCGAGAAGGTGATGTTGCCGGTCACCTGCTCGAGCAGTGCCAGCTCGGCCTCTGCGAACGCATGCTGGTCGTCCGCATGCAGCAGGAATACGCCGATCGGTGTGCCGTCGATGTTGAGGGGCAGCGCGATGCAGGCGCGCAAGCCCATGCCGAGGAGCCTGGAACGTTCCGGAATCCGGACCGAAGCGTCGGCCAGATCCTGCACGACGACGCGTTCGCCGCTGGTCATGGCGCGGCCAACCGGGCCGTTGCCGTCCAACGCTTCGCGATGCGGCCGCTCGCATTCCGCGTGCTCGTCGCTGACGGCCCGATGGACGATCGGGTCCTTGTCCGACGCGTCCTTCAGGTAGATCGTGGCCATCGAATACTCGCCGACTTGCACGGCCAGCCGGCAGGCCTCGTCGAGCAGCTCGCGGCGGTTGCGAATGCGCACGATCGCCGAGTTCGTGCCGCTGAGGAAGCCGATGGCGCGGTTGAGGCGCGCAATGCGCTCCTCCTGGCGTTTCCTGATTGTCACGTCGCGATCGATGCCGCGATAGCCGCGCAAGGTACCGTCCTCGCTCCGCAACGCGATCATCTTGCGTTCGAGCCAGCGAACATTGCCGTCCTCGTGCAGCCAGCGCAGGACTATGGGCGCCACCGTCTCCGAATCTGCTGCAAAGGAATCAAACGCGCCCCGCAGCCGGTCGCGATCCTCCGGATGGACATGATCGAATGCAAGGCTCTGGATCAGGGCATGCGGGCTGATTCCGAGCATGCGCTCGATGCTGGGGCTCGAGAAAGTGAAGCGATACATCTCGTCGCATTCCCAGACCCAGTCGGTCGACGTATTGATGATGTCCTGCAGGCGCGATTCGCTGCGCCGCAGCATGTTCACCGCAAGATCGCGGGCGCGGGCCGTCTCGACCGCGCGCAGGGCGCCGCGGATGGCAGGAGCGAGGCGCCGCAGGTTGTCCTTGAGTACGTAGTCGGACGCGCCGTTCTTCAATGCGTCAATGGCACGCTCTTCGCCGATCGTCCCGGATACGAAAATGAACGGCACGTTGGGGGCTTCGAGATGCGCGATACGAAGCGCCGAGAGCCCGTCGAAGTGCGGCAGCGAAAAATCCGAAAGGATCAATTGTGGCGAGAACTCCTTCAGGGCAAGCCGGAAGGAGGGTTCGTCGAACGTCACGCGACTGGCGACTTCCAGCCCGTCGCTGCTCAGCTGCCTCAAGACCAGTTCGACATCGGGCGCGCTGTCTTCCACCAGGATCACGCGGATGGGATCCACGGCGTCCTGGGGTCCCTCGGCTAGCACGCTCAGGGCAGACATGATGGCGACCCTTCAGAAGGACCAGTCGAGCTTCAGGTAGGCGCTGCGCTCGATCAGGTTTCCGATGCCAGCCTCGAACTCGGGGTGCGTGTCGTCAGTCAGGTTCTGGACGGCGAGTGCGACTACCACGTTCGGCCGGAACCGCCACGCCAGGTTGATGTCGGTTGCCGCGTAGGCATCGACGCCCTGGTTCGGCAGCTCGTCCACGAAACGCACGCCGGCGTAGAACGAGAAATCCTGCGGCAGGTCCAGGAACGAGTAAATCGCCGCCTGGTGACGTGGGCTGTTCCCTGCGATTACCGTCCGGTCGACGTCCTGACTTGGCGCCACGGTGACCAGGTCGAGACCCAGATAGGCGTATTGAAAGCGCAGGCGCCAGCGAGCCAGCGGCTGCCAGTTCGCCACGAACGTGCCGCCGATCGATTCGCCCTGCATATTGTTGGCGAGATGGCTCGGCACGATCACGTGCGGCAAAAGCGGGTCGAGCACGATGATCGGCGGGTCCGGCTCGTTCGTCTGGAGCCTGTCGTATTCGTTGTGAAATAGAGCGAGATCGAAAGACAGGTTCTCGCCCTGCTGGAAGCGATAGCCTGCCTCATAGGCAATCAGCTCCTCGGATTGAAAGTCGTCACTGCCGGTCACGACGAAATAGAATGGGATCGGAATGCCAGGGGCCCCTGCAGGAATCGTCAGCACAAGGTCGTCGTCGAGGCGCGACGGGATGCGGATGCTGCGGGAGATCGCCGTCCAAAGCGTCTGTCGTCGATCCGGACGCCAGGCGAGTCGGACGCTTGGCTGGTGCTCGGTTCCCGTGAAATCGTTGCGCCCGAGTTTCGAGCCAACGGTCAGGTACAGCCGGTCCGGCAGCAATGCGATCCGGTCCTGGAAGAAGGCGCCGTAGCGCCGCGTGGTGCGGCTCGGCGGCTCGAAGCTCGCGAACAGACTGTTCCGGATGCTGTCGCTGCTTTCGCGGTAGGTCAGACCCCAAAGGAAATCCTGGCGTTCGCCCAGCGGTAGGTGATGTTGAAAGTCGAGATCGAACGTGTCCCGCCGCTCGTCGAGAGTGTTCGGGATGTCGCGTTCCGTATGGTCGTAGTAAAACTGCAGCTGAAGATCCGAACCCTGGCCGAGCGCTCGCTCCCAGCGGCCGAGCAGGTTGGCACCCGAGATATCGACGACGTCGCGGAAGGTGCCGGCCGGAAGAGTGCCGATCGTGAAGTCGTCGAGAAAGAGGCCGTCGGTTTCGCCCTGAAAGACGTCGCCGGTCACCGTGAAACGATCGGGCTCAGCGCCGCCCCAGTCGAGGCGGAATCCCGCGCGGGACATGCGCATGGCATCCACGGCGTCATCGCCGGTGCTCGCCATGGTCGAGTCGCGTTCGAGATACTTGACGTAACCCCTGGCGGCGACGCGCTCGCCGATCGTGCCTCCATAGCGGAATCCGGCAATGAGCTGCTCCTCGTCCCCACCGAGCAGTTCGCCGTAGCCGCCCCGGGTGTCCTGGGCCTGACGCGTGATGATGTTGATGACGCCGTTGACCGCGTTTGCGCCCCAAAGCGTTCCGCCCGGGCCGGAGATGACCTCGATGCGCTCGATATCCTCGAGCAGCGTGTCCTGGGCGTCCCAGAACACCCCGGCATACAGCGGAGAGTAGACGCTGCGGCCGTCGATCAGCACCAGCAGCTTGTTGGAGAGATCGCTGTTGAATCCGCGGATCGAGATCGACCATTCATAGGCGCTGCGACGGGCGACTTCGACGCCCGGCGCAAGGCGCAAGGCTTCCGGGATGCTCGTGACGCCCGAGCGCCGGATCTCATCAGCCGTGATGACGAAGACCGAAGCCGGCGTATCGCGCAGGTTCTCGGCGATGCGCGACGCCGACGTGATCCTGAGGTTTGCGAGCTCTTCGATGCTGAGCTCGAGAAGGTCGGATGCATCGGGTTGTGCCGAAGCGCCGCAGGCGGCGAGTGCGCCGACTGCCAGAAACTGCCACTTGTTCAACTGCCTTCCTGCCACGGAATCCCTTCCATTAATCAGATACTTACCGGCTGTTTCGCAAATATGTCTAAAGCTAGTCCTTATGGCTGTGCGGATACGTGACTTGGTTCACGCCTGGGTCATTCGCCAGGCCGGGCTTCGCGACCCGCCTCTCTTTTTGATGTCCGCGTGACAAACCGGGCAGGAAATTCCGATTCTTGCCGGCAACGACAATAAGATCGGAGCACACCATGGGCGATCTGGGAGTTCATCTCCGGGCCGGGACCGGCGATTTACATCCTCGCGCTGGCGTGCATGAAGCAGAAGCGCGTCGCGCACATTCATCTCAGGCACTCGGACACGCGCGAGGAGATCCGGCGCGCCGAGCGCTCCGATCCCATCTCGGTCTGGAATCCGCCCTGCAACCCGATGCGTTGAGCGTCAGCCGAGCGGCTGCATCAGCGCCTTGAAGCGCGGCAGGTCGCGCAAGGAAGCGAGATCCGGATCGGACTCGTACTGAACGCGGTTCTTCAGTCCCCCGGCGATCGCCCGTTCCACGTTGTCGAGTGCCTGATCCGTCGCGCCCGATAGCGCATACGCGCAGGCGAGATTGTAGAAGTCGGCCGGAATTCCTCCACTGACCGCGATGCTTCGCTCGAGGTTACGGATCGCGTCCGCATATTTCTCGAGCTGGATCTGGCTGGTTCCGAGGCGATTCCACGCGAAGGCATTGCCCGGGTTCGCATCGACATGCTTCTGGTAGGCCGCCTCGGCCTCGGCCCACTGCCCGGCAAAGTAGTGTTCCTCAGCATCCAGCAGTTCGGCCGTCAACGGTTTCACGCCGGCGGACAGGGGACTGATCGTGTCCATCACGATGCGCCAGTCGCCCTTCGAGTCGCGCTTCCAGACCCGGGCGTAATAGCCGGTTTCCGGCGTGTCAGAAACTTTTTCGTAGTTTCCATAGGCGTAGCCAAGATCGCCCGATCGCGAGACATCGGCCGCGAGCGGCTCGCCCCGGAATCTGGCTCCCTGGGCATTCGCCCACTCGTTGAGCGCGACCCGGCCGACGACCGGCATTGCGCCGGGGCGATGCACGCGCGCCTCGTCGCTCAGGCGGCTGCCGTACGCGCGGCCCAGGCTCTCCGACTGAGCGGTCGCGAGAAACGTGCGCTCGATCGCGAGCAGGGCTGCGGTCCCGGCGGCGACATCCACGTTCACAGGTGGAGTCGCGGCAGGCCGGTGCGAGGACTCGGCGGGCGCGTCCATGGGCACGACGGCGGACGGCGTATCGTTGCCGACATCCAGCACGACCTTGAACTTTCCATCCGCCTGCCGCTTCCAGACCGAGAAGAACATGCCGTGCCGGTCGGGCTGACCGTTCTTGCCCTCGAACACCAGCGGGCCAGCATTCCATCCGAGGTCGCCGGCTTGCGCGATGTCGCCGTAGACCGGCGCCCAGACCGCGCCCATCGGCCCGGGCGAGGCTGGCTGCTTCGCAAGCGTGGTCCTGACGCGGAAGGGATGCGGGTTGAATGCGATGCCGTCCTCAGCGAAGTAGGCGTAGAACGAATCGCGGAAACCCCGCTCGGCAGCGAGCCGCACGAATGCTCGCTCCGCGTCGACCATCTCCTGTTGTGCGGCGTTCAGGCCTTCGTCGGCCGCGAGTGCCGGCGAAAGAAAAATGACTGCGAGCGACGCTACGAATGCTTTCATGGCGGTTTCCTGGCTATCGGGGGATTCGCGGCTTGCGCAGGCTACAGCCCGCGGTTGCAGGGGCTCAATACACGACTTTGGGATCGGTTAAGCTGCACGGCGAACGGCATTGGAGGCGCGATCTGCGCCGAGGGGGATCGGATGCCTTGGTGGGCCTGGCTGGTGTTGGGCATCGGCTTGCTCGGCGTCGAGATGTTCGTCATCGACGCGCAGTTCTACCTCGTCTTCATCGGGCTTTCGGCGGCGGTCGTCGGGCTCATCGGCCTCCTGGGTGTCGACTTGCCGCAGTGGGCGCAATGGCTGGTCTTTTCCGTGCTCGCCATCGTCGCGATGATGGCATTCCGCCGGCGGCTGTATGAAATGGTGAGGAACCGCAGCGGAAAAGTGGACGAGCGGCTGACGGTGGGCGACCGCGTCCTGATTCCGTCGCGCCTCGAGCCGGGGCAGAGCGGCCGCGTCGAATACCGGGGATCGAGCTGGACCGCGCGCAATGTGGGGTCCGCGGCCGTCGAGGCCGGCCGGGAAGCTGTGATCGCGCAGGTCGACGGCCTGACACTGCACGTCAAGGCGGAGTAGCCCCGCATGGAAACCATGTATGTCGTCGGTGTGATCGCGCTGCTCGCGATCATCGTCATTGCGAAGACCGCCGTCGTCGTGCCGCAACAGAGCGCTTTTGTAGTCGAGAATCTCGGCCGTTACAGCCGCACGATCCAGGCCGGCTTTCACATCCTGATCCCGTTCATCGAGCGCATCGCTTACAAGCACACAATGAAAGAAGAGGCGATGGACATCCCGGAGCAGGTTTGCATCACGCGGGACAACGTGCAGGTCGGCGTCGACGGCGTGCTGTATCTCCAGGTGCTGGAGGCGAGCAAGGCCTCTTACGGCATTGCGAATTACCGTTTCGCGATCATCCAGCTTGCGCAGACAACCTTGCGCAGCGAGATCGGCAAGATCGAGCTCGATCGCACCTTCGAGGAGCGCCAGGCGATCAATCAGAACGTGGTCGCCGAGCTCGACAAGGCTTCCGCCCCCTGGGGCGTCAAGGTGCTGCGTTACGAGATCAAGAACATCAATCCGCCGAAGGATGTCCTTCAGGCGATGGAAAAGCAGATGCGCGCGGAGCGGGAAAAACGCGCCGTCGTGCTGACTTCCGAGGGCGAGCGCGACGCCAAGATCAACCAGGCGGAAGGCGAGAAGCAGCGGGTCATCAAGGAATCGGAAGCCAACAAGCAGCAGCAGATCAACGAGGCGCAGGGCGAAGCCGCCGCGATCCTTGCGGTCGCGACGGCGACGGCCGAGGGCCTGCGCCAGGTCGGCGAAGCGCTCGCCGGCCGCGGCGGAATTGAGGCGATGCAATTGCGCGTCGCGGAGGAGTACGTCAAGCAGTTCGGCCAGCTGGCCAACGAGGCGGCGAGCACTCTGGTCGTGCCGGCCAATCTCACGGACATCGCGTCGATGATCGCGCTCGCGACCAGTGTCGTGAAGACCCAGGCGAAAGCCACGCCTTGATGGCCCGTCCGATTGCGCGGCGGTGCGCGCTCGTCACCGTCGCGGCGGCCGCTGCCCTGTGTTCGGCGCCGGCCCTCGACGCGGCGCCGCCGGCACTCCTGCTGCACAACGCCAACATTTATACCGGTGAGACTTCCCAGCCGCGGGCTGAAGCGCTGCTCGCCGTCGATGGCCGCATTGCCTATGTCGGTGACAAGGCCGGCGCGCTGGCGCGTGCACCTGGCGGTGCGCGCCTCGTCGATCTGAATGGCGCCACGGTCTTTCCCGGTTTCTCCGATGCCCACGCGCACCTTTCCGGCATCGGCTCGCGGGAACTCGACTTTGATCTCACCGGAGTCGAAAGCGTCGCCGCGCTGCAGGCGCGCCTGCGCGAACGAGTGACGCAGGACCGAAGAGCCTGGATCGTCGGCATCGGCTGGATCGAATCGAAATGGACGCCGGCGGTCTTTCCCACGCGTCACGTTCTGGACGCGGTCATCTCGGGCCGGCCGGTTGTGCTCGAGCGCGCCGACGGTCACGCAGTCGTCGTCAATTCGAAGGCGCTCGAACTCGCCGGAATCGATCGCAAGACACCGGACCCGGAGGGCGGCCGGATACTGCGTGATCCGGCGACCGGCGAGGCGACCGGCATGCTCATCGACGCGGCGATGGATCTGGTAAACCGACTGGTACCGCCGCCGAGCGACCAGGAACTTGCCGTTGCGATCGAAGCCGGTGCCGCGCGCAGCCTCTCCCTGGGCTGGACCCAGGTCCAGATTGCCGGCACGACTTGGCGCGAAATCGACGCGATCTGCCGGTTGTATGCCGGGGGCCGGCTCAAGCTGCGGCTGTATGCAGCGATCGGCGGCCCGGGCAAGGAGGCGGACCGGCTGCTCGCGATGGGGCGCACATTCAGGAGCTGCGATCCGCGCCTGACGGTCCGTGCGGTCAAGCTCTATATCGACGGCGCGCTCGGCTCGCGCGGCGCGGCGCTCGAAGAGCCGTACAGCGATGCGCCGGACACGCGCGGCCTGTTCGTCACACCGCCCGAGGAGATCCTGCGCATCGCGATCGCGGGCCTGAAAAGCGGCATCCAGATCGAGACGCATGCAATCGGCGACCGCGGCAACCGCCTGGTTCTCGATCAGTACGAAAAAGCGTTCGCGGCCGTACCCGAAGGCGAGCGCGAAGTCGCCGACCCGCGCTTCCGCATCGAGCACGCCCAGGTCGTGGCGGCGAAGGACATGCCGCGCTTCGCGCAGCTCGGCGTGATCGCCTCGATGCAGACCTCGCACGCGATCAGCGACATGCTGTTCGCGCCCGCGCGTCTCGGCCCCGGACGCATCGCCGGCGCTTATGCGTGGCGCTCGCTGCTGGACGCCGGCGCGCTGATCGCGGGCGGCAGCGATGCGCCGGTGGAGAAGGGTGATGCGCTCGTCGAGTTCTACGCGGCAGTTGCGCGCCGCACGCTCGAAGGCTTTGCCGGACCGGACTGGGGTCTCGACCAGCGGCTGTTGCGCGACGAAGCGCTCGCCGTCCTGACGTCGGGGCCGGCCTATGCCGCATTCGAGGAAAATGACCGCGGCACGATCGCGCCCGGCAAGCTCGCAGATCTCAGCGTGTTCTCGGCGGACCTGATGAAGATCCCCGAGTCGGAGATCCCGCGCGCGCGCGCCGTGATGTCCGTTATTGGCGGTGAGATTGCCTACTCGGCGCCCGGAATCCCCTGAATCAGGGGATTCCTTTCAGGCCACGGATCGTGGTCGGACGATGCCCACGTGGAAGCGGCCGGTGGCGGTCAGCCGGTCGTGCAAGTGCTGCTCGCTCCGCAGTTCCGCGCGGCGCGCCGCGAACGACATCGCGGCAACATCCGCGAGCGAGCTCGACCGCGCGAACAGGAATCCCTGGCCCGCGACGCAGCCGAGTTCCAGCAGCTTCGCCACCTGGTCCTCGTGCTCGACGCCCTCGGCGACCGTTTCGAGTCCGAGCGTTTCGCCGAGCATGACGACCGCGCGCGCAAGCTCCGGGCCGGCGTCCTGCTCGGTCAAGCGGCCGACGAACGAGCGGTCGATCTTCAGGATGTCAATCGGGAAGCGGTGCAGGTAGGAAAGCGACGAGTAGCCCATGCCGAAGTCGTCGATCGCGAGGCGGACGCCGAGCGCCTTCAGCTCGCGGAACCGCTCCAGGTTCACCTCGGTATTGTGCATGATCGTGCTCTCGGTGAGCTCGATGACGAGGTTCTCGGGCTCGAGGCCGGAGATTTCGAGGGCGCTGCGCACGTCGGCCACGAGGTCGGCGTGCTGCAGGTGCCTTCCGGAAATGTTGACCGCGACGCGCAGGCCTTCGCCGGCGACGATGGAATCGCGCCAGGCCCGCACGCTGCGGCAGGCCTCGACCAGCACCCAGCGGCCGAGCTCGACGATCTGACCGGATTCCTCGGCCGTCGGGACGAAGGCGCCCGGCGGAACGAGGCCTTGCTCGGGATGATGCCATCGCACCAGCGCCTCGATCCCCAGGAGCTCCCGATTCTTGAGGTCCACGACCGGCTGGAACTCCAGGAAGAACTCGTTGCGCTCGAGCGCCCTGTCGACGTCTTCTTCGAGGCGCAGCCGCTCGCGCAGCTGTTCCTGCATGTGCGGCTGGAACACGACGAAGCGGGCCTTGCCCGCCGCCTTCGCGTTGTACATGGCGATGTCGGCGTTTCGCAGCAGCTGCTCGGTGTCGTCGTCCACCTCCGAGAACGCGATGCCGATGCTCACCGCAATATGAGTGTCGCCGCCGTCGAGCAGCAGGGGCTCGTCGAACGAGCGGTTGATCGCGGTGGCAATGCGCTCGACGTCCGCGGAATCGTTGATTCCCTCGAGCAGGATCGCGAACTCGTCGCCGCCGAGGCGCGCGACGGTGTCGGACGGTCGCGTCGATTTGACGAGCCGCTGCGCCGCGGCCTGGAGCAGGCGATCGCCGGCATCATGCCCGAGCGAGTCGTTGACGTTCTTGAAGTTGTCGAGGTCCAGGAACAAGACCGCGACACGCTGCCGCGAACGCTGGGTCAGCGCAAGCGCGTGCTGCACACGATTGCGAAACAGGCTCCGGTTGGCGAGCAGCGTCAGCGGGTCGTGGAAGGCGAGCTGCCGCAACTGCTCCTCGAGCGCCTTGCGTTCGCTGACGTCCCGGAAATTGAGCGCGAGCCCGGCAATCGCCGGGTCGTCGAGGAGGTTGCTGCCTACGCTTTCGAGCGTGCTGCGCCGGGCGCCGTTGCCCACCGTGACCTCGACCGGCCCGACGGAGCGGCCGCGCGTGGCGGCCACCTCGGCAAGGAACGCGGCCAGGCGCTCGCGATCGGCCTCGCCCCAGAGATCGAGCAAGTTGCGGCCGACGAGATCGTCCGGATGCATCCCGAAGGTGCGCTCGGCGACCGGCGAGGCGAAGCGCAGGCGTCCGTCGACGTCCGCGATCATGATCACGTCGGATGCATTTTTGATGAGCGAGGCGTAGCGGGCCTCGACGATGCCGGCGGCACGCCGCTCGCGGACCAGCGCGTCATCGCGCGACATCACGCCTTGGCGCAACATCACGAGCAGCGTCAGCAGGAAGATGATGACGGTCATCGCGGTCGCCGGGCTTGCGACCGAACTGCGTTCGACGTAGACGAGCACGAGGAAGGACACGAGCATCGCCACATAGGGCAAGCCCTGCACCAGCGCGCCGCTTGTCGCGTTCGCCTCCGGCCGTGTCGCCGATGCGCCGCGCAGCTGCTCGCGCGCCGCCGCGATGATCCAGGCGTAACAGGACAGGTACATGGCGTCCGAAAGGCCGCCGAGCTCGTAACCGCCGGTCACTTTGGCCATTGCCCAGACGATGTCGGCAATCGACATCGCCGCGAAGCCGATGGTCAGGAGCACCAAGGTACGGCGCGCGATCGGGCCGGCGCCCGCGTGCATCAGGAGGACGCCGAACGCTAGCAACATGACGCAGTTGAGGGCGATATAGCTCTGCGTCAGCACGTACTTGATGACGTCGGGATCGCGGTCGGCGGCGGCCGTCGGCCCGATCACGAAGAACCAGAAAAACGCCCCGAAGCCCAGCATCAGGATGGTCGCGTCGAGGGCCAGGCGGCCCCATTGCACGCGCACGGCCGCGGCGCGGATCGCAGTCAGCACGCCGGCGAACAGCAAGGGATAGAAACCGAGGAAGCAGACGTCGCCGATCGATGGAAACGGATCGACGCCGAACAGCCAGTAAGTCGAATTCAGCAGGTTGCCGATGGTGTACACGCCGATGGCCGCGGTGAGATAGGTCCAGATTCGCCGGACCGCGGGTTCGGCCGCTTTCCACACGGCCATGGCGGCGAGGACAGTTGCAGCGATGCTCGCAGGCGAATCTGAATAAAGTTGGAATATCTCGAAAACGCGGCTGTTCGAATCGCCGATGACGGTCCAGAGAAGCGCGAATGGGATGTAGACGAAAAGGCAGGCTGCAAGGGCGCCCGTCCAACGGGCGAAGAATGGCTCGCGCCCTCGGCTGGATTCGCTGATTTTCCGGGCTGGCGACATGTTTTCTTGCGCAAGCTCCCGCGCGCAGCCCGCCCTTCAGGGCCGGCTTTCGAGTCGACATATGTAACTTCAGGCAGTCGGGTACTAACTGTGACCCGCATCAGGAAACCGAGCCGGGGCGATGACCGATTCCACACTCCGGCCAGCCGACGCCGCGGTGGGCCGTCATTTCCAGACGGCATCCGCGACGCGCACGAGATTCTCGCCCATGACGGCGCGAACATCTTCTTCCGGATACCCCAAGCGCTCGAGGCCGGCCGCGATCTCCGGGATCAGTTCCGGCGCCGCAAATCCGGATCCCGCGCCATAGCCCCATTCCGGCGGCCAGATCTCCTGGCTGCCGCGGTCCGGCTCCTTCAGCTCCGAGCTCTTGAACATGTAGTCGAGGCCGAGACCCGCGTGCCGGGCCCCGACGAGCTGGACGACGTAGTCGATGTTCCGGACGATGTCCGCGGCGGTCGGCGGGCCTTCTCCCAAAAAGAGCCCGACCCCATTGATGCCGACGACACCGTCCGTCGCCGCGCAGGCCTTGATCAGCTCGTCGGGAATATTTCGCGGATGATCGCGCAGCCGCCGTGGATTGGAATGGGAGAAGATGACCGGCCGGTCCGTCGAATCGAGAATCTCTCGCGCCGTACGGTACCCGGTGTGCGAGCAGCACTTGATCATTCCGACCCGGTCCATTTCGCGCAGGATCCCCCTGCCGTGCTCGGTCAGGCCCTCGTCCACGGGGTCGTGGCAGCCGCTGCCGGCGAGATTGCGCCGGTTGTAGACCATGAGCATCCAGCGCACGCCGATGTGGTAGAGGAACTCGACCAGGGAGACCTGCCCGCCGAGCGAATGCACGCCTTCGACGTCAAGGCAGACCGCGAGCCGGCCGTTCGACTTCGCCGCGCGCAGATCGGCCGCCGCCAGCCCCATCAGGTATTTTTCCGGATGCGCGTGGACAAAATGCCGGATGCTCGCGGCCGTACGGATCAGGGTCTCGAGCGGGACTAGGCTGTCGCCGATGTTGACCGTGACAACGTCGACGCCCGCATCGCGATAGCGGGAAAGGGCCGGCAGCCACTCGTCGATGTCGCGCAGCGGCAGGCAGGCATGATTGTCCCAGACGATCCCGGTCTGCATCATAATGAGCGCATTCTAGGGGTTTACAACCGGAGCGCACGATGAAGATTTCGATGTACGACGCTTGCGTGCCACCGGGCATCCGCATGATGAACAATCTCGCCGTGGTGCTCGAAAAAGCCGCGCAGCACGCGCAGACGAAGAAGATCGATTCCGACGTTTTCGTCGGGGCGCGCCTTGCTCCGGACATGTTTCCCTTGTCGAGGCAGGTGCAGATCGCATCCGACTCGGCGAAGTTGGGCGCTGCGCGCGTTGCGGCACTCGAGGCGCCTGCGTTCGAAGACAACGAAAAATCCCTGCCCGAGCTGATCGAGCGCGCGAAGAAGACCGCGACCTGGCTCGAAACCCTCAAGCCGCAGCAGTTCGAAGGCGCAGAGGACCGCACCGTGACCTGGAAGACGCGGAGCACCGAGCGTTCGATGCGGGGACTGCCTTACGTGCTGCACCAGATGCTGCCGAACCTGTACTTTCACTGCACGACGGCGTACGACATCCTGCGCCACAACGGCGTCGAGCTCGGCAAGATGGATTACCTCGGGCGCGATCCGCCGGCCTGAGCCGGCGCGGCGAGCAGTTGCCTGACGGCGCCGGTCGCGATTGCGACCTCCGGCGCGAGCTGCAGGTACTCCAGATAGCGCGAGCGGAAATCGACGTTCGACGCGGGTGCCGGCCCCAGCAGCCGTTGAACGGCGTCGCGGCAATGCTGCAGCGTTGGAGCCGCGGCGGAATCCGCTTCCGCGAGCTCGTCGAACTCGACGATCAGTTCCGACAGGGCGTGCAGCCAGGCAAACGACGGGTGCTCGACGACGAGCGCCAATCGGTCGGACGTGCTCCGCGCCATCGGAAAATTATCGAGTTCCGCCTCGAGCAGGGCTTTGTGCAGCGCGCGCAGAGCGTGTGACAGTTCGCCCAGCGATGATGCCAGGGCGGATACCGGGCGATCCCCGCCGAGCGCCTGCATCACGGGGCCGGCAGGCTGCCGAATCGCCCGCTCTGGTAGTCGCGTATCGCCTGGGCGATCTCCCGATCGCTCGTCATGACGAATGGGCCGTAACCGACGACCGGCTCGTTGAGCGGCTGGCCGCTCAGCACGAGCAACGTAGCATCGGTATCCACGCCGATCGTGAATTCGGCACCTTCGCGGTCGAGCATCGCGAGCTGTGCTTCACCGGCGGCGTGCGTGCCATTGAGCAGGGCGCGCCCATGCATCGGGATGATCGCGGTCGTGTGGCCCTCGGGCGTCGACAGTGTGGTGGTCTTTCCAGCATTCAGCCGCAGGTCCCAGACATCGATCGGCGTGAATGTCTGCGCGGGGCCCTTGTGTCCGCCGAACTCGCCGGCAATCACGCGCAGTCGCCCGGCACCGCCGGGCAGTGGGACCGATGGTATGTCGCCTTCGAGCAATGTCTGGTAGCGCGGCGGAGACATCTTGTCCTTTGCAGGCAAGTTCACCCAGAGCTGCATCATTTCCATCCTGCCGCCCGAGCGCGTGAACTTCTCCGAATGAAACTCTTCATGGAGGATTCCGGAGGCGGCGGTCATCCACTGCACGTCGCCGGGACCGATACGCCCGCCATTGCCGGCCGAATCCCGGTGTTCCAGTTCGCCCTGGTAGACAATCGTGACGGTCTCGAATCCGCGATGCGGATGCTCGCCGACGCCACGGCGCCTGGTCGCGGGCTCGAAGTTTCGCGGCGCTGCATAGTCGAGCATCAGGAACGGGCTCAGCTTCTCGCGACCCAGGCCGTCGTAACTGAAGATCGACCGCACCGGGAATCCATCGCCGACCCAGTGCGGTGGATTGGGATCGTGAACATCCAATATCTTGCGCATGACTCAGGCCACCTCGGCTCGTCGCGTCGTGATGCTGGCGCCGGCCAGCAGGGTTTTCGTGACCGGAGTCTTGGAGGCGATGTCGAGCAATTTCAACCGTTGCTCGCCATCGAGCCGGGCATTGGAGTCGAGGGTCCGCTCGATGAGCGTCCTGCCTTCGGCGTCCAGGGAGAGTGTCAGCGAGACTTTCAGCGCGCCGATGTTCCAACCTTTGCGATCGGCATACATCCTGAGGGTGATGGCGGTGCAGGATCCGAGGCTCGCGAGCAGGAGCGCGAAGCCGGCCGTCTCGACCGCTTGCGTGTAGTTCGGGCCGGTCGGCGCAACGACGGCCGAGGCGATGCGCTTCATCCGTCGGCGCTCCGCATTCGTAAGCCGCGCGGATCCGGCGCCACGAGCGGCATCCCGCGCGCCTCTCGCACTAGGCCGAAGCGCCGTCCTTCGAGCCAGTCGCGCGTCGCCGTCTCGATTTCTTCGGCCGAACGCGCCACGAAATTCCACCACAGCAGGATTTCCTCGCCGAACGGCCGGCCGCCGATCAGGAGCAGGCGCGAGGCGGCGGAGGAATCGATCGAGAGCGACCCGCGGCCAGTCCCGAGATAGTGGAGCGTGCCCGGCGACAACGGTTCGCCGTCGATGGCGGGAGCGCCTTCGAGCGTCAGAATGCCGTGCTCGAACTCCGGATCGAGAGGAACATCGGTTCGCGCCGAACCGGCGGACGCGAGGTCGAGGCCGACGAGCGGCGAGAAAACCTCGGCGGGGGCGCGCTCGCCCGCGAATGTGCCGGCGAGCACGGTGATCCGGAATCCGCCGCGATCGAGCAACGGCAGCTCCGGATAGTGATGAAACGACGGCTCGCGATCGCATTCGTCCTTGGGCAAAGCAATCCAAAGTTGTGCAAGCTGGAATCTCCCGGCGACATCCGCCGGCGATTCCTCCGCATGCGAAATTCCCCGGCCGGCCGTCATCAGGTTGACCTGACCTGGGTGAATCCATTGCTTGTAGCCCAGACTGTCGTTGTGGAGAATCTTGCCCTCGATCATCCAGGTGAAAGTCTGCAGTCCGAAGTGCGGATGCGGGCCGATCGTGATGCCGCGGCCCGCGGCGTAATTCGCCGGGCCGGCGTGGTCGAGGAAGCACCAGGCCCCGATTGTGCGCCGATGACGGTTCGGCAGTGCGCGTCGGACGTCGAAGCCCTCGCCGACGACGGCGCGATGCGATTCGAGTCGTTCGGAATTCATGTGGCGATGATGCGTCATGCTGGCGAGGACTGGCAATCGGGAGTAGTCTCCGGCGACCTGATGGAGAGAAACGTGCGAAGCGTCCTGCTGCTGGGCCTGCTGATATCATCGGCGACGGCAATGGCGAACCCCGCTGAAACACCCGAGGCGAGGCTTGCGGCAGCGGGTTACACGCTGCCCGCGCCGCCGAAACCGGTCGCAACTTACGTGACTTCGGTGCGTACCGGCAACCTGCTGTTCCTCTCCGGTCACGGCGAGTGCGGCGAGTCATTCACGCGGGGAAAAGTCGGCGGAGACCTGACCCTCGAGCAGGGCGTGCGCTCAGCTGAGAAGGTCGGCCTCTGCATGCTCGCCACGATCAAGGCGGCGGTCGGCGAGCTCGCGCGAGTCAAGCGCTTCGTGCGAATTCTCGGCATGGTGCAGTCGACCGAGGAATTCAAGGATCACCCCAAGGTCCTCAACGGCTTCTCGGATCTCATGGTCGTCGCCTTCGGCGATGCCGGCCGCGGCGCGCGGTCTGCGGTCGGCATGCAATCGTTGCCGTCCAACATCGCGGTCGAGATCGAGGCGACGGTCGAATTGCACGACGGCGTCTGAAGCGCGCGGCGCGCGCGTGCGAAGCCTGGTGTCCTTCCTGCTGGTGCCGCTTGGCGTGTATGCCGGGCTGTGCGCGCTGCTCTTTCTCGCCCAGCGCTCCCAGATTTATTTTCCGGTGCGCGAGTCGAGTCCCGCGGGCGCGGCGTCGATTCGCTTCGGCGGCAGCGGCGTCGACCTGAAAATCTGGGTCGTGTCCCGGCCGGGTCCGCAGGCGCTGCTCTATTTCGGCGGAAACGCGGAGGACGTGGCGGCCAACCTGGGTTCATTCGCGACGGCTTTTCCGGAGTACTCGCTCTACCTGGTGAATTATCGCGGCTACGGCGGCAGCGCCGGCAGTCCGTCGGAGTCCGGCCTGGTCGCCGATGCGATCGCGCTCTACGACCATCTGCGCCCGCGGCATCCGGAGATCTCGGTCATCGGCCGCAGCCTTGGCAGCGGCGTTGCCGTGCAGCTTGCGAGCGCCCGCGAGGTTCGCCGCCTGGTGCTTGTCACTCCATTCGACAGCCTCGTGAACGTCGCCCGGGCGCATTTCCCGTTCTTGCCGGTCGGTCTCCTGCTGCGCGACCGCTACGAATCGGCGAGCCGGATCTCCGGCGTCGACGCGATCACGCTGATCGTGATCGCGGGCTCGGACGAGATCATCCCGCGCGCGCGGTCGGATGCACTCGTTGCCGCGTTTCCGGCCGCGCAGGCGCGCGTGTTCGTGCTGGAGGGCGCCATGCATAATGACATCGACCTGAGACCGCAATATCACGAGCAGCTTCGATTGTTTCTCACCCGTTGACCACAGTGTATGATCGGCCGCCGATGATCAGCATGCGGAGAATCGGGACCGGCGCCGCCTCGTTCTTGCTCGCGGCGCTCTGTTCCGGCTGCTCGGTCGAGCGATTCGCCACGAATCGCATTGCGGACACGCTTGCCGCGTCGGGCACCACTTATGCGCAGGATGACGACCCGGAACTTGTCGGCACGGCGCTGCCGTTCAGCCTGAAGCTCATGGAAAGCGTCCTCGCGGAAACGCCGGAACATCGGCAGCTGCTCGCGGCGACGAGTGCGGCATTTACGCAGTACGCCTATGCCTTCGTGCAGCAGGAAGGGGACGCGCTCGCGCTCGAAAACACGGACCAGGCCTGGGAGGCCTGGAACCGGGCACGGCGCTTGTATCTTCGCGCGCGCGACTATGGGCTTCGCGGGCTCGACGTCGCTCTTCCGGGCTTCAGCACGGAGCTCCGCACCGATCGAGCCGCCGCCGTCCAGCGCGCCGGCCGGGAGGAAGTGGATCTGCTGTACTGGACCGCCGTCTCCTGGGCTGCCGCGATCGCCCTCGGCAAGGACGATCCGGCGCTCGTCGCCGACCTCGGAATCGTCTCCGCGCTGATCGACCGTTCGCTCGCGGTCGACGAGAGCTGGGATCGCGGGGCGATTCATGCATTCCTGATCACCTATTCGATGGCGCGCCCGGACGCCGTCGGCGATCGCGCGGCCGCCGCCCGCGCGCACTTCGATCGCGCCGTGGTGCTTTCGCAAGGCAAGGCGGCCGGTCCGCACGTGGCCTGGGCCGAAGCGGTCTGCCTGGCGCGGGAGGATCGCGCGTGTATCGAGGAAGCGCTTGCGGCTGCCTTGAAAGTGGACCCAAACGACGACTCGCCGACGCGCCTCGCCAATACCGTCATGCGGCGGCGCGCCGCCTGGCTCGCGACCAACCTGGATCACTGGATCCTGCCGCCGCTGCCCGACGAACCCGCCGACACCGGAGAGCCGGCGCCATGAAATTCCCCCGCATTCTCGCCGCGATTGCCGCTTGCGCGATGGCGCTGGCCGCACCGCATGCGCCGCCTGCGTCCGCCGCGGACTCGGGAGAATTGCGAATCGCCACGGTCGCGCCGGCCGGATCCTCCTTCCACAAGCGCCTGCAGGCGCTCGGCGCCGAATGGTCGCGCGGGCCCGGCGGCGTGTCGATGAACATCTACGCGGGCACGCAGGGCGGAGAGCTGCAGATCGTCCGCCGCATGCGCGTCGGCCAGATCCAGGGCGCGATGCTGACTTCCGCGGGTCTCGCGCAGATCGATCGCTCGGTCACGGCGCTTCAGTACATGCCGCTCATGTTCCGCGATTGGGAAGACGTCGATCGCGTGCGCGAGCGATTGCGGCCGGATCTCGAGGCGCGGCTGCGCAAGGCGGGCTACGTCGTCCTGTTCTGGGGCGACGGCGGCTGGATCCGCTACTTCTCGCGCAAGCCGATCCAGCGCCTGCAAGACCTGAAATCCATGCGCGTCTATGCGAGTTCCGGCGATCCGGAAAGCGTCGAATTGCTCAAGGATTACTACACGCCGGTCGTGCTCGAGCCGGACCAGATCCTGCTCGGACTCCGTAACGGGATGATCGACGCGCTGCCGATTCCGGCGATCATCGCCAACTTCAGCCAGGTGCCGACCTACGCACCCTACATGCTGGACCTGCGCTGGGCGCCGATCACGGGCGCCCTGGTCCTCACCGAGCGGGCCTGGAAGCAGCTCGATCCAAAGACGCAGCTGTGGCTCCGCGAGTCCTCCGAGCGCGCCGGCCACGAGATGCGGCTGGCGAGCCGTCTCGAGGACGAAGACACGGTGCAGGCCATGAAGGACAAGCTCGGTCTCAAGATCGTCACGTTGTCGCCGCAGGCCGAGCGCGAATGGCGCGCCGAGGTCTCGCGCATGGTGCCGCGCGTCCGCGGCACGCTCGTTCCCGCGCCGATGTATGACGCGACCGTGGAAACACTGAAGGCCGGGCGTCCTTCCGGCTCGTGATCGCGCTCGTCCACCGCCTCGAGAATCTGCTGCTCGCGGCGGTGCTCGGGCTCCTGGTGCTGCTCGGCATCGCCGCGGCGACCCCGGCGCTCTCGACTACCGATGAGCTCATCCGTCATCTGACGCTCCTGGTCGGGATGCTGGGCGGCATGGCGGCGGCGCGCGACGGCAGGCTGCTATCGATGGGGACATTCGTGCAGGCCGTGCCTGCGCGATGGAAATCGATGGTCGAAGCGTTGACCGGACTGGTCGCAACGACCGTCTCGGCGATCCTCACGCTCGCGGCCTGGCAGTTCGTATCCCAGGAAGCCGGCTCGTCCAGCTTGCTCGCATTCGGCGTGCCGCGCATCGCCATGCAGGCCGTCATGCCTGCCGGATTTGCCTTCATCACCTTGCGCCTGGCGCGCCATGCGGCCGCGGGCAATGTCGCGCGCGTGGCGATACTCGCGATGGCAGTCGCGATCGCAGCCTATGTCGCGGAACTCGAGGGCGGCCTTCCTGCAATCCGCGCGCCGCTTCTCATCGCCCTTGCGGTCGCGATCCTGTTCGGCGCACCGCTGTTCGTGGGTCTCGCCGGCATCGCGCTCATCTTCTTCATCAGCGCCGGCGATCCGATCGCCTCGGTCCCGCTCGATCATTACGACCAGGTGACCAACCCGCTCCTCGCCACGCTGCCGCTGTTCACGCTCGCGGGCTACGTCGTGACCTCGACCGGCGCCGCGCGGCGGCTGGTGCGCCTGCTGTGGGCATGGACCGGACCCTTGCGGGGCGCGGCGGCTGTCGTGACAGTGCTGGCCTGCGCGTTCTTCACGGCGTTCACCGGCGGCTCCGGCATCACGATCCTGGCAATCGGCGGCCTCCTGATGCCGATCCTGATGTCCTCGCGCTACCGCGATCGCACGGCTTTGGGACTCGTGACCGGCGCCGGATCCCTCGGAGTGCTGTTTGCGCCTTGCCTGCCGCTGATCCTGTACTCAATCGTCGCCCAGGTCTCAATTGAGGAAATGTTCCTCGGCGGTGCCTTGCCGGGACTCTTGATGGTTCTGTTGGCCTGCGGCTGGGGCATTGCGATGTCGCCCGGCAAGAGGGTGCGGCCGCGCTTCAGTCGACGACGGGTCATCGTCACGACTTGGCGCGCCAAGTGGGATCTCCTGTTGCCAGTCGTGCCGCTCGTGCTGATCTTCGGTGGATTCGTACTGCCGGTACCGGCGGCCGCCATCACTGCGGCCTATGCGATCCTGGTCGCGGCGTTCATCAATCGTGATCTGCCGCGCGGCGAAAAACTGATCGAAGTCCTATGCGAATGCGGCCTGCTCGTGGGTGGTGTGCTGCTGATCCTGGGCACCGCAATGGGTCTCACTAATCTCCTCATCACCGAGCACGTTCCGGATCGCCTGACCGCCTGGATCGACGACGTGATCGATTCGCGCTGGGTCTTCCTCGTCATGCTGAACCTCGTCATGATCGTGCTCGGTTGCGTAATCGAGATCTTCTCCGCAATCATCGTGGTCGCACCGCTCATCGTACCGGTCGCGCTGGCGTTCGACGTGCATCCGGTGCATCTCGGCGTGATCATGCTGGCGAGTCTCGAGCTGGGCTACCTGATGCCGCCGATCGGCCTGAATCTCCTGATGTCGGCGTCCCGATTCCGGCGGCCGATGCTCGAAGTCGCCTCGGCGACGCTGCCGATGCTCACGGTGCTTGCCGTCGGCGTCGCGCTCATCACGATGTTCCCGCAGGTGAGCCTGTGGCTGCCGCAGTGGTTCGCGGGGCGCGGCTAGGCGCGCAAACGGCTGGCAAGCAGCGCGCGTAGCGATTCAGTTTCCCGCTCGGCTCGAGCGCCGATCAGCACGTGCAGGCTGGCGCGCGCGGGCCGGGTGAAGCCCCGGGGCGCCGCGGCGGAGAGCGCCTTTTCGTCCACCGCCGCTTCATCCTTGATCGTGAACAGCAGTCGAGTCGACGCAGCCTCGACGCTTTGCACATTGCCGGCTCCGCCGAGCGCCGTCAGCAACGCCATGGAATCGATCGTTTCGCCGGACCCACCGGAGTGGGAGCGGAGATGGCGCCGTATGACGCCCGCGAGATGATCCGCGACCGGCCCGACGACGACCTGCAAGGCTTCGGCCGAAGGCCTCACGAGACCGCGCGCCCCGAGTTTCCTGAGTGCCCGCTCGTCGACAGCATCCTGTTTCATGACCGAAACCCGGAGCCGTGTCATGCAGGCGTCCACCGCGCGGATATTCGCTGCGCCGCCGAGCGCGGCCACGAAGGCCGCGGCGTCGCCCGCGTCCCCGGCTGCGGCAGCGGTCGGCGCTTCCGCGGCGTCCTCGGTTTCCCGGCCGGGCGTCTTGAGGTCGAAGCGCGCGATCACGAAGCGGAATGCAAGGTAGTAGACGGCGAAATAGAGCGCGCCGACCGGCAGCATCAGGAGCGGCTGGGTGGCCTTGCCGTAGTTCAGCAGATAGTCGAACAGTCCCGCGGAGAAGCCGAAGCCGAGGCGCACGCCGAGCAGGTCCATCAGCACCATCGCCGTGCCGGTCAGGACCGCGTGCAAGGCATAGAGCGTCGGCGCGAGAAAAACAAAAGTGAACTCGATCGGTTCGGTGACGCCGGTCAGAAACGATGTCAACGCCATCGACAGCAGCAGGCCCCCGGCGGCGCGGCGGCGCCCGGGCGGCGCCGCGTGGTACATCGCAAGGCACGCGGCAGGAAGGCCGAACATCATCACGGGGAAGAATCCGGACATGAAGACACCGGCGCTCGGATCCCCCGCGAAGAACCGGTTCAGGTCGCCGGTCACGCCGCCGTAGTCGCCGACCAGGAACCAGGCCAGGTTGTTCAGCACATGATGCAGGCCGGTGATGATCAGCAACCGGTTCAGGGCGCCGTAGACGAACAGCCCGATCTCGCCGGACGCGAGAATGGCGCGGCTCAGCGTGTCCATGCCGCGCTCGAGCGCGGGCCAGCCCCAGCCGAAGGCGCCCGCGAGGACGAGACCCGCGACACCGGCGACGATCGGCACGAAGCGCCGGCCGCCGAAGAATGCCAGATAGCTCGGCAGGCGTATCTCGCTGTAACGGTTGTACAGCCAGCCCGCGAGACAGCCGGAGATTATTCCTGCCGGCACCGAGAGCTTCGTGAGCGTCCCGACCGGCACCTCGGCCAGCACTTCGGCGCCGCGCGTCGCGACGAAATAGCAAACGACGGCCGCGAGGCCCGCGGCGCCATGATTTTCGCGCGCGATGCCGACGGCGATGCCGACCGCGAACAGGACGCCGAGGTTCTCGAATATCGCCTGGCCCGCGGCGGCGACCGCAGGCAGATCCAGGAGATCGGGCTGGCCGAGGCGAAGCAGCAAGCCGGCGATCGGCAGCACCGCGATCGGCAGCATCAGAGCGCGCCCGAACTGCTGCATCCCCGAGAACCAGCGGATCATGGCGGCTCCCCGACCGCGAATTTCGCGAGCAGCGCGCGCACGGCCGGCGCGGTGTCGAGTTCGAGCACTGTGCGCGCGAGGTCGTGGCATTCTGCAAGCGTGTATCGGCGCACCGTGTCTTTCACCGCCGGGATCATGGCGGGAACCGCGGACAGTTCGCCGACCCCGAGGCCGACCAGCAGGGGCGCGGCGGCCGGGTCCGACGCGAGTCCGCCGCAGACGGCGACCCCGCGTCCGGCCGCCCGCGCGGCGGAGCACACGTCTCCGATCAGGCGCAGCACGGCCGGATGCACGGGATCGAGCTCCGCCGCGAGCAACGGATGCGTGCGATCGATGGCGAGAACGTACTGCGTGAGGTCATTGGTGCCGATCGAAAGAAAATCCGCGTGTCGCGCGAGGCGCGCGGCATTCACCGCGGCGGCGGGTGTCTCGATCATGATCCCGAGCGGGATTCGCGCGCTGCCGCGCGCGGCGGCGGCAAGTTCCTCGATGATCTCCCGCACGGCCTGGATCTCCGCCACCTCGTTCACCATGGGCAACAGGATCCGGCAGCGGCCGGCCGGCCGCACGGCGAGAATGGCCTCGAGCTGGACCCGCAGCAGCTCCGGCCGCCACAGGCTCGCGCGTATGCCGCGGAGTCCAAGCGCCGGATTGTCCTGCGGCGGCATGATGAGAAAAGGGATCGCCTTGTCGCCGCCGGCATCGAGCGTCCGCACGACGACCGGGCGTCCGGCGAAGGCTTCCACGATCTGCTGGTACTGGCGTGTCTGCTCGTCCCGGTCCGGCGGCTCGGCGCGATCGAGGAACAGGAATTCCGTGCGCAACAGGCCGCAGCCTTCGGCCCCGGACGTCACGGCGGCCGCCGCCTCGGCGACCGACCCGACGTTGGCGTACACCTCGATGCGCTCGCCATCGGCCGTGCGGCAGTCGAATGCGGCAGAGGTCCGAAGCCGCGCCTGAATCCTCGCGCGCTCGGCGATGCGCTCTTCCGCCTCGGCCACCTGGCCGGCGCCTGGCCTGATCGTCACGCGGCCGCGATCCGCGTCGAGCAGGAGCGGCGTGCCGTCCGCGATTGCAAGCAGCCTGGCGTCGACGCCCGTCAGCATCGGCAGGCCCATGGCGCCGGCCAGGATCGCGACATGCGACGTCGCCGCCCGGCTGATCGTGCAGATGCCGGCAACGCGCGCGGCATCGAGCGCCAGGAATTGCGATGGCAGCAGATCGCGCGCGATCAGGATGGCGCGCTCCGGCAGCTTCGTCGCGGCTGCCTCTGCGCGGCCCGCCAGCATCTCCAGCAACTGCAACTCGAGGTCGCGCAAGTCGTCCACGCGCGCGGCGAGGTGGGCGTCGTCAAGCGATTCGAGTAGCCGGACCGCATTGCGCATGGCGGCGCGCCAGGCGAAACCGGCGCTCTTGCCGTCCGCAATCTGCTGGTGAGCGGCTGCGAGCAGCTCGGGATCGTCGAGAAACTCGAGGTGAGCGCCGACAATCGCGGCGCGGGCGCCGTCGCCCGGGGCGAGCCGCAAGAGCCGCGTCCGCAGGCGATCGCGCGCCTGGTCCAGCCGCTGCAGTTCCTCGTGCGGACTAGTGCCGCGTTCCGTCACGACTGGCTCCGCACGCGCAACCCGCGCCGCCGCGCCGAGGGCGAGACCTGCGGTGGCGCCAACGCCTCCCAATTCCCCTGGTGCGGTGGTCGCTGGTGCAGACGATGGCAGTCGCGCGGCGGCCGTGCCGCCGCCCTGGGCCAGCGCGCGCTCGAATGCCCGTTCGAGGGCCGCGCGCGCCATGGCCGCATCGACGCCAGAGGCGCGCAGCACCAGGCGGTCGCCGTGGCGCGCCCCGAGCGCAAGCAGGGCGACCGCGCTTCGCGCGTTCGCCGTGCGGTCGCGCAAGGACAGGCTGACCTCGGCGTTCAGGCTCTTGAGACTCTGTGCCAGCAGGGCGGCCGGACGCGCATGCAATCCGTGCGGCAGGGGCACGGCCAGCAGGTCGGTGAGCGCGGCGCCGGCATCATCGCCGGCAACGCCCGCAGCCGCTGCGCCCGCGTCGCGCACCGTCATTAGCGGCTCGCCGATGCGGAGCTGGCCCGTCGCGTGACGCTCGACGATCTGGAATCGCTCGGGTTCCGTCACGATGACGGGCGTCAGGAGGCTCTTCGCATTTCGCGCCAGCCGGTCGAGATCGAATCGTATCAGCGGTTCTCCCGCCCGGACCGCCTGTCCGGCGCGGACGAGCGCCGTGAATCCCGCGCCCTTGAGTGCCACCGTATCGATGCCGAGATGCAGCAGGATTTCAGCGCCGCACTCGGTCCGGATCGTCACCGCATGTGCGGTTTCGGGAACGGCGGTGAGCAGGCCGTCGCAGGGCGCGGAAAGGGTTCCGCCGGTCGGATCGATCGCGAGTCCATCGCCCAGCATGCGTCCGGCGAAGACATCGTCCGGCACCTCGTCGAGCGGCGTCACCCAGCCCGGCAGCGGCGCGAGCAGGACGAGATCGGTCATCGCCTCAATCTCCCAGCTCGGCCCATTGAATCGTCCAGATCGGATCGATCGCCGGCCGCGCGAAGCGCAGGCACAGATCGTGGCGGCCATTGCGCGGCGGCAGGCGAAGCGCGGGCAGGACCGTCACCGCCGGATTCAGGGCCGCGGCCGCGAGCGGTTGCACGGCGATCGGTGCGCCGTCGCAACCGCCGATGCGGACTTCCAGTTCGCCGGCGGGCGTGCGGGCATCGCCGCGACGAATGCCCTCGGCGTCCGCGCCGATCTGGAAGTTGAACGGCACTTGCCCGACCGCGACCCGCAGGGAACCGCCGCGCGCGAGATCCGCGGCCGGCCAGATCCAGCAGGGATTGACGATGTCCACGTTGAAAAACGCGCGTTCGCCATCGAGCGGCGCATCGTCCTCGAGCCGCAGCACGAGCTTGCCGGTGCACTGCTTCAATGTTTCGTCCGTTCGCAGGCGCAGGTATCGCGCATCGAGCGTGGTCGCGAGCTCCGCCGAAAGCGGCAGCCTGCCCTCAAAACTGGCGGCCCTCAAGCGCGTGCCGGCGTCTGCTTCGAAGGCCCCCTGGTACGCGCTGGATGCGGACGTCGGTTCGCTCCCATCGAGCGAGTAGCGGATTTCCCCGTACTCGGCCTGGTTCGAGAGCTCGACACGAAGGCCCCCCGGTGACGCGCCTGTGCGGAGGCGCAACCGCGGTTCGAACGCCGCGTCCGAGTAGGCGATACCGAGACCCTGATAGCGGGCGAACTGCGCGGCAAGCCGCGATCGGAATCCCTGCCAATCGCGCGAGGACGCGGGCGACCAGGTGACCTCGGCGATCGCCGCGGCGCGCGGAAAGACTTGCTGCGCGACACGCTCCGGCAGCCGCATGTGCTCCGTCCAGGCATTCAACTGCGCGCCCCGGATGTGCCGCGCCTCTGCCGGCGCGAGGCCCGGCGGCACAGGCTCGTAGCCGTAAACGTCCGCGAGCGAAACGACCGCTGGCCGGCCCGGTGGCTCGCGCGGCGAATTGCTCTGCAGGTGATCGAGGTAAAGGTTCGGCGCGGGCGCCATGATGACGTCGTGGCCCGCGTGCGCCGCCGCGATCGCGCCTTCGATACCGCGCCAGGACATGATGCTCGCGCGCACAGGGATGCCGGTCTCGAAAATCTCGTCCCAGCCGATCAATCGCCGGCCATTCCGGTCCAGGAATCGTTCGATGCGGGCCACGAACCAGCCTTGCAGCGCCGCTTCGTCCGCGAGTCCGAGCTCGCGGATGCGGGCCTGCACGCGCGGCGATTTTTTCCAGCGATCCTTGACGGCTTCATCGCCGCCAATGTGGACGTATTGCCCGGGGAACAACTCGATCACTTCGGCGAGGACGTCCTCGATGAACTGGAGCGTCGACTCGTCGGCATTGAACAGGTAATCGTGCACTCCCCAGTCGGGCGAGACGGGCGGCGGCGTGCCGCCGGTGCCGAGCCGCGGATAACTGGCGATCGCGGCCTGCGCGTGGCCGGGCATCTCTATCTCCGGAACGATGGTCACGAATCGCTCTGCGGCATGGGCGACGATTGCGCGGACTTCCTGCTGACTATAGAAGCCGCCGTAGCGGGGCGGCCGGCCGGCTCCCGCCGGCGTTCGCCAGGCGCCGACCTGCGTCAGGAGCGGGTACTTCCGGATCTCGAGCCGCCATCCCTGGTCATCGGTCAGGTGCCAATGCAGCACGTTGAGCTTGTGCAGCGCCATCCAGTCGATCAGGTCGCGGATGAAGGCGGGCGGCTGGTAGTGCCGCGCCGAATCCAGCATCAGCCCGCGCCAGGAAAAACGCGGCTCGTCCGCAATCCGCAGCGCCGGAACTGCGGCCGGGCCGCTACCGGCGCCGTCCGCGGTGACGAGCTGCCAGAGCGTGACGGCGCCGTAGAATAGTCCCTGCGCGTCGGCGGCCGCGATCTCGATGCCTTGCCTCGACACGGTCAATTCATAGGATTCGCGCGCCGCCCCGGCCGGGGCAGCGAGTGCAAGCCGGATGGCGCCGGTCGCATCCTGTGCCGTTCCCACTTCGAGCCTGATGCCGCGGGTGCGCGCGACCAGATCGACGAGGTAGCGCGCGATCGGCTCCGCGCGCGGGTCGGTGGCCGTCACACGCGTGCCGTCCGCGATCTGAAACGTTCCGCTCTCGAGCGCGAGACCCGCGGGCGCGGGAATGATCTGCCGCGCGGCGCGGGCGGTCGCGCTCCCGGGGCCGTCGCAGGCCGCGAGGGCCGCTAAACAAGCGGCGGCGAACGCTGCATAATGCCGCGCAGCGATCATTGCATCCTCCCACGCGGCGCGCGGAAACGATGACCCAGGCGATCAATCCGACGGCCGCAGGCGTTCGCGACGCGCTCGGGCGCGGCGACATCAAGGGCGCCGCGGAAGTCCTGACCAGGATCATCGCGAGCGATCGTCGCGCGGACTGGGCTTACAACGATCTTATCACCCTGTTCGCCGCGCACGGCAGGCGCGCCGAGGCGGAACAGCTCGCGCGCCGCGCGCTCATGGTGAATCCAGATAATTACGGCGCGCACGACCGGCTCGGCACGCTGCTGTCGGAGCAGAACGACTTGCCGGCAGGAGAATGGCATTTCCGCCGCGCGCTCGAACTCGGCGGGCAGAATCCCGCGACGCTCGGGAACCTTGCGCTCAACCTCATGCAACAGGGCCGCACCAAGGAATCCGAAGCGGCTTTCTCGGAAGCGGACAAGCGCGCGCCGGGTACGCTTCGCATCCTGGCGCACTGGTCGAAACTGCGCGAAGTGCAAGGCGATCTGGCTGGCGCGGAGCGGCTGCTCGCGGCGGCCGAAGCGGCTTCCTCGCCCGCCGAGGTCAATCTGTTGCGCGCGCAATATCACGCGCGTGCCGGGCGGGACCGCGAAGCGCTCGCGATCCTCGAGGCGGCGCCCGCCCTGAACGGAGACGGCCAGCTCGAGCGCGGCCGCTTGTACGAGCGTCTCGGGCGTCATGCGGAGGCCTGGCGCGATTTCGTCGAGGGCAAGCAGAAGCTCGCGGCCGAGGCGGGCGGACTCCGCTATGACGCCGCGGGCGTCGCCGCCTTCTATCGCGCGCTGAAGGAGTTTTTCGTCGCGGCGAACATGGCGCGCCTGCCGAGCGCAAAGACGCGACGCGACGTGCCGCAGCCGGTCTTCATCATGGGCGCCCCGCGCTCCGGCACGACCTTGATCGAACAAGTGCTCGCCTGCCATCCGGCCGTGACCGCCGGCGGCGAGCGGCCCTGGCTCGGCGAGCTGCGCCAGGTCGCCATGCGCCTCTCTGCCGATTCTGGTCCGTTTCCGGCCTGCCTTGCGCGCTCCTGGACCGCCGACCAGCGGCACCTCGCGACGGTATTCAGGGATCACTACCTCGCGCGCGCCGAGGCGGCCGGACTGTTTGCGACGGGCAAGGACTTTTTCACGGACAAGATGCCCTTCAACGAGATGTACCTGCCGCTCGTGCGGATGGCCTTTCCCGACGCCAAGGTCGTGCTGGTTCGGCGCGATCCACGGGACGTCGCGGTGTCGATGCTCGCCAATCACCTCTCGCACGGCTTCAACTGCGGCTATCGCATCGAGGACATCGTCCGGCACCTGGCGGCGACGGCGGCGCTCGTCGCGCATTACGAGGGGGAACCCGGCGCGTGGGGGCTCGTGATGCGCTACGAAGACTTCGTGGCGGAGCAGGAAGCCGAAACGCGGCGCCTGCTCGACCATCTCGGCCTGCCGTTCGACGCCGCCTGCCTGCGGTTCCACGAGAGCGTGCGTTATGCGCCGACGCCGAGCTATGCGCGGGTCGCCGAGCCGCTGAGCGGTCGTTCGATCGGCCGCCATCGTCATTATGTGGCGCAGCTTGCGGCGCACCTGGGCGAACTCGGGCCTGCCCTCACGGCCGGCGGCTACCGGCCGTGAGGTGCATTCTCAGAATTTGAAGCGCGCGCCCACGAAATAGATTCGCCCGTTGTCGTAAATCGCCCGCGGCCGGAAAGTATCGGTCGCGTACTGGAAGATCTCCTCGTTCGTCAGGTTCACGCCGTCGAAGGTCAGCGCGAGGCTGTCAGTGATGTTGACGCTCACCGACGCATCCAGAGACTTGAGGTCGTCCTGGTTGAGCTGGGTGGATCGGTCGAAGGTCACGAAGAACTCGGAACGATAGGTATACGCGAGGCGGGCGCTGACGCGCTCGTTCTCGTAATACGCGGTCAGATTGAACGCGTTCTCCGAGTTGCCCGGGATCGGGTCGCCGTTGTCCGCTTCCGCGTCCGAGTACGTGTAGTTGACCTGCACGCCGAACCCGCCCGCGATCGGCTTCGTCAGCGCAAGCTCCGCTCCATAAATCCGTCCGCCGCCGCCATTCGCCCGCTGATTGATGAGGAATGGACAATCAAACATATTCGGGCCTGTCTGCGTGCAAGCCGCGTTCGGTGACGTCGCCGACTGGACGGGGAAGACGAGCGTCACCGGGTTGTCGGTGATGAACGACTCGATGTCCTTGTAATAGAGTCCGACCGCAAGGATCGAGTTGTCGTCTGGATACCATTCCAGGGCCAGGTCGCCCTGATTCGCAAGGTAAGGATCGAGGTTCGGGTTGCCCGCGGTGCCGGTCAAGGCGCCGGGATTGAGGCTCGCCCGCGGCGCGATGTCGGTGAAATCGGGTCGCGTCATCGTGCGCGCGGCGGTGAACCGCAGCTTGGTCGCGTCGGTCAGGTCATAGCTCAAGTTGAGGCTCGGGAGCACCTCGGTGTAGTCCCGTTCGACCGAGATCGGATCGTAGTTGCCGAAGGGATTCGAGATGGAGCCGTTCGGGCTCACGACATTTCCGCGCGACGTCTGCTCCGTGAGCACGACGCGCACGCCCAGGTTGCCGCGCCACTTGCCGGCCTCGATGTCGCCCATCACGTAGCCCGCATAGCTCCTTTCCTCAACGCTGAAACTCTGCTGCGGGTAGGTCACGCGGCCGGGTCCCGAGTTGAAGTTGTCAAAGAGAAACTGAGACGTCCCGGCCCGGTCGATCTGCCAGTACTGATCGAGCGTCCCCGCGGAGGCGATTTCGTCCAGGAAATCGCCCGGCGTCAGCGGTCCCGCAAAGGTCGTGGAGGGGGTCGCGTTGATCGGCACGTGGAAGCCGCCGTAAGTCGTCGCATTGAAGGTCAGCACGCGCTCGTGGTCGGTCGCCTTGGCGCCGAGACGCAAGCCGCTGAATGCGCCGAAGTCGATTGGCCGCGATCCGTCGACGTAGAAATACGCCTCGTCGTCGTCGTTCAGGATTTGGTGCAGCGAGCTGAAGATAAAGGTCATGTCCGCCGGGTCGGTCGGGTCCACGTTTTCGAATTGCACGCTCGGCGTGCGCCCGCGCAGATCGTAGGTGAACGCTGCCGGCGCGCCGAACTCGACGAAGGGCTGCGCGTCGGTATCGCCGCTCGCTTCGGTATAGCCGAGCTTGAAATGCAGTGACCAGTCGCCGACGTCGTGAACCGTCGTGTCGAGGGAAATATCCGTCGTCTCCGCCGTGGCAAAGCGGTTAATCGCATCATAAACCGCGCCGAAATCGGTGGTCCCGTCGTCGGCGGAGGTCATGCGGCCGGCGACGGCGGTATCTTCGACCACGGTCACGTTCGTCAGCGAGCCGCCATTGCCGATCGCGCGCGTGCCCCAGGTCAGGAAGTTCGCGTTGATATTGTCGGCGTCGAACTTGGAATAGAGCGCCGTCAGGTTGAAGTCTAGCCGATCGTTTGGCCGGAACTGGAGGCCGATGTTGGCGCCGGTGCGGACACGCTCCTGCTTGAAAAGCGCCGAACCAATCAGCGCGGGCGCCAGCACCTCGTTGACTGCCGCGGTCGGGTCGATGTCCACGGGGAAATAACCGAGCACCTCGACGCCGTCCCGTCGTATTTCGCGCTTTTGGTAGATGCCCGAAATGAGGAGGCCGACATTCTCGGCGTCATTCTTCCAGTTGAACATCGCGGTCGCCTGCGGCGTCGTCTTGTCCGCGAGGTCCGTGTAAGCCATCTGGACCGATCCGAATACCGCCATCGACTCGAGATCGAGCGGGTTGCGGGTGATGACATTGACGGTGCCGCCGATGCCGCCTTCCTCGAAGTCGGCTTGCGAGCTCTTGTGCACTTCGACGCGGCCGATGATGTCGGACGGGAGCATGAGGTAATTGAAGCTCCGCGTCGTATTGAGCTGGTCGAGAATGAACCAGTCGGCGGTCGCGAGCGCATGGCCGTTCAGCAGCGTTCGCGTCAGGTTGGGCGCGGTGCCGCGGAGGCTCACTCGCTCGCCCTCGCCGAACTCCTTGTTGATCACGACGCCGGGAACCCGCTGCAGCGACTCGGCCAGGTTCTTGTCCGGAAACTTGCCGACGTCCTCCGCGGTGATCACCTCGACGACGGTCGCCGAGTTTCGCTTGCTCTCGATGGATTCGCGCAGGCTCGCCCGGATGCCCGTGACGATGACCGGCTCGAGCGCGGTTTGCTGGGCCTGCACTGTGCCCGGGCCTCCGTACAAGGCGATGGCGACGGCGCTCGCGAGCGCGGAGGGCGCCCTTTTGGTCAATGAGGTGAATCGCGTTGCGGTGCTCTTGCTCATGGCGTCGTTTTCCCCCGAATTGCACGCTTTTGAAACCTGCCCGGGCCGCCGCTCCTGCGGTCGGTCGCGACCAATGTAGTGCCACTGTAATACCACTAGGTGCGAAATACCAGTCCTATATAAGACCAGTCGCAAAATAGCTCAACCGACCGTCAGAGCTGAAAATATCGACTAGTTAGATAAATTGTTGCACCAAGTGGTATTAATTTGGTTATATTGAGATCTCGGCCCAAGGGGCGGACTTCATGACGCGAGCGCGACAAAAACTCGGGCACCTGGACGACAGCAGCGGGGTGCCGCTGTACCAGCAGCTGCAGCGCATGCTGAAAGGCGCTATCGAGCGAAACCACATCGGTCCCAATGACGCGCTGCCGGCCGAGCGCGATCTGGCGACGGAACTCTCGGTCTCCCGCATCACGGTGCGCAAGGCGATCGACGGCCTGGTCGCGGAGGGCCTGCTCGTCAGGCGTCAGGGGTCGGGCACCTTCGTCAAGGCGCGCGTCGAGAAGAACTTTTCCCAGTTGAGCTCGTTCTCGGAGGACATGCGCGCCCGCGGGCTGCATCCACGAAGCGTCTGGCTCAAGCGCTCACAGGGCACGGTCACGCCGGAAGAAGCCCTGACGATGCAGCTGAGTCCCGGCACGCCCGTGTACCGGCTGCATCGCATCCGCTTCGCGGACGACGCGCCGATGGCGCTCGAGTACGCGACGGTACTCGCCTCATGCCTTCCGTCGGTGGAGAGCGTGGACAGCTCGCTCTACGAAGCGCTCGAGCGCACGGGCAATCGGCCGGTCAAGGCGCTGCAGCGGCTGCGGGCGGTGCTCCTGACGGCGGAACAGGCGAAGCTGCTCGGCGCCAAGGACCTCGACGCGGGCCTCCTCGCGGAACGCGTCGGCTATCTCGGAGACGGCCGCGCCGTCGAGTTTTCCCAATCGTATTACCGCGGCGACACCTACGATTTCGTCGCCGAGCTCAGTGTCCAGAAGTGACGTCCATGTACCGCGAGGCCGCCGAGTCGGCCGCAGTGGTGCGCGCGCAGCTCGCCGCCAACCGTGAGCCGGTGAGACGGCTCGGCGAGGCGCTCCGCCGTCTCGCGCCGCGAGCCGTCGTCACCTGCGCGCGGGGCAGCTCCGACCACGCCGCGACCTATGCCAGGTACCTGCTGGAAACGCGCTGCGGCGTGCTGACCTCCTCGGCGGCGCCGTCGGTGAGTTCCATTTATTCGGCTCGCCCCGACCTGGACGGCGCGCTGTGTCTCGCGATCTCGCAGTCGGGCCGCAGCCCCGACCTGCTCGCGGCCGCCGATGCCGCGCGAGCGGCGGGCGCTCTCGTCGTCGCGCTCGTGAATGACGACCACTCCGAGCTCGCGAAGCGGGCCGACCACGTGATTCCACTGCGCGCCGGCACGGAGACGAGCGTCGCGGCCACCAAATCGCACATCGCATCGCTGGCCGCGGTCCTGCACCTGGTCGCGGAGTGGCGCGGCGATTCCGAACTCGCGCGGTCGCTAGCGAATCTGCCGGAAGGGCTCGAGAGCGCCTGGCGGCTCGACTGGCAACCGGCCGTGGAGCCGCTGAAAGACGCCCGCAACCTGTTCGTGCTCGGCCGCGGACTCGGCCTTTGCGTCGCGCAGGAAGCCGCATTGAAATTGAAGGAGACCTGCGGGCTGCACGCAGAAGGCCTTTCGGCGGCCGAGTTGCAGCATGGTCCCATGGCGCTCGTGCGAGCGGGCTTTCCGGTCCTCCTGTTCTCGCAGGACGACGAGACGCGCGAGAGCAATGCGGCACTCGCCGCGCTACTCGTGCAGAACGGTGCAGCGTTGATATCCGCGGGACTGGATGCGCCTGGCGCGCTCTCGCTGCCGGGCGTCCGCGCACATCCCGCCGTGCAGCCAGTGCTGCTGGTTCAGAGCTTTTATCGCATGGCCGAGTCGCTGTCGCGCGCCCGCGGACTGGACCCGGACCATCCGCCGCATCTCTCCAAGGTCACGGAGACCGTCTGATGGCGGTGGCGCTCGTCAATGGCCGTGTTCTTCGCGACGAAGGTTTTTCGCAGGGCCAGGCGGTCGTGATCGATGACGACCGCATCGCGGCGATCGTGCCGGAAAAGGATGCGCGGACGGCTGCGGCGCGCCGCGTCGATCTCGAGGGTGGCCTGCTGCTGCCGGGCTTCATCGACGTGCAAGTAAATGGCGGCGGCGGGCTCCTGTTCAACGATTCCCGCGAGGTCGAGACGATCCGCAGGATCGGCGCCGCGCATCGCCAGTTCGGCACGACTGGTTTCCTGCCGACCCTGATCAGCGACGACCTGAGGGTCGTCGAGGAGGCGTTGCGCGCGGTCGACGCCGCGATCGAAGCCGGCGTGCCGGGCGTGCTCGGCATCCACATCGAAGGGCCGTTCCTGAGCGTCGCGCGCAAGGGCGTGCACGACTCCAGCTGGTTCCGCGAACTCGACGAGAGCGGCATCCGCCTCCTGACCTCCCTGCGCCGCGGCAGGACGCTCGTGACCCTCGCCCCCGAAATGACCACGCCGGGCTTCATCGACAAGCTCTCGGCCGCGGGCGTGATCGTGTGCGCGGGACACACCGACGCGAGCTACGAGGAGATCCGCGGGGCCTTGAAGCACGGATTGCAGGGCTTCACCCATCTCTTCAATGCGATGTCGCAGCTGACCAGCCGCCGGCCGGGTGCCGTGGGTGCCGCGCTCGAGGACGAGGACAGCTGGTGCGGGATCATCGTGGACGGGCAGCACGTGGATCCGGCGGTGCTGCGCATCGCGCTCCGCTGCAAGCGGCACGACCGTTTCATGCTGGTGACCGACGCGATGCCAAGCGTCGGCACTTCCCGGAAGAGCTTTACGCTGCAGGGCCGCACGATCTCGGTGGAAGGCGCGGCCTGCGTCGACGAGGAGGGGATCCTCGCCGGCTCGGATATCGACATGGCGGGCGCCGTTCGAAACTCGGTGTCGATGCTGCGGATCTCCCTGGCCGAAGCGGTGCGCATGGCGAGCGGCCACCCCGCGGCGTTCCTCGGCCTGCAAGGCGATGTCGGCAGGATCGCGCCGGGACTTCGCGCGAACCTGGTCCTGGCGGACGATCAGATGTCGGTGCGCGAGACCTGGATCGACGGAGTCTCGTCGGGACGCATCAACGGCTGACTGGCGGCAGCGTGTCGATGAGATCCGCCATCTTCCTGCGGGTCGCGGCGTCCGGCAGGCGGCCGATGCCGCCGCCGATGTTGTCGATCATGTGGCGGGCCTGGCTGGTCGCCGGCGTCACGACGGTGACGGCCGGATGGCCCAGCACATACTTGATGAAGAACTGCGCCCAGCTCGCGGCGTCGAAATCGGCCGCCCAGGAAGGCAGCGAGCGATCGCCGACGCGCTGGAACAAGCGCGTGCGCCCGAAGGGCACGTATACCATCACCGCGATCTTCCGCGCGCTGGCGAGCGGCAGGATGGTCTCCTCGACGTCGCGGTTGTCGACCGCATAGTCGACGCCGATGAAATCGAGCGGCTCCTCGCGCATCACGCGGGCGAGCTCGGCGTACTGTTCCTTGTTCGTCGACGTGACGCCGATGTATGCGACGCGCTTCGCGGCCTTCAGCTCCTTGAGTATCCCGAGCTTCACCGCGATATCGCCGAGGTTGTGCACCTGGATG
>JBOHZO010000003.1:0-9502 GCA_050738555.1 Steroidobacteraceae bacterium | reverse complement strand
GGCCTGAAGCGCTCGCATTGCGCGAAGAGCGCCTCGTGATTCGACTGCTCAGCGAGCGCGACGATGTGGAAACGATCGGGATGACGGCCCGCGACGTCCAGCGTTTTCTCGCCGATGGTCCCCGTCGAACCGAGTACGACCAGGCCCTTCATGCGACGAGCCCCAGCCATCCGAGCCCGAGCGCGAGCAGCGGCACGGACGACGTCAGGCTGTCGATGCGATCGAGCATGCCGCCGTGTCCGGGCAGGAGGCTGCCGCTGTCCTTGAGCCCGCGCTGGCGCTTGAACATGCTTTCGAGCAGGTCGCCCACGACGGAGACGAGGACGGCAGCAACGCAAAGCGACAGAAAGGCAAGCGCCGGCAGCTCAAACCAGGCGCGGGCCGCGAGGGCGACCAGGAAACCCGCGACCAGCCCGCCGAGCACCCCTTCCCAGGTCTTGTTCGGGCTGACGAACGGGGCGAGGCGAAACCGCCCGAAGCGCCGGCCGGCGAAATACGCGCCGATGTCCGCCGCCCAGGCGAGCAGGAGCACGAAGACGACGAGCTCGCGGCCATTGCCATCCTGCAGGTAGAGCCGCGACAGGGCGAGCCAGGTCGGCACGAGAGCCCAGATTCCCGCGATGGCTGCGAGCCAGGCCGCCTTGCGCTCCGGCGCGAAGACGATCCACCCGAAGAGCGGCACCCAGCCGAGCATCGTCAGGAGCATCGCCCGCTCGAAATCCGCGGGCAACACGGTCGCGTGCCACAGGGCAAGCATGGCGGCAGCGCAGGTCGCGACATAGAGCGCGCGCGTGATCGGCCCCTGCAGCCCGGCGAGCAGCGTCCATTCCCAGGCGCCGACAAGGATCAGCAGGCCGAGCGCCACCACCGCGACTCGCTGCGGCAGGGCGATCAACACGAGCGCGAGCACGAGCACGAGGCCGAGCGCCGTCAGAATGCGTTGCCCGAGCATCAGTTGCCGCCCACCTGGCTTGCGACCCGGCCGAAACGACGCTGGCGCCCGCGGTAGTCTTCCAGCGCGGCGGCAAAGCAGGCCGCGTCGAAATCCGGCCACAGGGTGTCGGTAAACGAGAGCTCGGTATAGGCCAGATCCCAGAGCAGGAAATTGCTGATGCGGCGCTCGCCGCCGGTGCGAATGAACAGATCCGGCGGCGGGCGCCCCGCAGTTGCAAGGCAGGCACCGAGCGAGTCTTCGTCGATCCGGGACGATTCGCGGATGCCGGCAACGGCTTCTTCCGCGAGCCGCCTCGCAGCCCGGGCGAGGTCCCATCGGCCGCCATAGGCGACCGCGACGACGAGATCGAGGCGGTTGCGCCCGGCGGTGCGTGCTTCGGCCGCGGCCATGCGATCGGTGAGCACTGCAGCAAGCCGCGAGCGGTCGCCGATGAAGCGAATCCGCACGCCGCTGGCGTCGAGCTCTGCAACTTCGCGATCGAGCGACTCGAGAAAGAGCTGCATCAGCACGCCGACTTCGGCGGGCGGGCGCTGCCAGTTCTCGCTCGAGAATGCGAACAGCGTCAGCGCGGCGACACCGTGGCGCGCGGACTCTTCGATGGTCGTGCGCACGGCTTTCGCGCCTGCGCGATGGCCGGCCGCGCGCGGCAGTGATCGCTGCTCCGCCCACCGCCCATTGCCGTCCATGATCACGGCGACGTGGCGCGGCACCGGGCCGGCACCCGCCGGTTGAGTGGCTGCGACCGGCATCTCAGACCTGCAACAACTCTTTCTCTTTCTCGGCGAGCACGGCGTCGATGTCGTGCACGTGCCGGTCGGTGAGCTTCTGGATCTCTTCCTGAACGCGCCGGTCGTCATCCTCGGAGATCAGCTTTTCCTTCAGCATGTCCTTCAACTCGTTCATCAGGTCGCGCCGCACCGCGCGCACCGCGACCCGCGCGTTCTCGGCCTCGTGGCGCGCGACCTTGGTGAGCTCCTTGCGCCGCTCCTCGGTCATCGGCGGCAGCGGCAACCGGATGACCTGCCCCGCCGTGTTCGGCGTCAGCCCGAGATCGGATTTCATGATCGCCTTCTCGACGGCGCTCACCGCGGACTTGTCCCAGGGGGAAACGACCAGGGTTCTCGAGTCCTCGACATTGATTGTCGCCACCTGGTTGAGCGGCACTTCGCTGCCGTAGTAGTCGACCTTGATGCCCTCGAGCAGGCCCGTATTGGCGCGCCCCGTTCGCATCTTCCGGTAGTGATCCTTGAGCAGCGCCACGCACTTCGACATGCGCTGCGTCGCGTCCTTACTCATCTGATCCTGCATGACCGCGTCCTCGCTCGCCGCCTACAGCCCGTTCGCGACCAGCGTGCCGACGTCTTCGCCGTCGACGATGCGCAGCAGGTCGCCTTCATTCATCAGGTTGAAGACCCGTAGCGGCAAGGCATTGTCCCGGCACATGACGATCGCGGTCGCGTCCATGACGCCGAGCCGGTCGTCCAGCACCTTGTCAAAGGACAGCGTGCGGTAGCGCTTCGCCTCCGGGTTGCGCGCCGGGTCGTCGTTGTAAATGCCGTTGACTTTGGTCGCCTTGAGCAGAAGGTCGGCGCCGATCTCGATCGCGCGGAGCGCCGCCGCGGTATCGGTCGTGAAGAACGGGTTGCCCGTGCCGGCCGCGAAAATCACGCAGCGGCCCTTCTCGAGGTGGCGCACGGCGCGGCGGCGGATGTAGTCCTCGCAGACTTCCTGCACGCGGACCGCCGACATGACCCGCGCAAAGCTGCCGAGCGTTTCGAGGGCGTCCTGCAGCGCGAGTCCGTTCATGACGGTCGCGAGCATGCCCATGTGGTCGGCCGTGACGCGGTCCATGCCGGCGCGCGCGAGACCCGCGCCGCGGAATATGTTGCCGCCGCCGATGACGACGGCGACCTGGATGCCGCGCGCCAGGACGTCCCGGATCTCGCCCGCGATGCGCTTCAGGATCGCCGGGTCGATGCCGTAGTCAGCAGAACCGAGGAGCGCCTCGCCGCTGATCTTGAGCAGGATCCTCGTGAGCGGCTGCCGGGCCTGCGTATCGGCCATGCCCTACCCCTTGCGCCAGCTTGGCGCCATCTTAGGTCTTGTCCTTGTCCTTGGCGGCCTCGACCTGCGCCATGACTTCGGCGGCGAAGTTCTCCGTTTTCTTCTCGATGCCCTCGCCGACCTCGAAGCGCAGGAAGCCGCTGACCGAAGCCTTCGACTTCCCGAGAAGCTGCCCGACCGTCGTATCCGGATCCTTCACGAATGGCTGGCCTGTAAGGCAGATCTCGGCCAGGTACTTGCGCAGCCGGCCCTCGACCATCTTGTCGACAATCGCCGCCGGCTTGCCCCCGGCCGCGGCCTGCGCCGCGAGAATTTCGCGCTCCTTGGCGACCACGTCCTGCGGGACGTCGGCGGGCGCCACGTACTGCGGATTGGCGGCAGCGACGTGCATCGCGAGATCGCGCGCGAGCGTTTCGTCGCCGCCCTTCAGGCCGACCAGCGTCCCGATGCGGATGCCGTGCACGTAGCTTCCCATCGTGGTCGGCGCGGCGAGTCGCCCGACGCGCCGCACGGTGATCTTTTCGCCGATGCGGGCGATCAGCTCGCGGCGCGTCTCCTCGATCGACTTGCCGCCCTCGAGCGGCAACGCGGCAATCGCGTCCGGATCGCCGGCGGAGGCCCGGAGCGCTGCCGCGGCGACCTTCGCCGCGAACGACTGGAACTCCGGCTGACGCGCGACGAAATCCGTCTCGCAATTGACTTCGACCAGCACCGCGCCCCGGCCATCCTCGCTTCTCGCGATCGCCAGCGCGCCTTCGGCCGCGATGCGGGCCGCCTTCCTGTCCGCCTTCGCCAGGCCGGACTTGCGCATGATTTCCGCCGCCGCGTCGAGGTCGCCGCCGGTTTCGATGAGCGCCTTCTTGCACTCCATCATGCCGGCGCCCGTGCGCTCGCGCAGGGTCTTGACCGTTTCGGCGCTGATGCCCATCGTCAGGATCCGCTCTTCTCGGACTTGCGCGCCGCGGGACGGCGTCGGACGGCCGGCTTGACGGGAGCGGCTTCCGCTACAGCGTCGACGACCGGTTCATCGTCGGAGACTTCCGCGACGACTTCAGGCGCGCCCACCGGCGGCATCGTCGCCGCGGACGCCGTCTCCGCCGTCTGGCGCGTGCGCGCCGGCGCCTTGCGCCGCACATACGCGGGCTTGCGCGTCGCGCGCGCCGCCGATTTGCGGCGCGGCTGGCCTTGCTCGTCGAGCTCGACGAATTCGTCCTCGCCCGCGGGCACTGCGGGCACGGCCGCCTTGCCGTCCAGCACCGCATCGGCAATGCCGGCCGCATAGAGCTGGATCGCCTTCATGGCGTCGTCATTGCCGGGAATGACATAGTCGATCCGGTCCGGGCTGCAATTGCTGTCCACGATCGCGACGACCGGTATGCCGAGCTTCTGCGCTTCGTGCACCGCGATTTCCTCGTGGCCGACGTCGACGACGAACAGGGCGTCGGGCAGCGCGTTCATGTCCTTGATGCCGCCGAGGCTCCGCATGAGCTTGTCCATCTCGCGGCGGAGCGTCTGCGCTTCTTTCTTGTTGCGACGATCCAGGGCGCCGGATTCCCGCAGTTCCTCGAGCTCCTGCAGCCGCTTGATCGACTGCCGGATGGTCTTGAAATTGGTGAGCATCCCGCCGAGCCAACGCTGGTTGACGTAAGGCATGCCGCAGCGGGCCGCTTCGGCCTGGATGGCTTCGCGGGCGCTCCGCTTGGTGCCGACGAACAGCACCTTGCCGCCGTCGGCAACCACGCCTTTCACGAAGCCGGCCGCGTCGTTGTAGAGCGGCAGCGTCCGCTCCAGATTGATGATGTGAATCTTGTTGCGTTCGCCGAAGATGAATGGCGCCATCTTCGGGTTCCAGAAGCGGGTCTGATGACCGAAATGAACCCCCGCCTCAAGCATCTGCCTCATGGACAGACTGGCCATGATCACTCCTTTTCGGGTTAGCCCTCCGCGGATCCGCATGCGGCAACCGGTCTTCCGGACCCGGCACCCAGCCGCACGTGACGATTCGCGTGTGGATTTGGTTGAGAAAAAACGCCGCGCTTTATACCATCTTTGTCCCATCGAAACAACGTGATAGGCGCACTCCGGCGCCACCTACGGGCGTGAACCATGTTGATGCAGAGCCAGACCCGGGTTTCCCTCAAATCGCCGGCCGAACAGCAGGCGATGCGGGTCGCCGGCCGCCTGGCCGCGGACGTCCTGGACATGATCGCGCCGCAGATCGTGGCCGGCGTCACCACCGGCGAACTCGACCGGATCTGCCATGACTACATCGTTCATACTCAAAAAGCGGTCCCTGCCCCCTTGAATTACAAGGGGTTTCCGAAATCGATCTGCACGTCCGTCAACCACGTCGTCTGCCACGGCATTCCCGGGGATCGCGTCATGCGGACGGGCGACATCGTCAATGTGGATGTCACCGTGATTAAAGACGGCTTTCACGGCGACACCAGCCGGATGTTCACGGTGGGCGAACCCTCGATTCAGGCGCGCCGGCTCTGCGATGTCGCGCGCGAGGCCATGTGGCGTGGCATACGTATCGTCGCGCCGGGCCGCCGGCTCGGGGACCTCGGCCACACGATTCAGCAGTTCGTGGAATCCCAGGGTTATTCGGTCGTGCGCGAGTACTGCGGCCACGGCATCGGCCGCGTATTCCACGAGGACCCGCAGGTTCTGCACTACGGCGAAGCGGGAACGGGACTCGAAATCGCGGCGGGCATGACATTCACCGTCGAGCCCATGGTCAATGCGGGCCGCCGCCACGTGAAACTGCTCGGCGACGGCTGGACGGTCGTCACCAAGGACCATTCGCTGTCGGCCCAGTGGGAGCACACTGTGCTCGTGACAGCCGCCGGCTACGAAGTGTTGACGCTCGGCGCGGCCGATCGCGCCGCGGCCTGATCGGTGCCTGCCGGCATCGGCAAGGCGAGCGAAGGCCCGGCCATTCCCGCCGCCGCTGCCGGGCCGCGCTGGCAGTTCCTCGATTCCCTGCAATCTCGTCTCGCGGCCTGCACGAATCCGGTCCAGGATTTCCGCGCGCTGCGCGCCGCAGGCGATCGCGATCTCGCGCGCCGTTTCCACGCCGAGGAACCGGTCGAAACGCTGGTTCGCGATCGCGCGTCGCTCGTCGATGCGCTCGTCACGCGCGCCTGGGTCCTGCATGCCGGCGCGGCCTCGTCGGCGATAGCTCTGGTTGCGGTCGGCGGCTACGGCCGCGGCGAGCTCCTGCCCTGCTCCGACGTGGACGTGATGGTGCTCCTGCCGCAGGCCGAAGAGACCGCCTGGACTGCCCCGCTCGAACGTTTCCTGAGATTCCTCTGGGACATCGGCCTCGAAACCGGCCACAGTGTCCGCACGATCGACGAGTGCCAGCGCGAAGCGCTCGCGGACATCGGGGTCGCGACGACCCTGTTCGAAGCGCGGCTCCTTGCCGGCCCGCCGGCGCTGTTCGCCGCGATGCGCCGCGCCCTCGCGCCCGACCGCCTGTGGTCGCCGCGCGATTTCTTCGACGCCAAGCTCCGCGAGCAGGCGGAGCGCCACCATCGCTTTCACGACACCGCGCACAACCTCGAGCCGAACGTCAAGCAGGGGCCGGGCGGTCTTCGCGACCTGCAGACCATCGGCTGGGTCGCGAAGCGGCACTTCGGCGCGGACACCTTGCAGGACCTCGCGGCTCACGGCTTCCTGGAAGCCCGCGAACTCGCGCAACTTCAATCCGCGCAGTCCTGGCTGTGGCGCATCCGCTTTGCGCTGCACCTCGCGAGCGGTCGGCGCGAGGATCGCCTGCTGTTCGATCACCAGACCCGGCTCGCGCGCATGTTCGGCTACGAGGACGCGAGCTACACGCTCGCAGTCGAGCAGTTCATGCAGCGCTATTACCGCACGGCGATGTTCGTGAGCTGGCTTAACGAGCTGCTGTTGCAGCAATTCCGCGAGGAGATCCTCGCCGACCGCGGCGCTCCGGCCTTGCCGTTGTCACGGTCCTTCCAGGAACGGGACGAGTACCTCGAGGTCACGTCCGATGACGTATTTGCGCGGAACCCTTCGGCGCTCCTCGAGCTCTTCGTCGTGTTGCAGCAGAACCCGCGGCTCCGGGGCGTGCGCGCGCGAACCATCCGGCTCGTCGCGCAAAGCCTGTGGCTAATCGACGAGGAGTTCCGCCAGAACCCGCGCAATCATCGCCTCTTCCTCGAGATACTGCGCGCCGCCTGCGGCGTCACGCACGAGTTGCGGCGCATGAACCTATACGGCGTGCTGGGCCGCTATATCCCGGCCTTTGGACGCATCGTCGGCCGCATGCAGTACGACCTGTTCCATGCCTACACGGTGGATGCGCACACGCTCTTCGTGGTCAGCAACCTGCGGCGCTTCGCGCTCGAGCGCTACGACCACGAGTTTCCGAAGCTGGCGCAGATCTTCCGCTCACTGCCGAAGCCGGAGCTGGCCTATCTTGCCGCGATCTTCCACGACATCGCCAAGGGCCGTGGCGGCGATCATTCCGAGCTCGGCGCGGTGGACGCCGAGGCCTTCTGCCTGGAGCAGGGCCTGTCCCGCTACGACGCCAGGCTCGTCGCCTGGCTCGTGCGCCATCACCTGAAGCTCTCGGTCACCTCGCAAAAGCAGGACATCGCCGACCCGCAAGTCGTCAACGAGTTCGCGCGCGCGGTCGGCGACCAGGCGCGCCTCGATTACCTGTATGTGCTGACGGTCGCCGACGTCCGCGGCACGAATCCGAAGCTGTGGAACTCGTGGAAGGCGACGCTGTTCGACGAGCTGTATGAGCGGGTCAAGCAGGCGCTCCGGCGCGGCCTCGAATCCCCGCTCGATCGCGAGGAGCTCCTGGCCGAGACCCAGGCCCTCGCGCGCGAGCGCCTTGCCGCGTCCGGCATCGAGACGGCCGCCGTTGATCGCGTCTGGTCCACGCTCACGGACACCTACTACCTGCGTCACTCGGCCGCGGAGATCGCCTGGCACACGGCCGAGCTCGCCGCGCGGGAGCCCGGCGACACCCGGCCACTGGTCGCGGTCGCCGAGCATCCCGGTCGCGGCGGCGCGACCGTCGTTCTCGTGTGCACCCACGGCCGCCAACACAGCTTTGCGCGCGCGACGGCCGCGCTCGACCAGCTCGGCCTGAGCATCCAGGATGCGCGCATCACGCCGACCGCGGATGGGGGAAGCCTCGACAATTACCTCGTGCTCGAAGACACCGGCCTGCCGATCACGGACGGCGAGCGCATGGCCGCCATCGAGCGCCATCTCGCGCGGTCGCTGTCGGAAAAGAGTGCCGCCGCCCCGCTGGTCACGCGTCGCGTGCCGCGCCAGGCACGCATGTTCACGACCGCGACCCAGGTCAGCTTCAGCGCCGACGCGGAGAATGCGCGCACCATCCTCGAAGTCGTGGCCGGCGACCGGCCCGGGCTGCTTTCGGAGATCGGCAAGGTGTTTTGGGACCAGAGCGTGGAGCTGCATGGCGCCAAGATCATGACCGTCGGCGAGCGCGCCGAGGACGTCTTCACCGTGAGCGACGAAACCGGCCGTCCGCTGGAGTCTGCCCGTTGCCAGGCGCTCGCCGATGCGCTGCAACAGGCCCTCGATGCGCGCGTGGCTGCCGCCTGAGGTCGCGATGGACGCACGCCAGGTGATCGAACGGAGTTTCGACGCGCGCGCGACCCTTGCGGCCGGCAATGCTTCGCGCGAGCTGCTGGCGGCGCTCGAGGAGTGCCTGCAGCTCCTCGGCAGCGGGCGTGCCCGCGTCGCCGAACCGGTCGGCGGCGAGTGGCGTGTCAACGAATGGCTGAAGAAAGCCGTCCTGCTGTTTTTCCGCGTGCACGACAACTCGATCCACGAAGCGGGCACGTTCCGCTTCTTCGACAAGCTGCCGCTGAAATACTCCGACTACGACCTGGCTCGGTTTCGCGCCGACGGCGCGCGCGTCGTCCCGGGCGCAATCGTTCGCGCCGGCGCGCATGTTGCGCGGGATGCGGTCCTGATGCCCAGCTTCGTCAATGTCGGCGCCTACGTCGGTCCGGGCACGATGGTGGATACCTGGGCAACGGTCGGCTCCTGCGCGCAGATCGGCCGGAACGTGCATCTTTCCGGCGGCGTCGGCATCGGCGGCGTGCTGGAGCCATTGCAGGCGCGCCCGACGATCGTCGAGGACGATTGCTTCATCGGCGCGCGCTCCGAGATCGTCGAGGGCGTGATCGTCGAGCAAGGCGCGGTCCTATCGATGGGTGTCTTCATCGGCGCGAGCACCCGCATCTACGATCGCGAGACGCGCGAGATCACTTATGGACGAGTGCCGGCCGGATCAGTCGTCGTTCCCGGCAGTCTCCCCGCAACCGACGGTTCTCACTCCCTCTACTGCGCAGTCATCGCCAAGAAAGTCGACGCGCAGACTCGTGCGAAAACCTCGATCAACGAGCTGCTCCGGATGTAACCTCAAAGGGGACGTTCACCTTTAAAGGGGACGGTCCCCTTTAAAGG
>JBOHZO010000002.1:0-16444 GCA_050738555.1 Steroidobacteraceae bacterium | reverse complement strand
GTCGAAGTCTCGTCCGCGGTCGAATATTCGCCTGAAAGATTCACGAATCCTTCGCTGCCCAGCGGCAGGCCGATGTTGCCGGCGACGGAGAGGCGCTCGCCTTCGCTCCCGGAGTAGCTGCCGTACTGGGCCGACAGCGAGCCGCCTTCGCTCGCGTCCTTCAGGATGACATTGATGACGCCGGCGATCGCGTCCGATCCGTACTGCGCGGAGGCGCCGTCCCGCAGCACTTCGACGCGCTCGATCGAGCCAGCTGGAAAGGTGGACCAGTCGATGCCCTGGGAGCCCTGGTTGACCGTTCCGAGCGGCGCGAGCTGGAGGTTGACGAGCGCGGAGCGGTGCCGGCGCGCCCCGTTGACGAGGACCAGCGTGTGATCCGGCGAAAGGTTGCGCAGGCTGACTGGACGGATGAAGGAGGTGCCATCCGCGATCGGATAGCGCTGCGTGTTTATGGAGGGACTGATCCGCGTCAGCGAATCGGTCAGATCGAAAGCCGCCTGCTGGGCGATGTCGCTGCCGTCGACGATGTCGATCGGAGAAAGCGACTCCGTCGCCGAAACGTCGGCCCTACGCGTGCCGGTCACGACGATCTCGCTTAGCTGCTCGGTCTGGGCCAGGGCCGCCTGGCTCAACGCCATTGCCACCGCCATCGCCACCAAGGATGCCGACCGAACTCGAACGACGCTATTCATGAAACTTCCCCCAGAAGTCAGCCTGATGCGGACATAACACTACGCAAGAGTTTCACCGCAAAGCAATTTTGCCGCAAGCTATTGGTGGTTGTTGCGCCCAAACAACGCAAGATCGGTGATCTTGAGTAGATGGTGGGCCCGCTGGGATTCGAACCCAGGACCAAGGGATTCGCGTGGTCCCACCGTTTCCGGCGGGCGCGGACTATCTTTTCACCCGCGGCTACGCCTGCCGTGTGGGTGCGGGACGCTCCTGCCTGTCATCAAGGGCACTCAAGCCCTCAGGTAGTCTCTGCACCTTCCGGCGGTGCACCGCCGGCTCGGCTCAGGATTGCCATCAGCCGCCCAGGCGCTGGAAGGTTTCCCTGAATTCGTCCCGTCCACCCGGAAACTTTCGGATCCGGGGCACCTTTTCCGAACAAAGATGAGTCCCCTGCTCTAACCACTGAGCTACAGGCCCGGCGCGAGTCTAACAAAACGATCGCGGCACACCGCGGCGGCGGTTACGAATGGTTCTCATTCGATGCATCGCGCCGGCGGAATTGCGACAATTCCACGGCGGATCCGGCGGTACCCCGCGCCATTCACCCAGGAGCCCCCGATGACCGACGAAAAGATTTCCCGACGGCAGTTGCTGCAGGGCGCGCTCGCCGGCATCGCCGCCGTGCCGGCCGCAACGCTGATTTCGCGGAGCGCCGAAGCCGCCGAGCCCCTGGCGGAGAGCGATCCGACCGCGAAGTCGCTCGGCTACGTCACCAATGCGAAGAAAGTCGATCCGAAGACGAATCCGAACTACAAGCCGGGCCAGACCTGTGCGAACTGCATGCAGTACACGGGCACGGACGGCGCCGCCGAAGGACCCTGCAACATTTTCCCGGGCAAGACCGTAAAGGCCGCGGGCTGGTGCAAGGTCTGGGTGCTGAAGCCCGGCGCGAAAATCGGATAGACCGCGCGCCGCGGCAAGCGGCGGCTGTCCTGCTTCCTTATCATCGATGGCTTGTCGCGGGCACGAAGCCTGCCGAGCCAAGCCATGCACGACCCGCGTTTTCGCGATCGAACGCCTGCCGTCATGCCGACGGAGGGCGGCGAGCGCCTGCAGAAAGTCCTGGCGGACGCGGGTGTCGCCTCGCGCCGCGACTCCGAGTTCGCCATTCGAGCCGGGCGGGTACGGGTCAACGGCCGGCGCGTCCTGGCACTGCCTTGCATGGTGGATCCACTGCGCGACCTGATCGAATTCGACGGCGCGGTCGTCGAAACGGGGCGTCACACCGGCGCGCAGGCGCGCGAACGGCTCTATCTCATGCTCAACAAGCCGCGCGGCGTCATTTCGACGGCACGCGATCCGGGCGGGCGCCCCAATGTCGTGGACATGGTGCGCGCCGCGGTGCCTCCCGGCGATCGCGTCTATCCGGTCGGCCGGCTCGACGCGGATTCGACCGGGCTCGTGCTGCTCACCAACGACGGCGAGCTCGCGCATCGCCTCGCGCATCCGGGCCGCGGCATCGCGAAGGAGTATCGCGTCGCCGTGCAGGGCGCGCTCTCGGACGGGGCGCTCGCGCAGCTCGCAAAAGGCATGTACCTCGCCGACCTCAATTCGCCGCAGGGCGGCGCGAAGCGCGCGCGGCTGCAACAGGTCCGGGTGCTGAAGCGCATGAGGGATCGCCGACGCGGCGACCTGTCGCTCGTCTCGGTGACGCTGCGCGAAGGCCGGAACCGCGAGATTCGCCGCCTCTTTGCGCGCGTCGGCATCAAGGTGAAGAGCCTCGAGCGCGTCGCGCTCGGCACGCTCCAGCTCGGCAGGCTGCCGAGCGGCCACTTCCGCGCGCTGCGCAACGAAGAAATCCTCGCCCTGCGGCGTACGGTCGAGCTCGGATAAGCACATGGCCGGGAACGATCGTGGGATCGCGGCTTCGCTGCTCTGTGTCATCACGTTCCTGATCGTCTTCGGGTCGCTCTATCCGTTCACCTTCGCCGCGGATGGCGCGGACCCGATCGACCTGGTGCGCCGCCTGAGCTTCGCGGGCACGACCCGCAGCGACGCCGCGGCAAACGTGCTCCTGTACCTGCCGCTCGGCGCATGCCGAACTCGCTCGCGAGCTCGACGCTCGCGGCGGCGCTCATCGTGCTGATCGCAATCGCGGGTCTCGCGCCCTTCGATTTCCAGCTTGCGCAGGATCGCTTTGCGCTCCTGCCCTTCGGCGAGTCTCTCACGCAACACCGCGCGACGAATCTCGCCGACATGTTCCTGCGCTGCTTCACGAACGGGGCTCTGGTGTGGCTCCTGGCGCAGAGCGGCCTGTCGGTGCTCGCGGCGACGAGCCTGGGGGCGGGGGTCGTGTTCTCGATCGAGCTCCTGCAGACCTGGCTGCCGGACCAGACCGCCGAAATCACGGACCCATTGCTTGCCATCGCGGCGGGCGGCCTGATTGCGGTCTTCGAGCGGAACGGGAGCGGCCGATGACGGGCCCGCGGCGGCGAGCGGGGAACACGACCCGGGGCACGATGGTCTATCGTCACAGCATGATTCCGGTATTCGCCGTCCTGTTGCTCGCGGCCGCCTCGCCCGAGGTTGGGCTCGCGGAATCTCTCCCGCCGCCACCCGCGGGGACCGCCGCCGCAGAATCGCCCGCGCCGCCGCGCGCGGAAACTGCGGTCACGGAAACGCCCGCGCCACCCATTGAGCCTGCGGTCAGCGCCCCCCCGGCCGGCGATGTGGTCGATGAAACACCGCCGCCGCTGCCGGCGACAACCGCCTCCCCTGCGCCGGCGAAGCCCGCCGCGCCGCGCCAGCAACTGCGCATCCTGCCGCAGGATCCGCGCATGGAGGCTTATGACCAGTTCCGGGGCCTCTACGAGACCGCGAACTTCGAGCAAGCCCTGCCGCACGCGCGGCGCGTCGTCGAGCTTTCGGAGACGGACTCGGATCGCGACCATGAGCTGCCGATCGCCTATAACAACCTTGGCGCGACGCAGTACCAGCTCGGCGATTATGCGGGGGCCGCGGAAAGCTACAGAAAATCGCTCGAGCTTCTCGAATCGACCCAGGGAATCTCGTCACGGCGCCTCGTCGTGCCGATCGCCGGACTCGGCGCGGTCTATGCCGCGCAGGACGAGCACGCGCTCGCCGCGGAACTCTACGATCGCGCGCTCGCGGTCAGCCGCCGCGCGGACGGCCTGTTCAACCTGGCGCAATTGCCGCTGATCGAGCAGGTCGCGGACAGCCGCTACGCGATCAACGATTTCGAGGCCGTCGAAAAGGAACGCATGTACGCGCTCAAGATCGCGGAGCAGAACTACGGCTACGGCGACGAGCGCACGCTGCCGCCGCTCTTGCAACTCGCCTCGTTCTACGAATCGCTGCGGGAATTCATCGCGGCGCGGATGATGTACCTGCGCGCGCGCGACGTCTCCTACAAGGAGAGCGGCGGATACAATCCGATGGCGGTCAAGAGCCTGGTGGGAATCGCCCGTACCCACCGTCTCCAATACACCATGGATCCGCAAACGCTCGAGAGCCAGCAGCCGACGCGCGACGAAATCACGGGCGACGTCGTCGGCAAGGTCTACCGTGAATCGCGCGTGCCGCCGCCGGCCGCCGATCGTACCGGCCTCAAGGCCGCGCAGACCGCGCTCGAGCTCATGCGCGCGACCCCGGATCCGCCGAAGGCATTGCTGACGGAAACGCTGATCGAGCTCGGCGACTGGTTCCAGTCCACGTCGCGGCCGGTCCTTTCGCTACCTTACTACGTGGAGGCGGCGACGATCCTGGCGGCGGAGCAGGCGGCGGATCCGCTGCTCGGCAATCCGCTGCTGGTGCCGCGGATGGTTTTCTATCGTCCGCCGCTGTCCGCCGCCCGCGGTCTCAACGCGGTGAGCGGCCAGTACATCATCCGCAAGACCACATTCAGTTTCGTCGTCTCGGAAACCGGCGAGCCGCAGGACATCACCGTCGTGTCGAGCAACATGTCGGAAAGCCAGCTGTCGCAGTCGCGGCGCGCGCTGTCCCGCGCGATCTACAGCCCGCGTTTCGTGGACGGCAAGGCGGTCGCGACGGAAGGCGTCAACTTTGTCGGCGAGTGGTACGAAGAACACATCCCGGCGACGACCCCTGCCCCGGCCGCGACGCCGACTTCAAGCGCCGGATCCTGACGGCGGCGGCTCCTCCTCCGCGGGCGGCGCTGCCGGCCTGGTCTCGACTTCCGGCGCATCGTCCGGCAGTTCGTCAGCTGGCGGTTTCTCCTCCGGCGGTTCTCCAGGCGATGGCGCCTCAGCCGGTGGTTCCTCGGCGGGTGGCGTTTTCTCCGGCGCCGATCCCACTGCCGGCGTCACTGAGGCAGGCGCAGAGGCCGGCGGCGGCGGTGCGGGGAGTCCTGCGTTCCGTATCAGCAGCCGCACCGCTTCCTGATCGGTCAACTCGACGGCAACCTTGGCCCCGGCATCCCGCATCGCGCGCTGCGTCGCGACCTGGAGCGGCTCCTTGCTCGCGAGCGTTCGCGCTTTCTCGCGCCCGTAGCCGGTGTAAGTGAAGGAATCCACGCGGCCGCCGCTGCCGTCGTAGAGGGTCAACAGGTAGCGGATAGTCACGATGAATGCCTCGCCCGCGACGTCCTTCGGCGTCAGGAAGGAGTACTCCTCGAATTTCGGCTCGAGCACGAACAGGAGCGGTGGATTCAGGCTGGCGACGCGCGTCGGGTCTTCGACCGGCACGATCTCGGTGAACATCGCCTTCAGGAGCCAGTCCAGATTAGTCACGTGCGCCGGCCCGAGCGTGACCTCGTAATCGATCGTGCCGCGCGTTTCCCGGTGCACGTATTCACGAAACTCCTTCGAGTAATGTATGCCGACGCGCCCCGGCGCCTTGTCGATCAGGGGCGGCGGCAACTGCGCCTGCGTCGTGAGCCGCGTCGCCGTGCAGGCCGAGAGCAGGGCGAGCGAAAAAAGGACGGCGAGCGCCGGGCGGGTGTCTCTGGATTTCATCAATTGCTCCGTCGCATTGCGGTGCCCTGGCCTTCGGGCAGGCCGACGAACACGCCGCCGTTCCTGGCTGAGAGTATGCGCATCAGCGTCGCGTAGCGCATGCTCGTGTGCTGGGGATACTGGCCCGGAATCGGGAATCCGAGCGAATGGATTCGCACCAGCCGATCGCCGGTGCCGGCCGCGCGGTTGATGCGATCGACGGTGTCGACCACCTCCTGGATCGATGGGCCGGTGAACTCGTCGCCGAACACGTAAATGCTGATCGGGTGCTCGCGCGTCCAGAATGTCCGGACCGCAGCGATGATGCCTTCGGCTGGGCTGGAGTTCGAGAACGCCTGCCACCCGCGGAAGCGGTCGAGGATCGCGCGGCGCCGCGCGGGTGAATCCGGAATCCACTTGCCGCGGTATTCGGTGAACATGTAGCCGCCCTCGTCATCCATGACCTGAATGCCCCTGAGTTTCGGATAGATGTTCAGCACTTCGCCGAGTTTTTGCTCGGCATAGCGCCAGTTCTGCGATTGCATCGAGCCGGAAGTGTCGACGACGAAAATGACGTACTCGCTGTCGATCGGGACGCCGGCGACCGGCTGGTTGTAGACCTGCTTGCGGCCGCTGGCCTGCAGCTCGCGCGTCTCTTCGATCAGCGCGCGTCGCGCGCTCGCGAGGGTTTCGTTGAGCTTCTTGAGCGCGTCTTCCTCGTCGGTGCTCGCCTGGTGCTTGCCCGCGATCGACGACAGGTCGCCGCGCAGGCGAGCCAGGCGCTTCTGCTCCTCCGAGAGCTGCTCGATACGCGCCCGCAACTCGCGTTCGAGCACGAGCGCCATGCCGCGGATGTCGAACACCTCCCGCTCCATCTTCTCGATCTGGGCGTCGAGATCCACTTTCGCCTGCTCGAGCTGGATCGGCTCGCCGAACTCGTTCAACACCAGCAGCAGGATGATCGCGCCGAAGCCGCAGCAGATGCAGTCGAGGAACGACATGCTGAAGGTTTCGGTGTCGCGGCGCGTGCGGCGTTTCATGGCCAGTCCTTCGCCGGGCTCAGGAAGCCGCCGCCGGTCGAGCGCGCCAGGCGCCAGAAATAGATCGGCGCCGAGGGGTCGCCCTCCATCGGCAGCAGCACGATGCTGACCGGCGGCGGCGACGGCGGCAGCGACTTCACCGCGTCCCGCATGAGGTCCTCGCGCTGCTCCATCGTCACGAGGGTGCGCATGAGCGGCGGCTTGTCACCCTGGGTCGGCAGGCCGTCGGTCACGAGGATCACGTTGTCCGGCGCGGGTTCCAGCGTCTTGATCACCGCAAAGGCGTTCTGGATGCTCGATCCCCCGGTCGGCGCGGTCTTGCGCAAGGCCTGCAACGCCAGCTCGATCTGCCCCGCATCCCTGCCGCTCAGCCAGCGCCCTGCGCTGCCTTCGACGAGGGGACGCGCCGCCGTATCGAAGGCATAGATCTGGAATTGCGTGGTAGCCGGCAAGCGCGAGGCGACCCACTCGACCGTGTTGACCGCCTGCTGCCACTTGCTCGAGGCGATGCGCCGTTCCGGCGCCATGTTGCGCAACCGGATGATATTGACGACAGTCTCATCGAGCATGCTGGCCGACGAATCGACCAGGACGAGCACGCGTTTGCCGTCGACGCGAAGCGTCACGAGCTGCTGCCGGTCCACGATTGGCGCCTTGGTCTCGTCGGACTCCGGCGGCGCAGCCGCCTTCAATCGCCGCGTGCTCTCTTCGAGCGACTTGAGATCCGCCTTCAGCCGCTCGAGGCTCTCGCGCCGCGCCAACGTGTCGTGCTCGTAACGCGCGAGCTCCTCCTCCGTCAGGCGCAGTTTTTCCAGCATCTCGCGCGACAAGCCCGCGGCACGGACCTTCCTGTCCTCGGTGGAGTCGAGGGCGTTCCGCAGTTCCGCGAGATGCTTGTATCCATCGAGCACTTCCTGCTCGAGCCGGTGTGCTTCCGCCGTCAGGTCGGAGCTCTCCTTGATCCGGTACAGGCCGGCTTGCGCGCTGATGATGGTGTAGAAGAGGACGACCGCGCCGAAGCCGCAGGAAATGACGTCCAGGAACGACATGCTGAACGTGTTTGTCTTGCGCCGCGCCATCAGCCGACCGCCACCAGCTCGAAAACGACGCCCGGCGTGCCGACCCGGAGCCGGTCGCCCGGGCCGACCCCGGTTTCGCCGCCTACGCGCTCGCCGTTGACGAAGGTCCCGTAGCGGCTATGGTCACGGATGACCGCGCGGCCGGCACGCCGCATGAGCGTGCAATGCGCCCGCGAAATGCCGGCCCCCGACCCGCCGAGCGCGATGCGCCGCCCGTCGCCGGGACCCAGCCCGATCACGAGCGGTTGATCGTCGATCGCATACGCGCGGCCTTCGTGGACGACGTGCGTCGCCGACGCCCCGCTTTCACGGCGACGATCCCCGCCCGCGACCGCACGGGTCCGCGCCATCGCGGTGACGAGCGATGCCGGCTCGCCGGGGCCGATCTCGTTCGCGCGGGCGGCAGCCGCTTCCGCCGTGGCGGTGTCCGGCAGGACCTGCAATTCGAGGCCGGGCAACGACGCGAGACGCTCGGCGAGCGCCGGCAGCATGGCAGTCCGCGCAGTCAAGACCAGGGTCGCGGACTCGTCGGCGCGATGGCCGCCATGCACGAGTTCCGAGATCTGCGCATACCAGGCCTCCGCGGCCAGCGTGAACTGTTCGCGACGGAGCGTCGCGCCAAACGAACCCGATCCGGTTTCGATGGCGACGTCCAGCGATTCGCGGCCGCCCAGCTCGACCAGCCAGGCGGGCAGCCGCTGATAGAGCTGCTGTTCGCTTGCAGCCTGGTGCAACGGGTCGAAGCGGGTGCGCCGCACCATCGCCTCGCTGACAAGCTGCGCCCACGCGGAATGCATCGCCTTGAGCCCGGCGCGCGGCGCGATTTCCACGCGCCACCGCCGCAACACGGTCGCGCCCTGCAACTCGGTCAGCACCGTCTGGTGCAGTTGCACGTCCAGGTGCAGCACCGAGATGCGAGCCGGGAGCCCGGCGCAGGCGGCGACGGCCGAATCCACGACGCCCGCTACCGGCAGGCCGATGCGCCGCGCGATGCCGAGCAGGAGGCCAGCCTGATGCAGGCGCATCGAACCCGGCACTGCGAAGACAGCGGTGTCGCCCGCCTCCGCAATCTCGCCCCAAAGCACCGTCAGGTGCGCGTGGGCGAGATCGGCGTGCGACCGGACGCTCCCCGTAGCGCCGGCGAAGGAATCCTGCGAGAGATCCGACCAGAAGCGATCATTGGCAAGCACCGGCTGCAGTCTTGCCGCGGCGGCCGCGGACTCGCCGACGACGACACCCGTTGGATCGAGTAGCGCGACGCCCGGGCTCGCCGCGACACGGAGGCCGTCGCGGACCGCGATCACGGCCGCGTCGACGACTTCGATGCCGATTGTCGCCATGTCAGCGGACCTGGAGATTCCGCAGCACGCGATTGTCGAGGTAAGTTTCCGCGTCCAGCACGAGCCGCTCCTGAGCGAGCTGCAATTGATGCAGCAGGAACATCAGCAGGAGCGACAGCAGCAGCGCGACCAGCGTCGAGTTGAAAGCGACGCCGAGACCTTCCGTCACGCCCGAGATGTCGCCGGTCACGGCTTTGTGGGCCTCGGCCAGCGCGTCGCCGATGCCCCGAACGGTGCCGATGAATCCGATCGCCGGTATCGCCCAGGCGATATACCGGATCATCGACAGCTCCGAGTCGAGCCGCTCCGCTTCGGCCGCGCAAACCGCATGGCCCGCGTCGGAGACGTCCTGGACATTCCGGGTCGCGCCGAAGCGCGCAAGCGCCGCCTTGGCGGCGCGCACGATCAGCGACTGCTGCTGCTCGGCCGGCAGCGACTCGAGCTGCCGCACGTACTCGCGCGTATCCTCGGGCAGGATGCGCATGCCTTCCGGGACGCGCACCGGATCGCCTTCCAGCAAGTCCTGCTCGCGCCGCGTGGAGCGATTCTTGTAACCGATCATCGCGAGCGCCCAGATCATCAGGACGACGCAACTCTCCTGCTCCCAGTCCTTCATGATCACGAACATCGATCGCTCCAGAACGTAGTTCGGATCCTTGCGCATCGACTCGTACTGGACGGCGAGCACAGCCTGCGCATTCGGGCGCACCCAGACCGTCCAGATCGCATGAATGACGATCACGGCGGCCAGGAGCGATCCCAGGCTGAACAGGAATTCCTTCGGATAGCGGCTCTTCATGGGGTCCTCAGATATCGATCGGGAACGAGACAGGAAAATCCGCGCGGACTTTCTCCGTCGGATTGAAGCGCGCGGGCGGCGGCCCCGCGGGCACGGCATCCGCCGGTAACGGAGGCAGCGTTTCCTCTTCCTCCTCCTCCGTCCTGGAGGCATCGGCCTCGTCGGCCGGCGGCGCTTCCGCGGCAGGCGCGGAAGGAGGCGCCGGAGCCGGCTCCTGCTTAACGGGCGGCTGCGCAGGGGGCACTGCGGGTTTCGGCGCCTCGATGGCAGACGCGGCGAGCACGAGCGATGAAGCGGCGATGGCGATCAGTAGTCTCATGTCCGTTTACTCCGCGTAGCGCGCGATCCGGAAGCCGAGATCCGGCCGGCCGCTCGAGCCGAAATCGCGCGCGGCGACGCGCAGTTCCGGAATCTTGCCGGTGAGCCAGCCCGCTCCGCGAATCACGTAGTTCTCGCCGACGCGCGGGCCGACGGGGTCCGTGGACCGGTGATCCGGACCGACGACGTAGATCGAATAGCGGTCCGTCGTCCACTCGAGCACGTTGCTGCCGAGGTCGTGAATGCCGAGCGGATTGGCGGGGAAGCTGCCGACGGGCGCCGCGACTCGATAGCCGTCGTCGTAGCCGGAAATCGTGACCGGCGTCAGGTAGATTGCCGTCGCGTCGCCCCAGTTCCCGGAGCGCGCCGCCACCGGCAGGTCGTTGCCCCAGGGATACTTCCGAGTCGCCTGGCTGCCGTCGTAGCGCGCCGCGAACTCCCATTCCGCTTCAGTTGGCAACCGGTACCCGGTCGTGACCGGCTCGATCAATTCGAGCCGGTCGCCACGGCGGGCGTAGGCCGGCGGCAGCTTGTCGCGCCCGGACAGCCAGTTGCAGAACGCCGCGGCGTCCTGCCAGGAAAGCCGCGCCGCCGGCTGACGCTCGAGATCGAGCGTCTCGTCCTTGAAGATACCCGACAGGTGATCGGCCCGGAACTCGCGGAACTCGCGATTGGTCACCTGGTGACGCCCCAGGTAAAAAGGCCGCTTAAGCTCGACGATCCGCTCAGCCTCGTTCGAGCGGCGCCCCGGCTCACGGCGCGAGCTGCCCATCGTGAAGCGGCCGCCTCTCACGAGGACGAGTTGCTGGCCGAGCGAGGTCGCCCGTTGTGCCGGCATGCCGGCGACGCGCGCTTCGCCCGCGGTGCGAAGCGTGAACTCGACGAGCTGGGTCTGGCCCTCGCGCGGCGTGACCGTCGCGCGGAACGGCTCGAGTCCGGCCTTGCGGACTTCGAAGACATGCGGCGCCGCGGACAGGGACAGCGTCTGGTTTGCGGGCCCGCGCGAAGCGCCGTCGACATAAAGAATGGCGTCGGCGGGCTCACCGCTCACGCGGACTTCGCCGAGCACCGGCCGGAGCTCGACCGTGAGCCGGCGCTCTGCACGGCTTTCGACGCTGACGCTTTCGGTCACAGGCGCGTGACCCGCGAGCGTCAGCAACACTTCCTGCGGCATGCCGGGCGCAACGCCCACCGAGAGCGGCGTGCGGCCGCGATAACGGCCGCCGATGCTGACATCCGCGCCGGCCGGCCGGCTCTGCACGATCAACCGCCCGTCCGGCATGCCGAGCTCGACCGGCCCGACCGCGAGCGGCTCGCCCGCGCGCACCGTGATCGGGCTTTCGAAGCGGCGATACTCCGGATGCAGGATCGCGAGCGTGTAGCGGCCGGCGTCGAGATCCGTGTCGAGCGGCGTGGGGCCGAGTTCCCGGTCGTCGGCCCAGACCGTCGCACCCGTTGGAATGCTGGTCACCGTGACCCTCGCGAACTGTGGCTTCAGCGACACCTTTAGTTCCTGGCGTTCACCGCCGCCCGCGACTTCGACGCGCAGGCGCTCCTCGGCATGACGCGGCGCCGTGATCGCGAGCTCGCGGGTGCCGGCCGGCAGCTCGTATTCGCCCGGCAACGCGCCGATCATCCTGCCGTCCACTGCGAGTTGCGAGGCGATACCGCCGGTGTCGAAAGCAACGCGTCCCGGCAGCCGCTCGAGCGCGACCACAAAACGCTGACCCGAGGTGCTGGCCACCTCGACCGGCTGCAGCGCCTTGGAGTATCCGTCGGCTTCCACCACGAGCACGTATTTGCCCGGCGGCACCAGGTAGCGGCCGCCGAAGCCGAAATCCCAGAGCGTGCCCGCGAAATCGATTTTGTCCGCGTCGGCTTCGGGGCTCGTCGTCACTTCCACCGAGCTTGCGGTGAAGAGATAACCGAGTGCGAGCACGACCGCTGCGATCGCCGCCCAGGCCGCAGGGCGCATCCAGTTCCGCACCGACGGCGGCCGTACATTTCTCGCGACGCGCGGCTCGTACTCGACGATCGCGATCAGAGACCGGTCTCCGTCCGCGCCGGCGGCTTCACCCGAACGTCCCTCGAACTGCGGGGGGCGCGTGACATTCGCGACGCCCCCATGGCGAACGACGATCGTTGGCCGGCCGTCGCGTTCTTCGAGCGCAATGCTGACGCCGTCGAGGGCGCCTGCGCCCGGTTCCGGCGTGATGGCAAGGCCCCGGGTCGTGAGCGCGACACGCGCACGGAGCTCGCCGGGCTTGCAGCCAGGAATGACGACGGCCGCGCCGGGGCCGCCGATGGTGAGCGGCAGTTCGGACGGCAGCAGCCGCCGTTCACCGAGCGGGTCCTCGAGCCAGAGCTCTTTCAAATCGGTTCCTCGCATCTCACGACGACTGCCGCTGCCGTGGCGCCCGGCGGCAGCACGACTTCGCGCCGCACGTCACGATAACCGGTTCGCGTCCCGACGACCGTATAGCGCCCCGGCAACAGGTCCACGTCCCGCGTGGAAAACGCGCCGTACTGGCCGACACGATAGATCACCACCTGCGTGAGGCCGTCGGATTCGAGCCTGAGCCGCACCGGCGATTGCGCGGCGGCGGCGAGACGCTCGAGCTCGCGCGCAGCCGCGGCAAGTCGCTGCCGCGGATTGCCGGCCGCGGCCGCCGTGGCCAGAAGATTGCGCGCCTCGGCACGCCCTTCGGGATCCCAGAGCCGCTCCGGCCCGCGGAGCAGTGCTTCGATCCGGCGTTGCAGTTCCGCGCGCGGCGTCGCGCGGGAAACGCCCTCGCGGGCGGATTCGAGCGAAGCCTCGAGCGAGGCTGCCTCGCGCCAGGCAATGAGCGCTTCGTCCCAGCGCTCGTCGCTCTCGGCGGTACGGGCGCGCGCCTCGAGCACGCGCAGGGCGGATGCGCGCTCGCCCTGTTCGAGGGCTGCGATCGCATCTCGCGCTTCCTGGGAGCCCGGACGAAGCGCGAGCGCCTGTTTGAACGACGCGCGTGCGGCGTCGTTCGCCCCTCTTGCGAGATCCGCGAAGCCGCGCGACATCGCGGCCGAATAGGCGTCGCCCGCGCGTCGCGCGGCGAGCCGATCGATGCCTTCCTGCGCACCCGGCGCCGCGCCATCGATCGAGAGTGCCTTGCGGAACGCGGATTCCGCGGCGGCCAGCCGCCCGGCGCGCTCGTCGGCGAGCGCCGCATCGACAACTGCAAGTGCCCGATCGAGCCGGTCCGCGCGTTCGATGCCGGCGGTCGCCGGCGCATGCTTTGGCTCGATCGCGAGCGCCAGGCCGAACGCCTCGCGCGCCGCCGTGGTCTGCGCACCCGCGAGCGCCTGCTCGCCGCTTCGCATCGCATTCTTCAGCGCCTGCGGCAGTTCTTTTTCGAGTGCCGCGAGACTGGCCGAAGCGGCCTCCCAGCCCTTCGCGGCGGCGATGTAGTCACCGACCGCGTGCCGCTGCACGGCTTTCCTCCCGGCATCGCGGGCTTCCGCGAAAGCGCCGGTGGCCCAGCGGGCGGCAGCGCGCGCGTCGAGCGCCTTGAATGCGGCTTCATACCTGTCGCGCGCGGCTTCGGACCCGGCGCGGGCCGCGGCGCTTGCCGCCAACTGCTCCTCGCGCGTGCGCCTCTCCCGTCCCTGCTGCTCGGCGTCGAGGCGCGCATCGCGCACAAGTGTCGAATCGCCGCCCAGGAGTCTCGGTTGCAGCCAGATGACGGCCGCGACCGCCGCAACCGCCGCGGTCGTGAGCGCGACGGGCAGCCACCAGCGGCGGCGGGCGGTTAGCGCGGCGGCATCCGCCGGCAGCGCATGCGCCAACGGCTGCATGATTTCGCCTTCGCCGGCGGCCGCCGCGGCCAGTTTTGCGCGCGCGTGCGTGGCAGAGGGCGGGCGCTCATTCGGCGATTTCGCGAGAAGCCTCAGCGCGAGCTCCCGCACGCCGGCCGGCACGACGCCGCGCGGCACGAGCGGCGGCACCGGCTCGTGTAACACGCGGTCGCGTGTGATCTCGGGGTAGTAAGGCGGGTGGCCGGCGATCAGTTCGTAGAGCAACGCGCCGTAGGCATAGAGATCGTCGGCCGGCTGCGCGGGATCGCCGCGCAGCTGTTGCGGGCTGGCGTTGTAGGGCGAGCCGCCCGCCGAATCGCGGCTGCCCGCGAGCGCAGTCAGCCCGAAATCCGCGAGCCGCGCGCGGCCTGCGCCGTCCAGCATCACGTTGCCGCACTTGAGATCGCGATGCACGAGGCCCCTCGCATGCAGCGCCTCGAGCGCCGCAGCGACGTCTTCGGCCGCATGGGCCCAGCTTTCGAACGAGCGGCCGCGAAGATGGCCGAGATCGCCGCCCTCGAGATACTCCATGACGACAAATGCGCGGCCTTCGGCCTGCTCGATGCCGTAGACCGCGACGGTGAATCCGGGCGGCAGCGACCGTGCGTGAGCGATTTCATCCGCCAGTCTCGCCATGCGGGGCGCGTCACCCGCGAACGAGTCATCCAGGATCTTGAGCGCGACGCGCTCGCCGCGCTCGTGGTCAACCGCGAGCCAGACTTCGGCGGTGCCGCCGCGGCCGAGCCGCCGCACCAACGCAAACCGGGCGCCGAGTTCGAGCCCGGGCGTCAACTCCTTCATGGGGGATCAACCCGCGCCGCTCGATTGCGCAGCAGGCGTCGTCGTGTCCGCGGCGGGAGCCGGCGGCGCGGTCGGCACCAGTCCGGTCTCTTCCTTATAGAGTTCATGCAGCAGGCGCCGCCACTCCGCGTATTGTTCTTCCGCCGTGCCGGTCAGGCGCAGCGTCCGGCCCTCGACGTCCACGATGAGCGGCGCCGCTTCGCTCTGGAACGAGCCCGAGATTTCCTTGATGGACTCGGTGTGGATCTTGGCTTCCTCGCGCTTGCGATAGCCGCTGATAACCGCCGCGACGCCGCCGGCCACCGCGCCGTAACGCGCGGCATCCGCAACGCGCGCGCAGTTGTTGCTCGAGCAGCTGTCGGGCACGAAGACCGCCGCCGCGACGGCGGCTGCGCCCATCAGCATGCGGTTCCGCGCCTGCGCCTTGAGCTTCTCCTCCGCGGTGATCTCGTCGTAGGTGTAGCGGCGCCAGCTCGAGTACGGCTCCTCGAGCCGCTCGCTAAAGGCGGCATAGTTTTCGCTGACCGTGTCGATCATGCCGTAGTCGCGCTCGCGGATCTGCTGGATGCGCTTGACGAGCACGTCGTCCTCCGCCGGCAGGCGCAGCACCTTGTACTCGCCCGTTTTCCTGTGCTGCTCGAGGTACTGGCTGAAGGCGACCGGCGCGAAGTCGGCGGCGAAGCGCAGTTCGCTGACGCGGCGGATGTTGGCGAGGTCGGCGGCCGAATGCGTGTTGCGCGCGACGAGCAGGTCGTCCGCGATCGCGACATAGACGTTTTCGAACGGATCGCGGCCGGAGTTGTAGCCGTCCTTGTAGGCGCGGGTGTCGGCACGCCCTTCGTACTCGCGGTCTTCGTACCAGACGCGGCCGACCGCATCCCGCACCGTCACCTCGAGCTTGATGTAGGCGCCGTTCGACTCGACGATGCGCCCGTCCACAGTGACGTCGAAGGATTGCACGGTCGTCGGCACGACGCGCGCCGCGCCCCAGTGGCCGGTGTCCTCGAGCGTGTCGCGGAGCTGCATCGCAATGTAGCGCGCCTCGGCCTGGCGGATCTCGGGATAGATCCGCGTCTTGTCCATGAGCTCCGGGTCTTCCTCGACTTCCTTCGGCACGCCGGGATCGAAGATGTGCACGCCGACGTCGAGCAACTGCTCGGCCGGAATTTCGGCCGTCGCCTGCGTCGCCTGGAGAATCGGCAGGGGCCGCGTTTCCTTGACGCAGCCGCCCGCGAGGACTGCTGCAGCGAAAATCAAGCCCAGTGCCGACAATCGGTTCATGCCCATGACACTCGCGGCGCGCGTCTCAGCGGCCTTTCTTGTAGCGACGGTATTCCTCCCACAGCGCCGCGCGCAATTCGGGGTCCGTCTCCTTCATCGCCGCCTCGCGGATCTGCCGCGCGACGATGTCGTCGTCCTTTCCATCCGGAATGTCGGCGGGAATGCTCGTCGGGCCCCGGCCGCCCGCGCCGCCGCCGCCCACGCCACCCTGTTCGCTTTCGGGCGCGCCCGCCTCTTCGGTGCCAGTGCCTTCGCCCGTGCCGGTGGACTCGAGGCCGCCGGTCCGCGGACCGCTGCCGGCGCCGTCGCCACC
>JBOHZO010000001.1:0-11808 GCA_050738555.1 Steroidobacteraceae bacterium | reverse complement strand
CGAGCGCGATGCCGCCGAGCGACATGATGTTGAGCGACAGGTCGAACATGTACATGAGCACGAAGGTGCCGATCACGGACACCGGGATCGCGAGACCGGTGATCAGGGTCGCGCGCGCGTCGCGCAGAAACAGGTAGAGGACGAGGATGGCGAGCAGGCCGCCGATCAGGGCGGCCTCGCGCACCTCGCCGATCGCGGACGAAATGAACTTCGACTGGTCGTAAACCAGCGTCAATTCCGTGCCGCCGGGCAGCGACTTGCCGAGCTCCTCGATGCGCTCGCGGGTGCCGGCCGCGAGCTGCACGGTGTTGGCGTCGCCTTCCTTGTAGATCGCGAGCTCGACCGATTCCCGCCCGTCGACCCGCGTGATCGCCTCGCGGTCCTTGTAGCCACTGGTGACGGTCGCGACGTCGCGCAGATAGACCGGCTTCACGCCGACGTTGGCGACGATCGCGTCCGCCATCTGCGGCACCGAGGTGAACTCGTTCAGCGTGCGGACCAGGAAGCGCTGGGTGCCCTGCTCGAGGCGCCCACCGGACAGGTTGACGTTCTCCGCGCGCAGGCGCTCCGCGATCGTCTCGATCGGCAGGTTGAGCTGCGCGAGCTTGCGCTGGTCGACGAAGACCTGGATCTCGTCTTCGTAGCCGCCGCTGACCTTGACCGCGGCCGATCCGTCGACCGATTCGAGATCGGGCTTGAGCCGGTCGTCGGCGAAGCGGCGCAGGCCCTTGAGCCGCGCGACGCTTCCTGTCTCGCCCGGCGAGGACTTCGCGAATTCGTCGGTGTCGACGAAGGCATAGCGCATCACCGGCTCGGTGGACGGATCAAAGCGCAGCAGGATCGGCCGGCTCGCCTCGAGCGGCAGTTGCAGCAGGTCGATCTTCTCGCGCACGTCGATGCCCGCGAGGTCCATGTCCGTGCCCCAGGTGAACTCGAGGATCACGTCGGCCTGGCCGGCGCGCGAAACCGACCGTACCGAGCGGACATTGCGGATGATGCCGACCGACTCCTCGATCGGCCGCGTGATCAGGGTTTCCAGTTCGAGCGGGGCGGCGCCCGGCAGGTCGGTCCGGACCGTGAGCGTCGGGTAGGACAGATCCGGCAGCAGGTTGAGCTTCAGGCGCGACAGCGAAACGAACCCGAACAGGATGACCGCGACGGTCACCATCAGGATGGTCACGCGCCGGCGCGTGGCGAAATCAACGATCAGCATCGGTCGTTGCCCGCGCTCAGCCGGCTGCGACGGCGGCAGGCGTGCGCGCTGCCGGCCTTGCCGGCGCGTTGACGACGCGGACCGCGGCGCCCGGTTTGATCGCACCCTGGCCGACGACAACCACCTGCTCGCCGTCCTTGAGTCCCTTGACGACCTCGATCCACGCGCCATTACTCAGGCCGAGCTGCACCGCGCGCTCCGCGGCCTTGCCCTCCTGCACGACATACACCTTGGGCGGGCCGTCTCCGTCCAGCAACGCCGTCCGCGGGATCTGTAGCGCATCGGGCTTGCGCTCGTAGACGATCGCGACCCGCGCGAACATGCCCGGGCGCAGCAGATCGCCGGTCTTGGTCACGCGGATCCGCACTGAAAACGTCGCGGTCGCGGCGTCCACGTACGGGCTGATCAGCGAGATCTCGCCCGCGAAACTGCGGCCAGGCACCGCGTCGAAACTGAGTTCGGCGACCTGGCCGACGGAGAGCTTCGCAAGCTCGCGTTCCGGCACGTTGACCCGCAGGATCAGCGTGTCGAGATTCTCGACGACGAACAGCGAGCTGTCCGCACTCTCGATCACGCCACCGACGGGCGTGACCGTGTTGCCGACCTTGACCACGTCGAGGCGCTGCGTGACCGTGCCGTTGATCGGCGAGCGGATGTCGCAATAGGACAGTTGCAGCCGCGCGAGGTCCCAGGTGGCCTTGGCTGCCTCCAGTTCGTACTTGAGATTGTCGATCGCCGTTGCGCTGATGAGTCCCGTCTGCTGCAGCCCGAGATTGCGCTCGTAGTCGCGCTCGAGTTTGCGCAGAGTCGCTTCTGCGAGCGCGACCTCGAGCCGCAACTGGTCGCCGTCGAGCCGCGCCAGCACCTGGCCCTCGCGCACGCGCGCGCCCTCGTCGGCCAGCACCTGGCGGATCTCGCCCTTGACCTTGGGCATCACGAAGGCCTTGCGCTCGGATTCGAGCGGCGCCGTGCCGGTATAGATCGCCGCCATTTCGGCGCGCTGCGTGGCTGCGACCTCGACTGGTACTGCCGGCAGCTCTTCCTTGCCATCCTTGCCCGCGCTCTTGCCGTCGGCGTTGCCGCAGGCCGCGAGGGTCAGCGCAGTGGCGATGACGAGGATTCTGGATTCAGTGCGCATCGCAGTCCGCTCCCGGGATCAGATGGGCGCTATGCTACGGTTCCTTAGTGTTGTAGTCAAGTATAACACTAAAGAATTACGCCGAAGCGTAAGCGGTTGGATTAATGGGTAAAACAGCGAGTCGGCGGATGGATCAGCTGAGCTGTGCCGGTTCCTGTGTCAGCGGCAGTTCCGCTGCGTCGGCCGCAATCTCGACGGCCTCATCCAGGACGGCATCCGGTGCCTCGGCATTCTCCAGCGCGCCGACACTCGCGAGCGGCGCGAGTCCACGAGCCGCCCGGCGCGCATTTTCGCGCTTGAGGCGCTCGGCGTCGATGGCATCGCGCTCGGCGCGGCGCTTCGCGAGGTTCAGCGAGAGATCGCGCTGGCTGCGAAGCTGCTGGAGCGCGTCCAGGTCGCCCTGGAATGCGACGAAGTCCGGATTGTTGGCGATCCGCTCTTCGTGCACGCGTGCGATCTGTGAAACGACGGGCAGCTCCGCAGGTTCGGGCGTGAAGCGCGCGGCATTGATGCGATCCCAGGGGAGGGCGCTCTCGCGCGTGCTTTCGCCGATGGCATCGATGTCGAGGAGCGAGGGCAGCGTGATGTCCGGCTCGACCCCGCGATGCTGCGTGCTGTCGCCGGTAACCCGGTAGTACTTTCCGATCGTCACGGTGAGCTGGCCGAAGCCGGCCTTCGGCCCGAGCGCATAGCGATCGAGCGGATACAGATTCTGCACCGAGCCCTTGCCATAGGTCTGCTGGCCCACGACGAGACCGCGCTGGTAGTCCTGGATCGCGCCGGCGAAAATTTCCGAAGCGGAGGCGCTCGCGCGATTGACGAGCACCACGAGCGGCCCTTGCCAGGCGACGCCCGGCTCCGGATCGTCGAGAACCTCGATGCGGCCGCTCGTTTCGCGCAGCTGCACGACCGGGCCGCGCTCGACGAAGAGTCCGACGAGGCTCGTCGCCTCCGAAAGATGCCCGCCGCCGTTGTCACGCAGGTCGATGACGAGCGAGTCGATCCGTTCGGCCTGCAGCTCATTGATCAGGCGACGCACGTCCCGCGTGGTGCTGCGGTAGTCCGCATCGCCTTTCATCCGGGCCTGGAAATCCTGGTAGAAACTCGGAACCGCGATGACGCCGATCCGGAGGTCGCGCTCGCCTCGGTGCAGGGTGTGGTTTTTCTTCTGCGCCGCCTGAGATTCGAGCGTGATCTTGGCGCGTTTGAGCGTGAGCTGCGTCTCGGTCGTGCCGGGCGTCGCGCCGCTCGGGAGAATCTGCAGCCGGACCACGGAATTCACCGGGCCGCGGATCAACTGCACGACGTCGTCGAGCCTCCAGCCCACGACATCGGTCATGGCGCCGGTAGCACCCTGGGCGACCGCGGTGATGCGATCGCCGACCTTGATCTCGGTCGATGCGGCCGCGGACCCGCCGGGCAGCACGTTCATAATCGTCACGTGGTCGTCGACGAGCTGCAAAGACGCACCGATCCCCTCATACGAGAGGCTCATGGCGATGTTGTATTCCTCGGAATCCCGCGGCGACAGGTAATTTGAATGCGGATCGTAGACGTGCGAGTACGCATTCATGAAGGTCTCGAACACGTCGTCCGCCGTGATCTGCTCGATGCGCTTCGCGACGCGCTCGTAGCGCTTGCGCAGGGTCTCGCTCGCTTCCGGCCAGGTCTTGCCGGCAAGCAGGAGGGACAAGGCATCGTTCTTGACGCGCTTGCGCCACAGCTCGTGCAGCTCGGCTTCCGAGGCCGGCCAGCCTTCGTCCGTGCGGTCGAAGCGGAAGGACTCGTTGAGCGTGAAATCGGGCTCGACATCGAGGAGCCCGATCGCGAGTCGCAGGACCTCGCGGTTGCGCTGCTGGTAGCGCGTGAAGATCTCGAATGCGGGCGCCGCGTCCGCCTCTTCGATCGCGTCGTCGAGCCGGTAGCGGAGGCGCTCGAAATCCGCGATGTCGGATGCGAGGAGGTAGCTGCGGCTCGCATCCAGCGCCTCGAGGTAGCGCTCGTAGATCTGCGATGACATCTCGTCGTCGAGTGCCGCCTGCCGATAGTGCTGCCGCTCGACCACCTCGGAGACGAGCCGCATCACGCGGCGATGGCGCTCGCTCGCGACCAGGTCGCCGGTAGATGCGATCGCGGGGGCGATTCCGGGGGCGAGCGGTGCGCGGTCCGGGCCCGAGCCTGCGAGCACGAAGACGCCCACGGCGAGGAACACCGCCACGAGGAGGCGCAGCCGGGGGGAGGTTGGCGCTCTGAGCCAGGGTGTCATGGGGTTAAACTGCTCCTTCGCGGCCCCCAGGGGCCGCACCCGGTCGTGACAGGCTATGGGCGGGCGGGCGCGGGTTCAAGTACCGGCGTCACGCTCAGGGGGAGACTTGATGAGACCTCTGGGGTTCCTGACGGGTGTCGTCCTGGGCTCCGCGGCGTCCATTGCGCTCGTCCTCGCCATGATCGCGGTCATTTTCGCGCTGACAGCCGGCCAGCGACCGGAGATCGCGCGCGAGTATCCCGGCTTGCTCGTCTCGGCGGGCCTTTTTGCGGTGCTCGCGGCCGTGGCGGGCGCGGCCTTTGTAGGACTGCAGCGGGAACGGCCCTGGCGCTGGCTCGCCCAGGGAGTGCTGTGGCTCGGCATCTTCGCGATCGGCTGGTACTACTGGCCCGTCGGCAATACTTAGGACAGGGGTACGCATGCGGCATTACGACATCCCGATCCGGCTGCTGTTCATTTCCGCGGCGGCGGCGCTCTCGCTCGGCGCCTTCAGTGCGGACGACAAGATGCTCAAGAAGGCCGCCACCGCCATCGACGAAAAGACCTATCGCGGCCTGATTGCAGCCCTCGCGTCCGACGCGATGCAGGGCCGCAGTCCGGCCACGGACGGCGAGCGCCGCACGATCGAGTACCTTGAGGAGCAATTCGTCGAGGCCGGCCTGCAGCCTGCGAGTGGCGGTGGATTTCGCCAGGAAGTCGGACTGGTCGAGATCACCGCGAGCGAGCCGAAATTGTCGTTCAGAAGAGGCGCGGGCAGCGTGGCGCCCGCGCAAGGCGACGACATGGTGCTCAATACGACGAGAGTCCGCCCCGAATCCTCGATCGCCGAGAGCGAGGTCGTCTTCGTGGGCTATGGCATTGTCGCGCCCGAATACGGATGGAATGATTATGCGGGCATCGACATGCGCGGTAAGACTGCGCTCATCCTCGTGAACGACCCCGGTTTCGTGACCGGCGAGGAAACGCTGTTTCGCGGCAAGGCCATGACGTATCACGGCCGCTGGACCTACAAGTTCGAGGAAGCGGCGCGTCAGGGCGCGGCCGCGGCGATCATCATCCACGACACTGCGCCGGCATCCTACGACTGGGGCGTCGTCAGGAACAGCTGGACGGGGCCGCAGTTCTACGCCGAAGCCGCCGATGGGAACGCGGACCGCGCGGCGCTCGAGGGGTGGGTTACGCACGCACGCGCGCGCCAGATTGTCGAGCTCGCCGGGCAGGACCTGGCGGCAATGGAAGCCGCCGCGGTCGAGCGCGGGTTCAAGCCCGTGCCGCTCGGCGTGACGGCGACAGGCAGCGTCAGGAACTCGATTCGGCGCCTGCGCTCGCCGAATGTCGCGGGCGTGATGCCGGGCAAGGATCGGCCCGACGAGTACATCATCTACGTCGCCCACTGGGATCACCTCGGCGTCGCCGACGAGCCGGTCGGGGATCGCATTTACAACGGTGCCGTTGACAACGCGACCGGCGTAGCCGGCATCCTTACGATCGCGCGCGGCTTTCGCGAACTGCTGCCGGGCCCGTCGCGCTCGATCCTGTTCATCGCCGTAACGGCGGAAGAGTCGGGTCTGATCGGCTCGGAGTTCTACGCCAGGCATCCGCTCGTGCCGCTGGAAAAGACGGCGGCGGTGATCAACATCGATGCCATGAATCCACTGGGCCGGGCGAAAGACGTCGAGGTGATCGGATTCGGCGCATCCGAGCTCGAGGACCTGCTGGCCGCGGCGGCCAAGTCGCAGAAACGGACGCTGACTCCGGACCGGCGGCCGGAGGCCGGCTACTTCTACCGTTCCGATCACTTCGCTTTTGCCAAGGCCGGCGTTCCGGCGTTGTACATCAAGTCGGGCACCGCGCTGCGCGACCGGCCGGAAGGCGCCGGCAAGGAACTGCTCGAAGAATACATGGCAAAGCGCTACCACAAGCCCGACGACGAGTACGAGGAGTCATGGGACGTCAGCGGCTCGATCGAGGACCTGCGGCTCTTGTTCGAGGTCGGCGCGCGCATCGCGACGGGCGAGACCTGGCCCGCATGGTACGAAGGCAATGAATTTCGCGCGGTACGCGAGAAGAGTGCAAAGAGCCGGGAGCCTGCGGAGGAATGATCCGTTTCAGCGAGCGCGGCGAAGCGGCCGCGTCAGCAAGCGCACGGCGGTGAACAGCAGGTACGGCCCGCCGACCAGGAGCCAGGCCGTGGGCGTCGCCGTGAAGAACGAGACGTACAGGGACCCGAGAAACGCGAGCAGGCCGCCCTGGTACGGGCCGAGCGTCAGCACGCCCGCGAGATAGATCAGAAACGGCATGACGAGGAGGCCGAAGCCGAACCACAGGGCCGCAATCCTGAGCTCCCGGCGCCAGGTTGGCGACAGCCCGGCGAACCAGTTGGCAGTGGGGTCCTTCCAGGCCATCAGCGCCAGTCTGAGCCGCGGGCCGCACCGGGGCAAGCCGCTATACTGTCCGCGACATGACGCGACTGCGCTGCGCCGTCGTCGGCGCCGGCTACCTCGGCCGCTTCCACGCCCAGAAATACGCGGGACTCGCGCGCTGCGAACTCGTCGGAATCGCCGATCCGTCGCCGGAAGCGCGCGAGCGCGTGTCCGCCGAGCTCGGCGTCGCCGCCCACGCCGATCATCGCGAGCTGCTCGGGCGCGTGGACGCGGTCAGCATCGCCACGCCGACGGCGCTGCATCACGCGGTCGCGCGCGACCTCCTGAAAGCCGGCGTGCACGTGCTGGTCGAGAAGCCGATCACGACAACCGCGGAGGAAGCGCGCGAACTGATCGCGCTGGCGGCCGCGGCCGGGCGCGTGTTGCAGGTCGGCCATCTCGAGCGCTTCAATCCGGTAATCGTCGCCGCCGCGAGCGAACTGGACAATCCTCGTTTCATCGAATCAAACCGGCTTGCGCCTTTCAAGCCGCGCGGCACCGACGTCAGCGTGGTGCTCGACCTGATGATCCACGACATCGACCTGATTGAACACATCGTGCGATCGCCGATCGTGTCGATCGACGCGGTCGGCGCGCCGGTTTTCACCGACGAAATCGACATCGCGAATGCGCGCATCCGATTTGCCAACGGTTGCGTCGCCGACGTCACGGCAAGCCGCATCAGCATGAAGGCGGAGCGGAAGCTTCGCGTTTTCCAGGCCGACGCCTACCTCTCGATCGATCTGCAGCAGAAGCTCCTGACCGTCGTACGCCGGCCCGCCGTGATCGAAGAGGGCGCGATGCCGAAAGTGGACTTGCAGGAACGGAGTTTCGACCCGGGCGATGCGCTGCTGGCGGAAATCGAGGCCTTTCTCGACGCCGCCGAACAGGGTGGCCGGCCGGTCGTGTCCGGCGAGGACGGCCTGCGCGCGCTCGAAACCGCAATGCGCATCGTGAAACTGGTCGATCTCGGCCAGGCATCGCCCCGCGCGCCCGCCGGGGCGAGGCCGCCGGCCGCTATACTGAAGGGCTGAGATACGGCGAGGCCAGGCCCGGCATGCAACCGACCAACACGGCGGATCCCGATTACTACCACAAGGTGGTGGACTGTCAGTGGGCATGCCCCGCGCACACGGACGTGCCCGAATACATCCGTCTGATCGCGCAGGGCCGCTATTCGGATGCCTACATGGTCAATCGCGAGTCGAATGTCTTCCCGGGCATTCTCGGCCGCGTCTGCGACCGGCCCTGCGAGCCCGCCTGCCGGCGCCGGCGTGTCGAGGAAAAGCCCGTGGCGATCTGCCGCCTGAAGCGCGTCGCGGCGGACCTGCGCGACGACATCACGAGCCGCCTGCCGCAGGCGCCGGCGCGGAAGAACGGCAAGCGCATTGCCTGCATCGGCGCGGGTCCGGCAACTCTCACCGTGGCTAATGACCTGCTGCCGATCGGCTACGAGGTCGTGATCTTCGAGCAGTTTGCGATCGCGGGCGGACTGATGCGTACCAACATTCCCTCGTTCCGCCTGCCCGCGCCGGTGCTGGACGAAGAGATCGGCTACATCGTCGGGATGGGCGCGGATCTCCGCCTCGGCTCGCCGGTCGCGAGCATGCGCGAGCTCTTGAATTCCGGCGGATTCGACGCGGTGTTCGTCGGCACCGGCGCGCCAAAAGGCAAGGAACTGCAACTGCCCGGCCGCAAGGAATCGGATCGCATCCACATCGGCATCGCGTGGCTCGAGTCGGTCGCCTTCGAGCACATCGATTCGATCGGCGAGCGCGTGCTCATCATCGGCGTCGGCAACACCGCGATGGATTGCTGCCGCACGTCGCTCAGGCTCGGCGCGAAGAGCGTCAAGGTGATGGCACGCAAGCCCCGCGGCTTCTTCAAGGCTTCCGAGTGGGAGCTCGAGGATGCGGAGGAGGAAAACGTCGAGATCATCGTCAACCACGCGCCGAATGCCTTCGTCGTCGAGGGTGGCAAGCTCAAGGGCATGGCCTTCGACCGCCTCGAATACGAGATGGCAGGGGCCGAGATCAGGAGCCAGCGCGTGGTCGAGGAAGTGTTCATTCCCTGCGACGACGTGATTCTCGCGATTGGCCAGGAGAACGCTTTTCCATGGGTCGAGCGCGACCTCGGGATCGAGTTCGACAAGTGGGACGTGCCGAAGGTCGATCCGGTCACCTTCGAGTCCACGCGCAAGGGCGTCTACTTCGGCGGCGACGCAGCATTCGGGCCGAAGAATATCATCTGGGCGGTCGAGCACGGCCACCAGGCGGCGATCTCGATTCACAAGCATTGCGCGGGCGAACCGCTCACTGAGCGCCTGCCGCGCGGACTCAACCTGCAAAGCCGCAAGGTCGGCATGCACGAGTGGTCGTACAAGAACGAATACGACGCAAATGTGCGCCGCCTGATGCCGCACGTGAGCCTGAAGGAGCGCTTCAAGCAGCTCAACATCGAGGTCGAGCTCGGCTTCGATGCGGATCGCGCCGCCGAGGAAGTCGGCCGCTGTCTCAATTGCGACATCCAGACCGTGTTCCACGCGAAGCTCTGCATCGAGTGCGACGCCTGCATCGACATCTGCCCGACTGATTGCCTCACGATCACGGCGAATGGCGACGAGGCGGATCTGCTCAAGCGACTCAAAGCTCCGCGCCGGAATCCGGACCAGGCGCTGCTCGTTTCCGAGCCTCTCGTTCAGACCGGGCGCGTGATGGTCAAGGACGAGGACCTCTGCGTCCACTGCGGGCTGTGCGCCGAGCGCTGCCCGACCGATGCATGGGAAATGCAGAAGTCCTGGATCAAGATTCCATACGCTGAGGAAGAAGCCAGATGCCAGAGCGCAAAAGCAGTGCGCCGCGCGTAAACGACTTCACCCTCAAGTTCGCCAACGTCAACGGGTCGGGGTCTGCGAGCGCTAATTCGCTGATCATGAAGGCGATCTTCCGGATGGGCGTGCCTGTCGTCGGGAAGAATTTCTTTCCGTCCAACATCCAGGGCCTGCCCACCTGGTACGAGATACGCGTCACGCGCGAGGGCTGGCGCGCGCGCTCCGGGCGCGTGGACATCATGGTTGCGATGAACGCCGAGACCTACTCACGCGACGTGCGCGAGGTCGCCGCGGGTGGATGCCTGCTCTACGACTCGACCTGGCCACGCAACTCGCTGCTCTCGCGGGACGACATCAGGACCTTCGGCGTGCCGTTCGCCGAGCTCTGCAACGAGCACTTCGAGGGCCCTCGCGCCCGTACGCTGATGAAGAACATCATGTATGCGGGAGCTCTCGCGGCGCTCATCGGTCTTGACCTCGAGGTCATTCGCGGACTCCTCGGCGAGACGTTCGCGAAAAAGCCGGCGCTCGTCGAATCCAACATGAAGGCGATCGAGATCGGCTATCGCTACGCGAAGGAGCATTTCGAATGTCCGCTGCCGACGCGGGTCGAGCGCATGGACCGAACCGGCGGGCACGTGATGATCGACGGCAACACGGCCGCCGCGCTCGGCTGCGTGTACGCCGGCGCCACGGTCGGCGCCTGGTATCCGATCACGCCATCGACGTCGCTGATGGACGCGTTCCGCACTTTCTGCGGGCGCCACCGCACGGACCCGAAGACCGGCCGGCGCGATTACATGATCGTGCAGGCGGAGGACGAGCTCGCCGCGATCGGGATCGTAATCGGCGCATCGTGGAACGGCGCCCGCGCGTTCACTCCGACCAGCGGACCCGGCATTTCGCTGATGGAAGAATTCATCGGCCTCGCGTACTACGCGGAGGTGCCGGCCGTCGTATTCGACGTGCAACGCGCCGGCCCGTCGACCGGATTGCCGACACGGACACAGCAATGCGACCTGCTGGCCTGCGCCTACGCCTCGCACGGCGACACGCGTCATGTGCTGCTCTTTCCCGACTCGCCCGAGGAATGCTTCCAGATGGCGGTGCAGGCCTTCGACCTCGCGGAGCGGCTGCAGACCCCGGTGTTCGTCCTGCTCGATCTCGACATCGGCATGAACGACTGGATGGCGCCGAAGTTGCGCTGGGACGACGGCTATCGCCCGGACCGCGGCAAGATGCTGAGCCCGGATCAGATCGCCGGGCTACCGAATTTCCAGCGCTACCTCGATCCGGACGGCGACGGCATTCCGTACCGGACGCTACCCGGGATCAGCCCCAAGGCCTCGTATTTCACGCGCGGTTCCGGTCACAACCGGTCGGGTACCTACACCGAGGATTCGGCCGAGTATCAGGACGTGCTCGATCGCCTGGGACGGAAGTTCCGCACGGCCGCGAAGCACGTGCCGCCAGCGGTCGCCGACGGCCGCGGCGCCGCGGCCGCGATCGTGAGCCTCGGCTCCTGCGACGCGCCGGTGCGCGAGGCCCTTGCGACGCTTCGCAAATCCGGTGTCGCGATCGACTACCTGCGCGTGCGTGGATTCCCGTTCGGCGCGGAAGTGGAAGACTTTCTCGCCGCGCATCAGACGATTTTCGTCGTCGAGCAGAACCGCGACGCGCAATTGCGCGCCTTGCTGACCCTCGAGACCGCAGTCGACAAGCAGAAGCTGCGCTCGATCTTGTACTACAACGGCCTGCCGATGCCGGCGGCCTGCATAATCGATGGCGTCAACAAGGCGCTCGCTCGGGGAGTTGCCGCATGAGTTTCATCGCCAAGCCGAAGGTCGCGAATCCCGGACTGCCGAAGAACGCGCTCGGGCTGAACCGCCGAGACTACGAAGGCAGCATGTCCACGCTCTGCGCCGGTTGCGGCCACGA